>JAEZCB010000002.1 GCA_023412755.1 Bacteroidota bacterium
CCCGTCCAGCAAGAACGTTGGCGAGGGTGCTTTTTCCGGAGCCGTTCGGTCCCATGATGGCGTGTACTTCGCCGGGCTTCACTTCCAAAGTGACGCCCTTGAGGATGCTCTTGCCCTCGATGCGGGCATGCAGGTCGTTGATCTTCAGCATGTTCAAATGCACATTCCCCTGAAGAACGAGCTTATTTAGACCCGTTCTAAAATGGCGGTGCAAAGGTACGGAGCCCAAGGGTGTATACCAATGCATGCGCTTGATTCAGACCGATAGAGGCCCCCATGTCCCACAGCGGTTCGCCTAAACCACGATGTTCACGATGCGCCTGGGTACCACGATCACCTTCTTGGGAGCCTTGCCCTCCAGGCGCTGCTGCACCTCGGGGTCTGCTAGCACGGCGGACTCTACCTCCTCCTTGCTAAGCGACAGAGGGAACTCCAGCTGCAGCCGTGTCTTTCCATTGAAGCTGATCGGATAGCTGAAACTGTCTTCGGCGAGATGGCTTTCATCATGCCCGGGCCATTTGGCAGTGGTGATACTCTCTGTATGGCCCAGCAGCTGCCAGAGTTCTTCGCAGATGTGCGGCGCGAATGGTGAGAGCACGATCACCAGCGGTTCCAAGATCAAGCGTTTGCGGCACTTCAATTCACCTAGCGTGTTCGCTGCGATCATGAATTGCGCCACGCTGGTATTGAAACTCATGCGTTCGATATCATCCGTGACCTTCTTGATAGTGGCGTGCAGCACTTTCAATTCGGCCTTTGCCGGTTCATCATTGGTCACCGCCCACTCCCCTTTTTCATCGTGGAACAGGTTCCAGAATTTGCGCAGGAAGCGGAAGGTGCCCTCGATGCCATTGGTATCCCAGGGCTTGCTTTGCTCAATGGGGCCGAGGAACATTTCGTAAAGGCGAAGGGTGTCCGCGCCGTACTTGGCGATGATATCGTCCGGGTTCACCACGTTGAACTTGGACTTGGACATCTTTTCGACAACAGGCTTCAGCTCCACGAGATCCTGTGAAACGAGATGGAATTCTCTGAAAGCCGCTTCCAGTCTCGTGCGTTCCGCTCCTTGTTGATCTATAAAATATTTCCCGTCTTTGAATGAAACATGATCAACGAGGTAGTTCCGATGGTAGCTGCCCTCACGTCGATCATCAGGAGAGAGCAGGTGGTATCGTTCGGTGCCGTTGGTCCGATCGACCACAACGTTCGCCATCATACTCACCCCCTGGATCATCCCCTGATTCACCAGCTTCTTCACAGGTTCATCGAAGGGGATCCAGCCCCGATCATACAAGAACTTTGTCCAAAAGCGGAAGTACAGTAGATGGCCGGTGGCATGTTCGGCACCACCCATGTATAGATCGACCTGTTTCCAATAGTTCACCTTTTCCTCTGAAGCGAATCGCTCCGCATTCTTTGGATCCATGTAGCGCAGGAAATACCAACTGCTGCCCGCCCAGCCGGGCATTGTAGTGGTCTCCAGGGGATGACCCTCATCTCTTGCCCCTCTCCCAAGGAGAGGGGAATAGAGCCAATCCTTCGCGCGGGCAAGGGGCGGCTCACCTGTTTCGGTGGGCTGGAATTTGTCGATCTCTGGCAACACGATCGGCAGGTGTTCCTCCTTGACGGGATAGGGCACACCTTCCTTGTAATAGATCGGGATCGGTTCACCCCAATAACGCTGTCTTCCGAAAGCCGCATCGCGCAGGCGGTAGTTGATCCTGCGTTCGCCCGCGCCGATCTTCACCAATTCATCGATGGCACGCGTGATCGCTTCAGCAACAGGCAGCCCACTCAAGAAGCCGCTGTTGATGATGGTGGCATCCTTCCGTTCATCGGCTTCCTTTTCAATGTTCGCCCCCTCGGTTACCGCAACGATCGGGAGATCGAAATGTTTCGCGAAGTTCCAGTCACGTTGATCACCACCGGGAACGGCCATCACCGCGCCTGTGCCATAACCGGCCAGCACATAATCGCCCACCCACACGGGGATCTTTTCTCCGGTGAATGGATGGATACCGTATGCCCCGGTGAAGACACCGCTCACACGTTTCACATCGGCCTGCCGTTCGCGTTCGCTTCGATTCTTAGCCTTATCCACATAGGCCATCACTTCGGCGCGCCGCTCCGCCGTAGTAATGCGCTGCACCAGCTCATGCTCCGGGGCAAGGGTAACGAAAGTGACACCGAAGAGGGTGTCGGGGCGGGTGGTGAATACTTCGATGAAGTCAGGGGTGGGGCCCCCTGCGAGTACGAACCGCACCAGCGCTCCCTCGCTTCTGCCGATCCAGTTGCGCTGCGCTTCCTTGATGCTTTCGCTCCAAGCAATATAGTCCAGTCCATCCAGCAGCCGTTGGGCATAGGCGGTCATACGCAGGCTCCATTGTGGCATGCGCTTGCGTTCCACTGGATGGCCACCGCGTTCGCTCACACCATCCTTCACCTCATCGTTAGCGAGCACGGTGCCCAATGCGGGGCACCAGTTCACCCATGCTTCACTTAGATAGGCCAGCCGGAAGTTCTGTAGTATGCGCTGTTTTGTACGCTCATCGAACGCTTTCCATTCACTGGCCGTGAATGCCGCGATCTCTTCTTCAATGCCACCGGTCAGGATCGGATCCCGCGGTCCTTCGTAACCCTGCAGTTCGAAATGCTCCACGAGGGCCTCGATCGGTCCAGCTTTATTCTTCCGGGGATCATACCAGCTGTTGAACAGTTGGAGAAAGATCCATTGGGTCCATTTGTAATAGGAGGGATCACTGGTGCGCACCTCCCGCTCCCAATCGAAGCTGAAGCCGATCCGATCGAGTTGCTCTCGATAGCGCTTGATGTTCACCCCGGTGGTCACCGCCGGCTGCTGCCCGGTCTGTATGGCGTACTGCTCGGCGGGCAGGCCGAAGGCATCATAACCCATGGGGTGCAGCACGCAATAGCCTTGCTGCCGCTTATGGCGAGCCACGATATCACTGGCGATGTACCCGAGCGGATGCCCCACGTGAAGGCCGGCACCGCTTGGGTACGGGAACATGTCCAACACGTAATACTTGGGTCGAGAGGGATCCTCTGTTACCCGGTATGTGGCCCGCTTGCGCCACTCTTTCTGCCACTTCTCCTCGATCGCCTTGTGATCGTAATGCATATCCTATGGTTGAAACCGCATGCAAATGTAGCCGGAGCCGCATGCCGGGGCCGGTTACATTTGCGCTTGCCGCGTGTAAATGGACCTGCGGCGATCGGAGCATGGGAATGGACCGTCATTACAGGGCCCGCACGCGCACTTCGAGTGTGAGCACAACGATCGGCATCGCGCTGGTGCTCTTCATGCTGGGGATACTTGGTTTCCTTGTGTTGAATGCACAGGCCCTGGAGCATTATTTCCGCGAGAACGTCCGGGTGGAGCTTTTTTTGAAGCGGGATCTCAAGGAGGTGGATGTGATGCAGTTCCGCAAGGAACTGGATACGGAGGATTTCACGAACGAGACGCGGTATGTGACCGCGGATGAGGCGGCAGAGCAGTTGAAGCAGGATCTCGGTGAGGATTTCCTGGGGATCCTGGGCAGTAATCCGCTTCTGCCTTCTGTGGAATTACGGATCGATGCCCGCTATGCACGGCCGGACAGTCTGAAATGGATCGCCGAGCATCTTCAGCAGGATCCACGGGTGCAGGAGGTGGCCTACAATGCCGCGGTAGTGGAGAACATCGATGAGAACATGGGTAAGATCGGCCTGATCATATTCGCCTTCACCGTGCTGCTACTTGTTGTGGCAGTGGCGTTGATCAACAACACGATCAGGCTTTCCATTTATAGCCGGCGTTTCCTCATACGTACCATGCACCTGGTGGGCGCCACAAAATGGTTCATAAAAAAACCTTTCCTGGGGCAAAGTTTCTGGCAGGGCGTGGCGGGCTCTGCGCTGGCCATAGGGGCCTTGGTGGCGTTGATCCATCTCGGCAGACGATATATGCCAGACCTGCTCGCGTTCATGGATCCCAGGACCCTCGCCCTGCTTTTTGGGGGCGTGGTGTTGGTGGGGTTGATGATCTCCTTCATTTCCACCTGGTTCGCCGTAGGCCGTTACCTTCGCATGAATTCTGAAGAACTCCATTGGAGCTGATAGATGGCCAGAACACCCCAACGTCCGGAACATTCCAACGACCTGCCGTTCACTGCGGAGAACTACAAAATGCTCCTCGCCGGCATCGGCATCATCATTTTGGGTTTCATCTTGATGAGCGGGGGAGGGAGTGGTGATCCGAATGTGTTCAATGAGGAGATCTTCAGCGTGCGCCGGATCACGATCGCACCGCTTGTCACCCTGGCGGGATACATCTTCATCGTATACGCGATCATGAAGCGTAGCGACCGGGAGGAGCAGCGGCCATGAGCATTTTGCAGGCGGTGATCCTCGCCATCATCGAGGGGCTCACCGAATTCCTTCCGGTGAGCAGCACCGGCCACATGATCATCGGTTCCACCATCATGGGCATAGCCCAGGATGATTTTGTAAAACTCTTCACGGTGGCCATTCAGCTTGGTGCCATCCTTAGTGTGGTGGTGCTTTATGTGAAGCGGTTCTTCCAGGGAATGGATCTGTACTACAAGCTGTTCATCGCGGTACTGCCCGCTGTGCTGGCAGGCATCCTTTTCAAGGACATCATCGATGCCATGCTGGAGAATGTTCTGGTGGTGGGTATCATGCTCTTCCTAGGTGGCATCGTGTTCCTTTTCATAGACCGTTGGACACCTGGCGGAAGTGCACAAGGGCACCAAAGGATCTCGTACAAGCAGGCGGTCACCATCGGTGTTTTCCAATGCCTCGCCATAATACCGGGCGTTTCACGCAGTGCGGCCACGATCATTGGCGGTCTTTCACAAGGCCTTACGCGCACCCATGCCGCCGAATTCAGCTTTTTCCTGGCGGTGCCCACGATGTTGGGTGCCACCATGAAATCGATCTACGACTATGTGAAGGTTGGGGGCGAGATCACCACGCGGCATCTGGAGGTGTTCGCGATCGGTAATGCGGTGGCATTCGTTGTGGCCATCATCGCCATACGCACTTTCATCGCCTTTCTCAGCAGGCACGGATTCAAGGCATTCGGCTGGTACCGCATTCTGGTGGGCGGAGCCATCATCGTGCTCTACCTGTTGAATGTGCCCATGCAGATGATGTGAGGAGGCCATGGTGATCGCTGGCCGCATAAAGCATGTATTCACCCCGGACACGGGAGGATTGATCCTTGTGGACAAGCCACTTGGCTGGACGAGCTTCGATGTGGTGAAAAAGATACGCGGTGCCATGCGCAGCGTGGTGCGGCGCCGGAATTTCAAGGTGGGCCATGCCGGAACACTCGACCCGCTGGCCACTGGCCTGTTGATCCTCGCCTATGGTCCATTCACAAAAAAATTGCCTGAGATAACCGGGCAGGAGAAGGTCTATACGGGAACCATGACATTGGGTGCAACAACCCCCAGCTACGATGGTGAGACGGAACCTGTGGCCGGTGGTGAGTGGCGGCACTTGCAGGAAAAGCATATCCGGGAGGTGATGGACCGCCACATAGGCGAAGTGATGCAGCGCCCGCCATTGTATTCCGCCAAGCGCCATGAGGGCGAACGGGGCTACCATCTTGCCCGGGGAGGTGCCAGCATCGAGATGCCGCCTGTAAAAGTGATCATAAGCCGGTTGGACCTACTGGATCTGCTGGATGGGCAGTTGCGTTTCGAGGTACATGTGAGCAAGGGCACCTACATCCGTTCACTGGCCCATGATATCGGCCAGGAATTGGGTTGCGGCGCCTACCTAAGCACCCTGCGGCGCACCGCGATCGGCACGTACAAAGTGGAAGACGCGCTATCGCCGATGGAATGGGCCGAACACATAGCGCCGTTGAAAGAACGTTGACCTTGTGGAAGCTGACAAAGGTCATTGCAAGTGTTTGATCTTCATTCTCTTGGCCGAACCCCTCCCAATGACATTATCTTCGGCCCCCCAAACACCCGCCGTGGGCCCGTAAGCCCGATCAGACCCAATGAAGCTTACCGCATTCAAATTCAACCTGCCGAAGGAGCAGATCGCCCTTTACCCCACCAAGGATCGTGATGCCAGCAGGCTACTGGTGCTGCACCGCAAGGATGGTAGGATCGAACACAAGAAGTTCAAGGACCTCCTGGATCATTTCGATGAAGGGGACACTTTCATTCTGAACAACACCCGGGTATTCCCGGCCCGCATGTGGGCCAATAAGGAAAAGACCGGTGCCAAGATCGAGGTGTTCATGCTTCGCGAATTGAATCGCGAGAGCCTGTTGTGGGATGTGATCGTGGATCCAGCCCGCAAGATCCGCATCGGGAACAAGCTCTATTTCGGCAAGGATGATGAGTTGGTGGCCGAGGTGATCGATAATACCACCAGCCGGGGCCGTACCCTGCGCTTCCTGTTCGATGGTACGTACGATGAGTTCAAGCGTACCATTACCGAGTTGGGAGAAACACCATTGCCACGGTACATCAAGCGGGAAACCGAACCAAGCGATGTGGAACGGTACCAGACCATCTTCGCCAAGCATGAAGGTGCTGTCGCCGCACCCACGGCAGGTCTGCACTTCAGCCGGGAATTGATGAAGCGTATGGAGCTGAAGGGCATGCAATTCGCCGAGATCACACTGCACATTGGCCTGGGTACCTTCAGGCCTGTTGAGGTGGAGGATCTTACAAAGCATAAAACGGATAGCGAGCAGGTGATCATAACCCGTGAGGCCTGCGAGATAGTGAATAGAGCGAAGGATCTGAAGAAGCGGGTGTGCGCTGTGGGAACCACGGCCATGCGCGCAGTGGAAAGCAGTGTGAGCACGGACAACCATATCAAGCCGATGAATGGTTGGACCAACAAGTTCATCTTCCCACCCTACGATTTCAGCATCGCGGACAGCATGGTGACCAACTTCCATATGCCTGAAAGCACGCTGTTGATGATGGTGTGCGCTTTCGGAGGATATGAACAGGTGATCGAAGCCTACAAGGTGGCCATCAAGGAGAAGTATCGCTTCTTCAGTTATGGCGATGCCATGCTGATCATCTGAGGAACACAGAGCGAAACACAAAGAAGCCGCGCCCGTCGCGGCTTCTTTGTGCATTCCCGGATCAAGCCCTGCGCATCACCAGTGGTATCTGGTAATACACAGGTACCGCATGGCCACCCTGCGTTCCGGGGATGAATTCCGGCAGAATGCCGATCACGCGCCTGATCTCATTCTCGATCTCCTGTGGCACCTTGGGCGCACAATGGATCTTACCGATCGAACCATCAGCGTCTATCTCGAATGTGACCGTTGTCGCCACAACGCCTTTCTGAGTGAAAGGGATCGAGATGTGCTTTTCGATGTGTCGCTTGATCTTTGCTTCCGTGCATGCGTCGATCTCTTCTCTTGAGCCGGTGCATCGTGTGTAGTACGGCCTGATCTCCGGGTGCATGGTGGGTGGCGCGGGTGTGGTGGCGATGATCGGTCCGGGATCGTTGCTTTCAACTGGGATCGGATCGGATAGCGGGTGTAATGGAGCCGTATCATCATCCTGGGCATCGGCATCGTCCGAAGGCTCAGGATGTACATCATCCACGATCGCTATTGGTCCTGAGGTCTTCTTTTTTGGTTTGGGTGCGGGCGCTGATGCCATGGGTTTCTCGGAGGCCACTCTCACCATGAGCATGGGTTCCAGCGGAAGGTCCGTGGGGAGGTCGCAGTACCCATTCTCCGGGCGCTGCCCCCGGGTGGTCCATTCAAGAGCGATCAGGCTTAATGCCAGCGCGGTGGCCAAGCCGAATGCATATCTTTTTCCAAAGCCCGTTGAAGGGGCCCTCCATTGGTGCACCATGTATCCCATGTTCCGTCGTTCACTCTTTGGAACATGGGTGGGTGCGGGATCATTACGTTTCCCGGGCGATCAGGCGGAATCCTTTGCCATGTACATTGATGATCTCCACGCGCGGATCCTCCTTGAGGTATTTGCGCAGCTTGGCGATGTACACATCCATGCTGCGGCCGCTGAAATAACTGTCATTCCCCCAGACTTCCTGCAGTGCCGTGGTACGCTCCAGTACCTCGTTCTGGTGCGTGCATAGAAGACGCAATAATTCCGATTCTTTTGTGGTGAGGCGGCGTTCGCCCTCGGGGGTCTTCAGAAGTTGCCGCCGTGGCTCAAAGGTGGAATCTCCCACCTGGAAGCGGTCCGGTTCCTCGGTCTTCGGCTTTACGCCTTGTGTTCTGCGCAGCACAGCGCTTACACGCAGCAGAAGCTCCTCCATGCTGAAGGGTTTCGTCAGGTAATCATCGGCACCGCTTTCGAAGCCACGGATGGTGTCCTGCTTCATGCTTTTCGCCGTCAGGAAGATGATCGGCGTGCTCTGATCCTTCTCGCGTATCTCTTTCGCCAGGGTGAATCCATCCTTCACCGGCATCATCACATCCAGGATCAACAGATCGAAGTCGGAAGCCTCGTACGCCTTGGCCCCCTGTTCACCATCGGTGCGCAGCTCCACCTCGTAGCCTTTCGCACGCAGATATTCATTGAGTAGTTGGCCGAGGTTGGGATCATCCTCTACCACCAGCACTCTGTTGCTCCCTGACATATTCAAAAGGTAAGAAGATGCGGAATGTACTGCCCCGGCCTGGTTCACTATCCACTTCTATGTGGCCACCATGCCGCTGCACCACGGAACGAACATAACTCAGGCCAAGCCCGAATCCTTTGGCGTTATGGATATTGCCGGTGGGTATACGGTAGAGCCGGTCGAAGATCTTGGTCTGTTCCGAACGTGGAATGCCAATGCCATTATCCATCACACTGAGGTAAATACCCTCGTCGGTGCTATTTGTGGCCACCACTATGCGGGGTTCTTTCTCCGTGTATTTAATGGCGTTGTCCATCAAATTGTAAAGCAAGTTGGTCAGGTGGATCCGATCACCATGGATATGGTGGATCTCCGCGTTCAATTCAAGATCTATTCTTCCATTCCTGCGGCTCAATTGTATGGTGCTGCTGCGCACCACATCATTCACCACATTGTGCAGGTCCAACTCCACGCGCTTCAATACCATTTGCCCGCTATCCAGCACGGCACTTTGCAACACGTTCTCCACCAGTGAACCCAACCGCTTGTTCTCGTCCTTTATCATGGCGATGTAGCGGCGTGTCTGGTCTTCGCTTTTCGGAACGGAAGGATCCATCAACGCTTCGCAAGCCAGGGAAACGGTGCTGATCGGAGTTTTCAACTCGTGTGTGAGGTTATTCACCAGATCGTTCCGGATGTCATTGATGCGCTTTTGCCGGACAATGGTGCGCATGGTGTGGAAGAAGGCCACTACGATGATCACCACGAAGATCGAAGAAATGATGATCATGGGCAGCATACTCAGGAGCAATATGCGGTGCTGCCCGGGTATGAGCACATGCAGGTGGAGTTCCGGGCCGGTGATATCATACCGGAACAATCTCTCCTTCTGGTCAGAGGCGTGGAGTTCCGCCTCCTTTTCACGCGCATCCACCGGGATCATGACCGGTGCACCTGCCTTGGTGAAGACGCCATAAGCATATCCCTGAGGCAGGCCATGGGCGGTGAATTCCTCCCGCAGTACATTGGCGAGTTGCTCCGGATCGATACGGTCCCGCATGTCCATGCCCCAGCGAGTGGCAAGAATGCTGCGCACCATGTTGGATACGAGTTCCTCATGCTCCTCATACCTCAGGGGCCATCCATCGGCGCGCGTATCCGCCGGTGGATCCGGTGTGAAGGTCTGTTCCGCATCGGCGTTCAAAGGATGCTCCATGGCATGCGGCCTACGCAGCGTATCCAGGCGCAATAACAAACGGCGCCCGGCCTCGTGCTTGCGGAGTTCCTGGAATTCTTCCATGCGCTCCAGACGTTCGCTCACGGCGAAAAGCGCGTTGCTCACCCCCTGCTCGAATTGGGCTTCCTTCAGCAGGATGTTGTTCCGCATCCAGAAGACCTGGATCACCACCAGCCCCACCAGGCCGATGCAGATCCCGATCATGAGAAGACTGATCGGCCGCTTGTCCACTCCGCGAATCTACCTTCGGACCAACGAAAGCATGGAAAGGATCCTCAATTTCATCGGTGGAAAAGCCGAAGCCTCCGCAGGTGGGCAATGGCTGGATGTGCATGATCCATCCAACGGCCAGGTCTACGCACAATTGGCTGATTCGGATGAGCGCGATGTGGAAGCTGCGGTGAAGGCGGCGGATAAGGTATTTCCTGAGTGGAATGCCCTGGGCAGGGAAGGCAGGAGCAGGGCCATTCTGAAGCTGGCGGACCTGATCGAGGAATCGCTTGAGGTATTCGCCAGGGCGGAATCCAAGGACAATGGAAAACCAGTAGGTCTGGCCCGCAAAGTGGATATTCCCCGGGCGGTCTCCAACTTTCGTTTTTTCGCCACGGCCATTCTGCATTTCCCGAGCGAGGCGCACCTGATGGATGATGTGGCGGTGAATTATACGGACCGGCAGCCCATCGGGGTGGTGGGTTGCATAAGCCCTTGGAACCTTCCACTCTACCTATTCACCTGGAAGATAGCACCGGCATTGGCGGCTGGGAACTGCGTGGTGGCCAAACCTTCCGAGGTGACACCGATGACCGCTTCGCTGCTGGGGCCGTTGTGTGACAAGGCGGGTATTCCTGCGGGTGTGCTCAACATAGTCCATGGTCTGGGGCCGAAGGTGGGAGCGGCGATCACTGCCCATCCAGGCATCACTGCCATCTCCTTTACCGGAGGCACAAGGACAGGGGCGGAGATCGCACGAGTCGCCGCGCCGATGTTCAAGAAGCTGAGCCTGGAACTCGGGGGCAAGAATCCGGTCGTGGTATTCAAGGACTGTGACCTGGATGAGGCCGTCCGCACCACCGTTCGTTCCAGCTTCACCAACCAGGGGCAGATCTGCCTGTGTGGTTCACGTGTGCTGATAGAGCGGGAGATCTATCCGGAATTCAAGGAACGCTTTCTTGAACAGGTGCGCGCGTTAAGGGTGGGTGATCCTTCGGATAAGGATAGCGATCTCGGAGCGGTGGTATCCCGTGCGCATATGCACAAGGTTTTGGAATACATAGAACTGGCGAAGCAGGAGGGTGGCACCATACTCCATGGAGGGGAAAGGATCAAGATGGAAGGTGCGCTGAAGGATGGATACTATTTGGCACCGACGGTGATCGAAGGGCTCGGACCCCAATGCCGCACCAACCAGGAGGAGATCTTCGGGCCGGTGGTCACTATCCAACCATTCAATAGTGAAGAGGAGGCCATCGCCCAGGCGAATTCCACACCGTTCGGCCTTGCGAGTGTGATCTGGAGCAACGATATAAAACGCTGCCATCGGGTGGCCCGTGCACTACATGCGGGCATCGTGTGGGTGAATTGCTGGATGATACGGGATCTCCGCACTCCCTTCGGGGGAATGAAACAAAGTGGCGTGGGCCGTGAGGGCGGTCATGAAGCCCTGCGGTTCTTCACCGAAACGAAGAACGTATGCATCAAGCTTTGAACGCCTGTTCCTGGTACTGCTGCTGTTCCTTCATGCCGTTGGTGAAGAACCATCCGAAATGACGATCGAACCAGGCCTCGAAACGTTCGAAGGCGTTGGATAACAAATAAATGAATGACATGGCTTCCAGGTTTGCTATTGGAACTCCATGTCCGTGCCGATCGTTGCGTGCTGCCCCAAGAACACGAATGATAGGTCAGGGAAAGGTGCGCTAACTAAACGTGGGCGTCCAGCACAAGCAGGTAACGGTCTTGATGGGGAAAGACCTCCATGCCCAATGGGGTAAGGCTTCGCCGTGCCAGATCGATAAGCCCTGTGGACAGGCCGGTCACCCTTCCCAAGAGCGCATCGCGGTATAGGCGCTGGGCCAGCGGTTGTCCTCCCTGCCTCAAGCGCTCCACTTGCACGGCCATCTCTTTCAATTTTGCCTCTTCCAACAGAACCCCTGTGGTTAGGGAGAAACCATCCCCATTACGGCGTAAAAGCAGCAACGTATCATGGCCATCACCATCCAATCCGTTGATGAATTCCATGGCCGCCAGGTAGGCCTTTGTTCGTGTGTCATGGGTCTCCACCTTCGCCGAAGTATCAGCGGAGATCATCCGTAGCAGGGCGTTCTGGATACCCGGAGTGGATCTGCCTTTGAATGCCAGCAAAAGGTCCAGTTCGCAGACCAGATCATGTATCTCATGCACCGCTTCCTTATGCGTAAGGTGCATGTCCGATGCGCCCACATGCATTTGGATCAGGAAGAGCGGGACCTCCGGTTCCATGGAGCGGAGATCATGACGGAGACCGCTGGCCGATCGGCGGGCCATTTCAATGAGGCCCAGACCTGCGCCACCCCGGTTGGATATGCTTTGTCCCTGGAGGCCGCGCAGGAACATCTCTTTCAATTGCTTGAGATCGCCGTTGCGTGCGATCCGTTCCAGTTGTTTTTCCACCACGCCGATCTCCTCCCGTCGGATCGGGTTCATGGCGTTCAATTCATAGGAGCTGCCATCACACCGCACCATGAAGAGGCTGCGGCCTACGCTGGTGGCCAGTTCCGGAGGAAGGGGGTTTCGGTGGCGGATGATGTTCTGATAGGCCTCCACCATAACGAACGCCAGCTTTTTACTCAGTTGGCTGTTGGAACCCGCGGACTTGGAAGCTTCCTCGGCCATGGAGATGAGCCGTGCGCTATGTTCATCCAGGAAATCGCCGCTATAGATGAAGCTCCAGCGATCATTCGCCAGGCGGGTGTACAAATTATGCACGGCGGAGGGTTCCATCCTGGCAGGCGAGCCAAAGATAGAGGGATGCATCAGTACCCTGGGCCTCCGATCAAAGGAGGCAGCTTCACGTGATCCACGTTACCTTTCTTCCGTACCAGCAGGAAGTTTACTCCATTGGTTCCTGGCCGCAGGGTCATGGCGGATGTTCCGGGGCCTGTTCGCCCATCCGCAAGTTTGCGCCCGAGCACATCGATCAACTCCCATGATGCGTCCGCAGGGATCCCCTGCACGATCCAACCTTCCGGAGAGGCCAGCAGTTCCATTTGCCCCGTGGGGGAATACATGCACCAGACGATATCACTTGTACTCGAAGTCCCATCGGTGCCGATCATTCGCAAGCGGTGGAAGTTTTCGCCGTTGTATGGCCGAACATCCAGTACCACATAGTCAGTGGTGGTATGCGCCTGATCCAAGGCCGATACGAACACGGCATCCTCGAAATGGATCCCATCAGGCGATCGTTGTACCATGTATCCATCCATGGCGGTCTCCGATCCACTGGACCACTCGAGCAACACGCCATCCGGCTCCGCCGTGGAGGTGAATGAGAGCAGTTCCACAGGCAGCATCACACATTCATTCGCGGTGATGAAAAGGCTGGCCCAGTTGGAAATGGGGCAGGCACCATCTGTGACATGGATCATGATATCGAATGGGAAGACAGGATCTATCGCGGTCCCGCACAAGGCGATACTCGTGGGGTCCTGGCCGGTGACCGTGGTGGACACGCCGGTGATGTTGTTGTACGTATTGGTGGTGATGGAGATATTGGCGTTGGGATCGTCATCCTCGAATTCCAATCCGATACAGAAGTTGTCGGCACAGATGGCCATGTCATTGAGATCCATGACAACGGCATTGATGGGATCGGTCAGCCCTTGGAATACCGGGGCCGCATCATCGCAGGCCGGCACCACGAAGGTCATGTCATTCACCACCCGCCCGATCAATGTACCATTGGATCTATAGGATGATACCTGTAACACAATGGTGTAATTCCCCGCAACCGTGGCGGTAAAGCTGATCTGGCCGGACTGTGGATCCAGTGTTATGCCGGGCACTGGTTGCAATGCGCTATATCCGGGCGAGTAGGTCACCGGAAGTGGATTCGGGGAGGCATAGCGCGCACCGACCAAGGCATATGTAAGGGTGTGCCCATCTGGATCCACCGCAGCGGCATTGTATGCCATGGGGTTGTTCACACATACGTACGGAACACCCGTATTGGTGAACTTGGGGGAATTGTCGCAAAAGCCACCGGAATTGTTCAACGTTGTTTCCACGTATATCCCGGGTATGCCCTGGATATTCACCATGGTGTTGCGGCAACAGATATCCCAATAGATCTTCCAGAAATTGCATGGTGCGAGATATGTCTGCACCTCGAAATGGTAGTATCTGAAACCAGGCAGGGTGCCCCCGTTGCAGCTGATCTGATCCAACATTTGCGGGCACACCGGAGAAACGATCGAGGACGAGACCGGCATCAGGTCCAGCAGAGTGAAATGGGTGCCGCAGGAACTAGTGAATTTGAGGTTCTGCGGGATCATATCCGATCCATTGCAATCCAGATAAAGATCCAGGTAGACACGGTACAGGCCACCGCCAAGACAATCATAGGTTATGCTTGAGCCTGAAAAGTGATCGCCACGTACGGCCAGGGCGAGCAATACCCCGGCCGCAAGTACCATGCGGCGGGGAGCTCCTTTGTAGGGCCTGGGCGAATGTTTCAAAACGTGTTGCCTGCTCTTATGCCGATGCTTATACGAGTAAATATAGAAAAGTGGTTCACTACGGTCCAATCACAACCATGTTCTCCGGTGCCACTGGACGGTGAAAGCTAACTTCGTCGCATGGCCGAGCAAGTACAAGATCCGCGACTGGAGCGGGCCGGGGAGGTGGATACCAAGCTTGAGGTGGCGGTGGAACCTTCACCTCCGCAGAAGGATGACAGGCGGCTCTTCCTGTTGGATGCCTATGCGTTGATCTACCGGGCATACTTCAGCTTCATCAAAAGCCCGCGCATGAACAGCCGCCGGCTCAATACCAGCGCCGCATTCGGGTTCACATTGGCGTTGGTGGATCTGATAAAGCGCGAGAAGCCTTCCCATATCGCCGTGGTCTTCGATTGTGCTGGTCCTACGGAAAGGCATAACGCTTTGGTGGAATACAAGGCCAACCGGCAGGAGATGCCGGATGACATCCGCAGCAATCTCCCTTACATCCGCAGGATCGTCGAGGCATTCAACATACCGATCCTGGAATGCGAAGGATATGAGGCCGATGATGTCATAGGTACCCTCGCGAAGAAAGCGGAGAAGGAAGGCTATACCACATACATGGTAACCCCGGATAAGGATTTCGGGCAGCTGGTCACCGATCGCATACTTATATATAAACCCGGCAGGCAGGGATCACCGCCCGAACTACTCGGTCCGAAAGAGGTGCGCGAGCGCTGGGGACTGGAGCGTACTGAACAAGTCGCCGATATTCTCGGATTGATGGGCGATGCTGTGGACAACATCCCGGGCATACCAGGGATCGGTGAAAAGACCGCGATCAAACTGATCCAGCAATTCGGCAGCCTGGAAGAGGTCATCGCGCAGGTGGATCTATTGAAAGGGAAGCAACAGGAAAATGTGCGGCAGTATGCGGTGCAGGGTCTGCTTTCCAAGCAGCTGGCCACCATACTCACGGATGCTCCTGTGGAGGTGGACCATGCGGCATTGCATCTGGATCCACCGGACAAGGAGAAAGTGCTGGATGTGTTCAGTGAGTTGGAGTTCCGTACCCTCACGCGCGCCGTGCTCGGCGAGGATACCGCTGTTATGGGGAATGCACCAGCACCCGCCACCGCCCCCAGGAAGCCATCTGGAGCGGCGCAAATGGACATGTTCGGTGCTTCCGGAGAAGTACAAGAGGTGCAGGCCGTGGAATTGGCCACGCTGGCCACCACCGGGCATACCTACCATGTGGTGGACGATGAGCAAGGCCAGCTCGAGCTCGCAGCGCAGCTGGCGGAACAGCACTGTTTCTGTTTCGATACCGAAACGGATGGCCCGCAGCTGCATCAAGCAAATACCGTGGGCATGTCCTTCGCCTGGGAAAAGCACGAGGCCTACTACGTGCCAGTGCCGCCGGATAAGCAGGAGGCACAAGCTGTGGTGGAGCGTTTCCGCAAGGTGTTCGAGGATCCGGCCATAGCGAAGGTCGCCCAGAACCTGAAGTATGATCTGCTTGTGCTGGAGAAACATGGCGTGCGTGTGCAGGGCACGTTGCATGATACCATGATAGCACATTACCTACTGCAGCCGGAATTGCGCCACAACATGGACTACATGGCGGAAACGCTGCTGAAGTACCGGCCGGTGTCCATCACCGAATTGATCGGGCCCAAAGGCAGACACCAGAAGACCCTGCGCGATGTTCCGGTGGAACGTGTGGCCGAGTACGCGGCGGAAGATGCGGATGTGACCTGGCAGCTGCACGAATTGTTCATGCCGCGGTTGAAAGAGGATGGGCTTGAGGAACTCTATCGCGATGTGGAAATGCCCCTGGTGCGCGTGCTCACGGATATGGAAAGTGAGGGTATCCGTTTGGATGTTGCGGCGATGAAGGCTTTCAGTGAAGGGCTCGGCACGGAGATCATCGCTTTGGAAAGCAGGATCCATGAACTGTGCTGCGCCAACTTCAACATCGATTCACCGAAACAGCTTGGCGATATCCTTTTTGAAACGCTCAAGATCGCCGAGAAGCCGAAGAAGACCCGCACTGGCCAATACCAGACCAGCGAGGATGTGCTTTCAGCTCTGGCCCATGCACATCCGGTGATACCACTGATCCTGGACCATCGCAGCCTGCGCAAGCTGAAGAGCACCTACGCCGATACGTTGTCCAAGATGGTGCATCCGCGTACCGGGCGCATCCATACCCATTACAGGCAGGCGGTGGCGGCCACAGGGAGATTGAGCAGTGAGGATCCCAACCTGCAGAACATCCCCATTCGGACCGAGCGGGGTAGAGAGATACGCAAAGCCTTCGTGCCTCGGAATGAGGAACACCTGTTGCTCAGTGCCGACTATAGCCAGATCGAATTGCGCGTGATCGCCCACATGAGTGGTGATCCAAACCTGCAGGAAGCATTCCGTCAAGGGCTGGACATCCATACCGCCACTGCGGCAAAGGTGTTCAACGTGGATATGGCCGCTGTGGATCGCGAACAGCGAAGCCGGGCAAAGGCCGTGAACTTCGGGATCGCTTATGGGCAGGGCGCTTTCGGCCTGAGCCAGGTGCTATCCATCCCACGTGGTGATGCCAAAAAGATCATCGATGACTACTTCGACCAATTCCCCGGTGTAAAGCGGTACATGGATACCCAGATCCAATTCGCGCGGGAGCATGGCTACGTGCGCACGTTGTTGGGAAGAAGAAGGTATCTGCCGGATATCCGCAGCGCGAACCAGACCGTGCGTGCCGCTGCGGAACGTGTGGCCATCAATGCACCCATGCAGGGTACGGCCGCGGACATCATCAAACTGGCCATGGTGCGCATACATGACCGCATGGTGAATGATAGGCTCAAGAGCCGGTTGCTGCTGCAGGTGCATGATGAACTGGTGTTCGATGTGGAACTTTCCGAGGTGGAACACGTAAAAGCCCTCGTAAAGGAGCATATGGAACATGCGCTGGCATTGGATGTACCACTCGTTGTTGACATGGGCTTGGGGAAAAACTGGCTGGAGGCGCACTGATCGCCTTGGCATGTGGCTGGACCTTTACAGCATCCCGCTCCTAAACCATAAGATCGTGATGCGTAAGAACGGATGGCCGCTATGGCTGGCCGTGGTGGTGCTGCTTTCCGCTTGCCGGGGCACCCAGCCACAACAGGATCCATTGAATGTGGATCAGCAGGACACATCGGTGCAGGATACACGGTTGAAGAAGACGCGGAGCATCTTCTTCAATATTCCATCACCCATGGAGACCGCCGCTCTGCTGAAGAAGGCCGGTGCCCAGTACAATGCCAAGATCCTCAATGATGTGAAGAACGTGGACCGCTACACCACCGCCAGCCAGCAGGCCGTGAACTTGGGCGTGTATGGTGCCGACCTGAGCTATGCCAGTGTCTTCGACCAAACGCAGGAGAGCATGTTCTACACGGCCACCACGCGCAAGCTGGCGGATAAGCTCGGGATAACCTCCGCCTTTGATGATGGAACGGTGGAGCGGATGGAACAGAACATGAATGATCGGGATTCGCTCCTCAACATCATCAGCGAGACCTACTGGAACATGGATGGTTATCTGAAGGAAAATGGCCGCGACAACATCAGTGCTTTGATGATCGCCGGCGGCTGGCTGGAGGGACTCTATATCGCTACACAGATCGCGAAGACCAACGACAGCCCCGAATTGCGGACGCGCATAGCCGAGCAAAAACTCTCACTGGGGGATCTGATCGCGCTGCTTGACACATACGAATCGGAAGATGATGCGCTGGTGCGTATGCGCAACGATCTGCGTGCCCTCTCCAATCTATTCGCGGCGATCGAAGTAGGCACCGACGCTGATCCTGCCACTGAACAGGATGGTGTGGTCGTGATCGGCGGTCCATCATCCGCTTCGCTCACGGATGAGCAGCTAAGCACCCTTCGCCAAAGGACCTTGGAGATCCGCAACCAGCTTATCAATTGAAACCCATGAACAGGCAGAACGGATCGGTAATGAGGATCTTTTTGGCCGCAGCGTTGGTCATTATCTGCATGGGCTCGTATGCGCAGTGCAGAAGCTTCGCGAAGAACAAATGCGTTCCAACGCTCGCACCATATAAATTCAACGAGACCTTCAACGCGGCCCAACTTGCTCCGGGAGAAGAGGCCGAAGTGAACCTCACCTTCTACAGTGGGCAGGAATACCGCGTGCTGGTATGCGCGCACCCGGTCATTGGCGATGTGGATTGGAAATTGGTGGACACCAGTGGCAGGATCGTTTTTGAGAGCAAGGAAGGCGCGCGCAAGGAACACTTCGATCTCAAAGCCGCCGACACGGCACAGATGAAGGTGATCGTGACAGTACCTGAGCGGGGACGGACCGACATGGTGCACGTGGGTTGTGTTGGCATCCTTGTCGGTTTCAAGGAGTAGCGGTTGGACCATCACAGATACCGATCCCGGCGCGAGCCGGGATCTTTTTTTGCCTTCCTTTCCGCATGAGGCACCAAGGCCTGTCTAGTTTAGGGCCATGCATGAAGTAGTTCCCAATGCCCGAGTAAAGGACAAACTCCCGCATGTGGGTACCACCATCTTCACGGTGATGAGTGGTCTTGCGAACGAGGCTGGAGCCATCAACCTCTCCCAAGGGTTCCCAGACCATAGGTTGGATGAGAAGTTGATCGGAATGGTGAATAAGGCCATGCTCGAAGGCCATAACCAGTATGCGCCCATGCCCGGACTGCAGGCGTTGCGCGATGCGATAGCGGCGAAGGTGTCAAGGACCTACGGCGTCCACTACGATCCGGCATCGGAGATCACGATCACCGCTGGCGGCACACAGGCCATATTCACCGCATTAGGCGCGCTGGTGCATCCGCAGGATGAGGTGATCATCCTCGATCCCGCATATGATTGCTATGCACCCACAGTGGAACTCTTCGGGGGCTTGCCGGTGCATGTGCCTTTGGGCCGGGATATGCGCTTTGATGCGGATGCTGTGGCCGCGGCGATCACACCACGTACGCGTGTACTAGTGATCAATACACCGCATAATCCGGGCGGCAGGATCCTGCGGGATGCTGACATGCGCGGGATCGAGGCCATGCTGCGTGATACGAACATCGTATTGATCAGTGATGAGGTGTATGAGCACATCATTTTCGATGGTGAGCAGCATGCTTCGGTCATAAGATATCCGGGCCTGCGTGAACGTGCGATCGTGGTCTTCAGCTTCGGAAAGACCTTCCATGGTACCGGATGGAAGATGGGCTATGCCCTGGCTCCGGCGGAACTCACAACACTTTTCAGGAAGGTGCACCAGTTCAATGTGTTCAGCGTGAACACGCCCGTGCAACACGCATTGGTGGAATACCTGAAGGATCCCGCCCGTTACGAAGGATTGCCTTCTTTCTATCAGGAGAAGCGGGATCGGTTCCTGGAGGGATTGAAGGCCTCCAGATTCAAACCGCTGGCTTGTGAAGGATCCTATTTCATCGTGGCCGACCATTCGGAGATCAGTGATGAGGATGATCTTTCGTTCACCAGGCGTATGGTGTTGGAGCATGGGGTAGCTGCCATACCGCTGTCTCCTTTCTACCGAACCCCGCCTGAGGATCTACATCTAGTGCGGTTCTGCTTCGCGAAGACACATGCAACGTTGGATCAAGCTCTGGAAAGGCTATGCGCGATCTAAGGGTGACCATGGTCCAGAGCATGCTCCATTGGGAGGATGCCGGTGCCAACCGTGCCATGTTCGGTGAAATGTTGAAACCGCTTGAAGGCGCCACCGATCTCGTCGTGCTGCCGGAGATGTTCACCACCGGCTTCACGATGCGCAGCGTTGACATGGCCGAGAACATGGATGGCCCAACGGTGGATTGGATGCGTGCAATGTCTTCCGAGATCGGTGCTGCCATTTACGGGAGCATCATCATCCAGCATGAAGGCCGGTCCTATAACCGTGGGCTCTTCGTTCAACCTTCAGGGCATATCGCGTACTACGACAAGCGGCATCTTTTCAGAATGGCCGAAGAGCATCATCATTTTTCGCCGGGGCGTGAGCGCGTTGTGGTCGAGTATCTGGGTTGGCGCATCCTTCCCCAGGTATGTTATGATCTCCGATTCCCGGTATTCAGCAGGAATAGGAATGATCATGATCTGGCCTTGTATGTGGCCAACTGGCCCCAAGCCAGGCGATATCCCTGGAGCCAGTTGCTGATCGCCCGTGCCATAGAGAACCAGATCCACGTGGTAGGCGTGAACCGCGTGGGCATGGATGGCAAGGGGATCCACTACAGCGGGGACAGTGTGGTGATCAATGCACGGGGAGAGATCGTGCAGGCATGCACCGTTTCCCAGGAAGAGATGATCACGACCACCTTGAGCATACAGGAGCTGATCGAGTTCAGGGAGAAATTCCCCGCTTTTTTGGATGCGGATGGGTTCGAATTAAAGCTCTGAACCGGGGTCCTATTTGAGCACCATGATCTGCCCTGTCATCTCGTGTTCCATTCCCAGGTTCCTGTCCTTATCGTAGAAACGGTAGTTCGCCTTCCAGACGAATACATCATCCGTAACCATCTCGCCGCGGTACCTGCCGTCCCACCCAAGGGACATGTCCGTGCTATGGAAGATCTCATGACCCCATCGATCGAAGATCCGTAGTTCCATTGTGGCGATGTTCCTGCCCACGGGCATGAACGTATCATTCAAACCATCGCCATTCGGTGTGAAGGTGTTGGGAGCGAAGATGGTGGATGGGCAATACTCCACCACCTCAATGGAATCGGTGAGCTGGCAGCCGAAAACGTTGGTGATGCGTACACCATACCAGCCGTATGCATTGGCCCGGATGGTCTGCCCATTCTGGCCGGTGTTCCAAAGGAATGTGGATCCTGTATTGCCGGCATCCAGCAGCACATGGTGTGGTTCCTCCTCCAGGCACACATGCACCAACCTTTCCGAGAAAGGAGTGGGAGCCTCGTTGAAATAGACGTTGATGATGTCACTGCTCACACAATAGCCGTTGCTCACCGAAACGGAATATGCACCTGTGGCAGTGACCGGTATGGCTTGTATTGTGGCTCCTGTGTTCCATTCGTAACTGGCCGGGGCGTTGGCCGCATCGAGCAACAGGGTTTCACCATCGCACAGTACAGTGTCGGGTCCGAGGTCCACGACCGGTGGCGCCACAAAGGTCACGATGGCATCCATTGTCCTGGAGCAACCGTGTCCATTGGTCACAATGGCCGAATAGGTGCCATTTTCCACAACCTGTATGCTGCGCGTGGTCTCACCTGTGTTCCACAGGTATTGCGCACCTTCATTTCCAGCATCCAGTATCACCTCAGTCCCTTCGCAGGTGGTGATGTCCATCAAAGGATCAATGGGTAGCGGAGCCACGAGAACATGGATCGCATCATAGGCCGTGCAATACCCGTTGCTCACCTCCACGCCATAGGTGCCGGTATTGTTCACACTGATGGTCTGTGTTATGGCCTGGTTGGACCAGAGGTAGCTGTTACCGGGCTGGCCAGCATCCAGCAAGAGCGATCCACCCTGGCAGATCATGGTGTCCGGGCCCAGGTCCACCTGTACCTGGGGGGCAAGGGTGACCTGGGCGAGGTAGGTGGCTGTGCAGTTTTCAGGAGAAGTTATGGTCACCTCATACATGCCGGATGCATCCGCTACGATACTTTGTGTGGTGGCACCGGTACTCCATGAATAGCTGGCACCGGGATTCCCCGCATCCAGAGTGGGTGGGGATGTAATGCAGGCGGTGACGTTCTCCAGCGTGTTCCCCGGCAGCGGGTCGAATTGCACCTGTAGCGCATCCGATGCGCTGCAACCATGGACATTGGTCACGGTCACGGCATAGGTGCCGGAACTATTCACCGTGATGCTCTGTCCACTCTGGCCATTGGACCAGGCATAGCCAGTACCCCCGGCGCCCGCATCGATCATATGGGAGTTCGCACCGCAAAGGGAAACATCCGGACCAAGGTCCACGACAGGTAGCGGGTGTAACACCACATGGAATGTCGTTATGGCCTGGCATCCCTGCGCATTGGTCATGGTAACGGTATGCGCACCTCCGTTCTGTGGGGTGATGGATGCCGTGGTCTCACCGGTGTTCCAGTGATAGCTGACCGCATTGGCAGGTGCGGTGAGCGTTGGTGGCGCATCGGCACAAGCGGCGGCATTCAGCTGTGCCGGCACTCCCTGGAAAGCACGCGTCACCACGATCTGATCACTGACCGAACAACCATTACCATCCGTGATGGTAACTGTGTAGGTGGCGGAGGCGTCATTGAGTATGGTGGGGGATTGGATGTTCGCTGCATTCAAATTCGCGGCAGGCGACCATTGGTATACCGGGTTGGGCACATTATGTTGCACATGCAACTGATGGCCCAGAGCGGAGCAAACGGTGACATCAGCCCCGGCATTGGCATTGTAGCCCGTGGTCACATGGATGGTGACGCTTTGCTGCAGGGAACAGCCCGATGGCGTGTGTGTAACGGTGCAGGTATAGGTCGTGCTTTGGGTTGGAGTAGCGATCGGCGTGGGGCTGGCCGCATTGTCAAGGCTGGAACTGTTACTCCAGGAATATACTAGATCGGATCCACCACTGGCCGTGGCATTCAACTGCACCTGTTGCCCCTGGCAAATGGCCAGATCCGCTGCGCTCACGTCAAGGTCCAGCAACTGGCCTACGGTGATGACAACATTACCAGTGGCCACGCAGCCGCTGGCGGAAGTAGCGGTAACGGAATAAGTGGTGGTGCTGGAAGGAGTGGCGATGGGAGCCGCGGTATGCGGATCATCCAATCCTGTCGCAGGACTCCATACGTAGGTGGCCGATGCGGGTATGATGGGTGCCGCATGCAGTTGTACTCCCGCCACAGCGCACAAGGTGGTATCCGGCGAAACCTGCAACTGGAATGCGGGATCCACTGTCACCAGCACCGAATCCTTGTAGACGCAACCGGAGGAAGGGTCGGTACCGGATAGCAGAAAGTGTTGCGTGGATGCGGGAGTGGCCGCAGTGGCATGTGCCGTGGCATTCGCTACGACATTGGATGGCGTCCATTGATAACTCAGGTAGGTATCGTCGTAACGTGCGAAGATGAACTCATCCAGCGCCCAGTTATCCTGGCCGGCTCCGGAATTCGCCAGCTGTCTAAGCCGGAAGATCGTGTTGTTGGACTGGGCGGCGGCGGGTATGTTCACCTCGATCGGGGTGAATTGCGGATACGCGTTCTCGTCGTAGGTGCTGAGGGTGCTCCACATCACGCCGTTCGTGGTGGAATATTCGAGCACCACGTTCTCACCCGGATCGGCATCATCACAAGGGGCCGTGCCATTGGCTATCTTCAGATGGAAGCGGAGTCTTCCCCCACCGATGGTGTTGAATGCATTGGTCTGTGCGTAGCGCTGGCCATTTCCGTTGAAATAGAGGGCTTGTCCGGAAACGCTGCCACAAGCGGCACTCACATTTCCTCCCAGTACGGCCGACCAGAACGAGGCTGGTGCGCCATCGAAAAGATCCTTCGCGATCACACGCAGTGCCTTGCTTGTGAGGTTGGTGCTGTTGCCTGCACATATCACAGCGGGTGTCGCGGTGGTCTGCAGGTCGAGGATCTGACCGGGAGATACTTCAACGAATACGCTATCCACCAGGGATCCGCAACCGGATGGACTTGTCACCTCCACTTTATACCAGGTATTTGTGGTGGGTGTGGCCGTAGGTGAATGATGATGCGGATCATCGAGGGATGAAGCGGGCGACCAGGTGAATTCGAACCATTGTGGATCCGGCGGCGGATACAATCCGAGTTGCACCTGTTCGTATTGGCACACCGAAACCGCCGACTCGCCATTGGCGATCGGTGCCGTTTGCTGGGAGAGCGGCATGCCAATATGGTAGGTGAAGCTTTTCGAGCATCCGGTGAGTTGCTGGATGCCCGTCACGGTATAGCTATCGCTGGAAGTGGTGGTCACGGTTATGCTGTTGCCCGTACCGATCACCACGTTCGGGTCGGATGCGGCCGTCCATTCGGCATTCTGCAATGGCTCCATGGCTGTCAAGGTCAGGGGGCCTGTGCTGCCGCAGATCGAGGAGTCCTGTTGTACCGGTATGGATCCGATGCTATTCACGGAAGCGGCATAGCTCTCTCCATTGCCGATGCCGAACATGTAGAGTTGGAATCCATGGACGCCGGCCAGGTGATTGACGCCGGCCGGCACGGTGAGTTTCGCATGCCGCCTGTCATTGCAACCGGGATAGGTCTGGAACAGAGCTGGGCTTATCACGTTCCCATTCAGGGTAACCTGCCCCACGGAAGCCAATGGCACCACCAACCCGATGCTGTGCTGGCTGAGCTGAGGTGAGGTGGGCGTGTGGAATGAGGCGGTCTTCGTAAGCCTGTCATGTGGTGATAGGATGAGCATGGAGGGGTCGCCGCTTCCGGCGCATACCACACCTTCCAGCAGCTGCACCACGCTGACCGGTTTGCTGGATTGGATGCAGACAGGTGTGGCCTGGCCATTCACCTCGTGCTTCTGCCCTGCGTTCAGAATGATGGGAGCACCGTTCCCTATGGTCACCGAGGTGTTGTTCTCATCGGCAAGTATCCGGTAAGTGCTGTGGTTAACGCCATTGATGGGGGCGGTATAGTATCGTGTACCCCATGCCTTGCGCGGGATCAGTTGTTCGAATATCACATCACAGGCGGAACATGCTCCGGGCAGAGTGGCGCACATCGATCCGCCGATCACCGCGAAAGGCCTGCAAGCACCCGATGATTCCGTGGCCTCCACCAAGGTGCCCGTGAGGTCCAGAACATCGGTGGCGGCCTGCACCTGGTAGGTCTGGCCCGCATTCAAATTCACGATGAATGGCACATTCGCAGGATGGCCTCCAGCTGTAGGCACTTTCGGTGTGATCTTGATCTGGGTACCATCCTGTGTGGCCACAATGAGCAATTCGCTCTTGTGGAGGTTGTTGAAGTTGGGTATGCCATGGTAGCTGTCCACGCGATAGGAGTCGCCAATGGTCTCCTCTGGAAGGACTTGCGATAGATCATGCGTGAAATTCTGGAAGCTGCTGATGAAGACATCCACACTGTCCTGCGCTTCTATCAGCACGCCCTTGTTTCCGGCCACCTCGGATCCCTGGTTCTCCGCCGTCAAGGGCAGATTGACCACCGCGACCCCGTTGGCTGCCACGTTGAAGGTGGTGCTCCAATTCAACAAAGGCATGCTCACCGTACCACTGGTGGTGGTGGTGCTCATGATGTGCACGCGCAGGGATTGTGCGCCAAATCCATTCTGCACGAATCCGGTCCAGAAGCGTTTGCCTTTGGTTGGGAGCGTTTGCGGACCTTGTGCGTGTACCAAAGACACCCACAGGGTGCAGAAGAGGCAGCAGAGCAGGGCCTGCCTGAAGATCTTATGGAATTGGCCAGTTTCGCGGTGCATTTCCAGGCCATCCTTTTTGGCAGCAGGACGGCGGGGTTTGTACGCGGCACAGGTCATCAAGGTTCGGGATCGTCCTCTTCCTCCTCCAGCGGCCGCTTCCCGATCTCCCAATCGATACCTATCTCCCATGAAGCACGGACGTTCACACGTTCTCCATGGTTCCATACTGGTTCCGGCTGGAGCTGCTCATCCAGTACACCGGGATCCCACCTGCCATTGCCATTTCGATCGCCGATCAAGCGCAACCTTACTTCGCCTGGCGGTACCCTTTCCCAGAGCACGTCTTCCATGCGTTCCATGCGCTCTTCGCGGATCGTTACACCCTGGCGGTCCAGCAGTTGAAGGATGAATGGTCCTGTCGCGTCCTCGAACATGCGCACACGTACCAGGAGTATGCCCGTGCTCTGCTCGGCCGCACGGCCCAGCCCTGTGAGCAGGGTGTCATTATGGCCACCATAGATGTCCGTTATCCCACGTGGTAGTACGCGCAGCTCCACCTTATCACCCGGCTCCATAGCAGCCGCCAGGTACAAGTTACGGCGATCGGCGGTATCCAGGCTGAAGGTCTTCGCAAGAGCAACGCTATCGAGAAGCAATTGGAACCGGCTGCTGTCTACCGATAAGATGGGCCGTGCTGAACGCAGGCGGATCACAGGACCATCGGGCATCTCTCGTAAGCTGGCCTGTAGACCTGTGAAGAATGGCATCTTTTCGATGATCCGGTACCGCAACGTGTCTATGATGCCATCTTCAGTGGCGATCCTGTATCTCCCCTCCTGAAGGGCGGTGGTGTCCGAGGGCCATAATAACAGTGTATCCCGCGCTGCGTTCCATTCCGGTATCCAGCGCAGGTTGCCACCTGTACGGGCGATGTCCACCACATCCACGGTCTCGGATGGACGTTCCAGTATCAACCGCAACGCACCATCCGCGATCACGCGGGACTCCCGTACCTGCTGCATCGCGCTCATCTCCCTGAACAGGCGCAGCTCATGGGCCGTTTGGATGCTATCCGGCGCCTCCGGCCTTAGCGTACTATCCAGAAAGGCTACCTCTTCATTCGGCAGGTCGAAACGGTAGTTGGTGTTCTGGTCCCTGAGCGCATGGAGGCGGTACTCATCATCGCGCAGATGGCGCAAGGTGAAATAGCCTTCGGCATTCGTGCGTGTGGCGTAAGCCGGTCTGCTGTTGCGGATGGTGGCTGTATCATTTTCAGCATACACCATCACCAACACCTCCTTTTCCGGATCACCGGAGAAAGCATTGATCACGCGCCCTGCTACGAGCATGCTGTCCACATAAGGACCTGTAGAGATCACGTGTGTGAGGTCCAGGGCCGGATTTCCTTCGGCAAGGTCCTTCACCGCGCCACCCAGTACGAAGGAATAGGTGGTATTGGGCATCAACGCACCATCTATGTCGATGGTGACGGTACGTGGTCCTGCCATGCGTACCAACGGTGGAGCAGGCAGGGGAGGAGAGATCAGAAGCCGGTCCCGGACACGCTCCAGTTGGATGCGTTCATTGAAGACGAGTGTGATCCGATCACCGTTGAAACCGGTGCTGAGATGCGGAGGATCCGCCGCTACCAAACGTGGCGGGTCTTCGTCCTTCGGTCCGCCGGTGATCTCCGCCACCTGGGCACAGGCGCTGATCAGGATGAGTAGTGGTGCCAACAGCCGGAAAGGCCGCATCAGAGGAGTGGGCGTAGATGTTCGGTGATGGAATCAAAGAAGGCCGCATCCTCTTCTGTGAAGTCATCCAGTTCAATGCTGTCGATATCCAGCACCGCCTTTATACTATCCTCGCGATCACGAACGGGGGTCACCAGCTCCGAACGGCTCAATGAGCTGCATGCGATATGGCCCGGGAATTGATCCACGTCGGGAACAATGATCGTACGTTCTTCTTTCCACGCGGCACCACAGACCCCTTTGCCATATCCGATCCGGTCGCAGGCCACGGGTCCCTGGAAGGGGCCCAGCACAAGGTCCGTCCCCATCACCCGGTAAAAGCCCACCCAATGCCAGCCGAACGCGTCCTTGATAACGGCGGTCATATTCGCCATGGTGGCGATCGCATCATTGGCATCGGCGAACAACGACCGCAGTTGGGGTATCAGTGCGGTGCGTATGTCTTTGCGATCGGTGGTTCCGGGCAGGATGATCCTCTCATTCATCGTTCACAAAGGTACCCGCCTTACGATCAAGCCAGCAGGATCACCTTACCAAGGTGACATGCCCCATTATTTCCTGCTCTTCTCCGATGCTGCCTTCCACATCCACGATATAGCGGTAGGTGAGCACCCAGACATACACGCCATCCTGTGCGGGGCTGCCCCCATAGGTGCCATCCCAAAACGCATCGCCGTTCCTGCCCCGGAACACCAGTTCACCCCAGCGATCGAAGATGCTGAGATCCGCCTTCGCAAGGTTGTGTCCTATGGGTCCGAAAAGGTCGTTGAGGCCATCGCTGTTCGGGGAGAAGGCCGCTGGTAGATACATGGCCGGCGGGCAATACTCTTCCACAACGATCCGCTCTTCTATCCAGCAGTCAAGCGGCGTGGTGATCAGTACTTCGTAACGGCCATAGTCACTAACCACGATGGATCGTTCCGAGCTGCCCGTGTTCCAGAGATAGGAACATTCCGGATTCTCCGCGTCCAGCACCAGCCGATGCGGAGGTTCATCCATGCAGATAACATAACGGTCCGCAATGGGTTGTGGCAGCGGGTTGAAGGTCACATCGATCGAATCGCGGGTGACGCAATAGCCGTTGGAAACCTGCACCCACACCGAAGCACTTTCTTGGAGTGTCAAGGTCTGTCCAAGGCTGGCATTCCACCAGGTGTAAACGGTGCCATCCGGACCAGCGTTCAAGGAGATCTGTTGGCCATCGCAAAGAGCAGTGTCCCTTCCCAATTCGACCACCGGGAATTCAATGAATGTCACCGTGGCCTCATCGGAGATCGTGCAATTTTCGGGTGTGGTGATCTGTACGGAATATGTGCCCGATGCCTCATTGACCTGAATGGTGCTCCCTGTCGCACCGGTGCTCCAGAGGTAGGTGGAACCTGGGTTTCCCGCATCCAGTGTGACGGTCTCGCTGATGCATTCGGTACGGTCCATGAGCATCGGCACAGGCAGCGGATCGAAGACCACATTCATGGTGTCCGTGGAAACGCAATAACCATTGGATACCTCCACCCAGGCCAGATGGCTGCTGGTAAGCGTGATGGAGGGTTGAGTGGATCCGGTGGACCAGTTGTACATCGGGCCGGCCGGGCCGGCCACCAGAGTGATGGTCTCGGTGTCACAAAGAGACGTGTCCGGACCAAGCTCCAATGGTGGGAACTCGATGAAGGTGATGGTGGCATCGTCCGTGCCGCTGCAATTGAAGGGCGTCGTCACCTCCACGGAATAGACACCGGACACCTCACTCACCTGGATCGTTTGCGTGGTCTCCCCCGTGCTCCACAGGTAGGTGGAACCGGGATTGCCGGCATCCAGGGTGAGCGTTTCACTGATGCAGACCGTAGTGTTGCTTAAGGCGATGGCCGGCAAAGGTGAGAAGGTAACATGTGTAGTGTCGCTATTGGAGCACTGGTTCGCATCCATCACTTCCACCCAATAATTTCCGGTGGTGTTCACCGAAATGTTCTGTGTGGTAGCCCCGGTATTCCAGAGGTAGCTGATGTTCCCGTTGCCGCCGAACAGGGAATGGCTCTGGCCATGGCAAAGCATGGGATCATCGCCCAGATCCAGGACCGGCAATGGATCCACGGTGACCGAGGTGGTGAAGCTGGTCTGGCATTGCGCCGTATCCGTCATCACCACGGTGTAGTCGCCGGCATCCTGCACGGTAATGGTCTGCGTGGTCTCACCTGTACTCCATTCGTAAGTGGATCCGGGGAAGCCCGCATCTATCACCATATGATCTCCCGCGCAGATCGAGGAATCGGCGAAGAACTGGAGATCGCTGAAGGCTACCGTGATATCCACTGTATCCCTGGCCGAGCACCCCGCCGCGTCCGTGATCTCCACGATGTACTGCGCGGTATTCGGCCATGTGATGGTGGGGTTCGTGATGGATGCATCATCCAAGTAGGCCGCAGGAGTCCAGCTGATGGTGCCGTTCGGCACATTATGCGTCACATTCAACTGGAATCCCAACACGCTGCAGAGCATCGTATCATTGGTCAGCTCCACATCATAAGGCAGATTCACATTGATCAGTATACTGTCCACCAGGATGCAGCCACTCACGGTATCGGTCACGGAGAGGATGTAGTTGGTGGTGGTGACAGGCGTGGCCAATGGAGATGCTATCGTTGCATCGTCCAGTGAACCGGCAGGTGTCCATGCGTAGGCCAGATCGCTGCTGCTGCCATTGATCACGGCGTTCAACTGCGCCTCACCACCAAGACACAGGTCGTCATCATCGGTGGTGATATCGAGGCCAAGCATCTGGTTGACGATGATGTTCGTGCTGGCCGTGGCCTCACAGCCTTGCGCTGTGACCACCGTTACAGTATATTCCGTGGTCTGCGTGGGCGTGGCCAGCGGAGTTCCAGAAGTAAGGGACGAGAGGGAACCATCGTTCGGGGTCCATGCCCAGGTATGGCCCGTGCCGGAGCTGGGGTTCGCATAGAGTTGTATGCCTGCGAGATCGCAGAGGGCTGTATCGGCCGGCACATCTATGGAGAAAGGTTCGCCTACTTCGATGTGGACCGAATCCTGGTATGGGCACAGGGACAACAGGTCCAGCAATTCCACGGCATACCAACCCGAGGCATCCGGGTAGCTCATGGGAGATGGGGCATTCGGATCACTCATGACCCCGGCAGGAGACCATGCGATGTCAAAGCCGGATGCATCGATCACGCCGATGGCCACATCGTCCAGCACCCAGTTGCTGCTTCCTGCACCACCGTTCGTGGGCTGGCTCCACCGGAACATGGTGTTCGCTGTTTGTGCGGCCGGTGGAATGGCCACGTTGTTGATCACGAAGTCCGGGTATTGATACTCGAAGTAGGTGTTCATCAAGACCCACGAAACACCGTTATTGATGGAATAATGGAGCAGCACGTTCTGCCCGAAGGCCGCATCGGCACAGGGGGCGGTCCCATTGGCTACCTTCAGCGCGAAGCGGAGCGATCCCCCGGCCGAAACATCGAAGCCGATCGTCTGCGCGAAGCGGTTGCCCGCACCATCGAAATAGAGCGCATCACCATTTATGGATCCGCAGATGTCGCTGGGTGTACCATTCACAATGTCCGCCCACATGGTGCCGGTGCCCAGGGCGAAATCATCCCGTGCTATGATCTTTTCGATCCGCAGGTCCAGTTGCGATGAATCGCCGAGACACAGGGCATCTTTTTCGGTGAGGGCCTCATAGCTGAGGATATTGCCTTCTTCCACCTGCACCAGAATGCTGTCAATTGAAATGGCGCAGCCTGTCATGGTGCTTACCACCACTTTGTACATGGTCTCGCCGGTGGGTGTGGCCACAGGAGTGGCCGTATTGGCACCGGTCAACGTGGCCGCCGGAGACCAGCTGTAAGTGTAGGTGCCCGGTGGATCCACGGCCACGCTCAGCTGCACCTCGGTATAAGCGCAAACCTGCGTGGAACTGGCGGATAGCGTGAGGTCCAACGGATCATCCAGCTCCACGCTTATGATGTATTGTTCTTCGCAGCCACTGGCGAACTCCATACCGGTGACCACATACACTTCACTGCCCGTTGGTGTGAAGGTGTAGACCGGCCCGTAATGGAGGATATCATCCGGCTCGGAGAGGGTGGTCCAGAAGGGATCGAACATCGGCTCCGGGATCGTCAGGGTCATGTTGCCATTCGCATCCAACCCGCAGTACACGGAATCCAGGTTGATCGGTGGTGCTGGTGTGTACGAGCCCACGGAATACGCATAGCTCTCATAGCCGCCGGTGCCATAGATGTAAGCGATCAAGCCACCAGGGCAGCTGAGTGTATGGCTTCCCTGGGTCAACGATACCTGGGCGTAGACGGAAGTGGGGCAACCGGTGAAGGAATTGAAACTGCCGGAGGGTATCGGCGCGCCATCCAGCAACACGTTTCCAGCATCGCTAGCATCCAGAACAATATTCAGGTAGTGGCTGTTGATCACCGAGGATTGCACGGTGGCGAACGTCACATTATCTATTTTCTGTTCCGCTGCGTTCAGGATCAGCAGTGCAGGATCGCCGGTCTGTGAGCAGGAGGCACCTTCCATGTATTGCGCCACACCGAATGGCTGGTTCCCTTGGAAGCAGATCGCCTGGGTCGCACCGTTCACTTCAATGAACTGTCCGGCATTCAATGAAACCGGGTCCACTCCATTGCGTGTCACAACGGTGTTATCCGTATCCGCGAGGATCCGGTAGGAGTAGGCTGTCTGGCTGCTGAATGGAACACCATAGTACGTGGTGCCCCATACGGCACGGGGCAGGTTCTGTGTGAACAGGTGGTCGCAGGCCGTGCAGGCATCGGGCACGCGGGTGCATACTGTACCGGAAAAAACAGCGAACGGCCGGCAGGAGCCACTGGCTTCGGTGCCTATGATCGTGGTGCCTGTAAGGTCGCCTTGCGCGGCTTCCGCCTTGAGCTGGTAACTCTGGCCGGCATCCAGTTGCACGGTGAAGGGTGTGCCCACAGGTTGGCCGCCCATGGTGGCCGTAGTGGTGGTGATCTCGAACTCCGTGCCATCCTGGGTGGCCACGATCAGCAGCTCGGAATTGAGTGTATAGCCGGAAATTCCAGGATAGGAGAAGATGCGGTATTCGGTGCCAAGTGATTGGATGGGATAGACCACCGTTCCGTCCGCGGTGTATTGTTCGAAGTTGATCGCGAAAACAGAGACCGTGTCTTCCGTCTCGATGAAGATCCCCTTGTTCTCCACCACATTGGAGGTAAGGTGCATGGCCGTCATCGGTACCGTGAGTGTGGTGGTGACGCCGGGTGCAACGGTAAAGTTCTGGGACCAGCCGATGCTTGGCAGGGAGGCGACCCCGGATGTGGCGGTATAGGAGGAAATGAAGATGTCCAGGGACTTTGTGTTCGGGCCCTGATTGTTCTGCATGAAACCCAGCCAGAATTCCTTGCCCATGGAAGGCACCACCTCCTGCGCCTTCATTGGCGCGGCCAACATGGCCAGGAAGAGGATGGCCAGAACACCAATACCGCGGAGACGGCGGGGAAGAGGTGCTCGAGGTAAGGGCATATGATGGTGCTCCATGATGGTGGCGGTGCGTGTGGTGAAGACGCTTCGGGTGGTCCGTTAGTTGCCAGCTGGGGTCAAGGTAGGCCAATTATCGATTTATCAAAAGCATTGAAAATCGAATTTTCGCCTAGGATGTACCATTCCGAACAGGCCCCAGGACCGAAGCCCACCTAGCGGTATCCACCTCCCCCTGCCAGCAGGGCCTGGATACCGCGTCCTTCGTGGCTTTTGCCGAACTTTGCAGGAATGATCGAACATCGCGGCACGCTGATCAGCGAGGATCTTTTTGAAAAGAAGTTCGTTTGCGACCTTAATGCGTGCAAAGGGCAATGCTGTGTGGCGGGTGAAAGTGGAGCACCCCTGGAGAAGGAGGAAGCGGTGCTGCTGGAGGAATTGTGGGATGGATTCAAGCACCATATTCCCGAGGCAGGCCATCGTGCAGTGGAAGAATATGGTACCAGCACGATAGATAGCGATGGTGATCTGGTGACACCACTTGTGGACGGCAGAAAGGAATGTGCCTACACCATCTTCGAGAACGGCATCGCGCTTTGTGGGATCGAGAAGGCATGGAAAGCCGGCGAGATCCCTTTCCGCAAACCCATCAGCTGCCACCTGTACCCGATCCGTGTGGCGAAGTTGAAATTCCATGATGGACTCAACTATCACCGCTGGCCCATCTGCAAGCCAGCGTGCGAATGTGGCGCGAAGCTGGAAGTGCCGGTATTCCGCTTTTTGAAGGACGCCTTGATAAGGCAGTACGGCAAGGAATGGTACGCCGAACTGGAAGGGATCCATGAGGCCTGGCTGAAACGGTGATCACCAGTGGATGTGACACCTTCGCTTAATTTCGGCGGCAACCCGCATGCAGGATAGCACTACGCCACAGGAGCCGGAAAGCTCCAAGATCCCTTCCGGGGAACAGGAAAGGTCCCGGTCCACCTCACTGCTTCGACTGTGGGTGAACCTGCGCCGCTTCATGCGCGAGACCATGGACCTGCATTGGGAGGCGCAGGTGGAAGGCACGGGCGAGATCATCCGGAAGGACATGATCTTCCGGGGGCACGTGGTGTGGGTGCTGGTGTGCAGCATCTTCATCGCGAGCATAGGGCTTAACACGAACAGCCCTGCGGTGATCATAGGTGCCATGTTGATCTCCCCGCTCATGGGCCCGATCCTGGCCATAGGCCTGGCCATCGGCACCAATGACATGCGCCTCTTGAGGCGTGCACTAAAGAACTTTGGGATCATGGTGGTGGTGGCCTTGATCACCAGCACCTTTTATTTCCTGATCAGCCCGATCAGCGATCTGCAGACAGAGATCCTCGCACGTACGCGGCCCACCCTGCTCGATGCGGGTGTCGCCATTTTCGGTGGTGTGGCAGGTATCATCGGCGTATCGCGCCGCAACCGTGGCAACGTGATCCCCGGTGTGGCCATCGCCACGGCACTCATGCCGCCCTTGTGCACCGCAGGTTACGGCCTGGCCACGGCCCAGTGGACCTTCCTCTTCGGGGCGCTGTATCTGTTCATGCTCAACAGCATATTCATCGCACTGGCCACCTTCCTCATCATCCGCCTGCTCCATTTCCCCATGGCCAAGGAAGTGGACCCGAAGCGCTCGAAGCGCGTGCGGTGGGCCATGACCGTTTTTCTTTTGCTGTTGCTCGCGCCGAGTGCGTACATGCTTTACAATGTGGCCCAGGAGGCCGTCGTACGGCGGAATGTCGGCCTCTTTGTGCGCGAGAATTTCCCATACCGAGGTGCGGAAGTGATGGAACACCGTTTTGAGCTGGAGGGAAAGGAGCGGAGGTTGGAGCTGTATCTCTTCGGGGATCGTCTGGATGAGCGTGATGTGGACGAGCTGGAACGTGAACTGGCGCGCCACGGTCTGGAAGGCATCAAACTGGTGTTGCATCAAACAGGAGCGGTAGGCCTCCCGATGGGCGACATAACCAGGGAGGTACGCACAGGGATCGTTGAGGAGTTGTACCAACGCAACGAAGAACGCCTGCGGGAGAAGGATCAGCGCATACGCGAACTGGAGCGGCAGATAGACCGCGTGCCAATGATCTCCATGGTCAGGGAATTGCAGGCCCTGTATCCGAATGTTTCCAGGATCAGCTACGCCAGCGCGATCGAATGGAACGGTGAAAAGCTGGACACCATACCTGTGATCCATGTGGCATGGGATCAGAAGAAAAGGGCGGCCAATACGCCCGATCCCGCCACCATAGAATCGTGGTTGCAACAGCGGCTCGGAAAACCCAAACTACAGGTAAGAGTGGAGGAGAGCCGCAGATAGGCCGGCCGGCAGTCTCGAAAGCACCTGTGGTTCACTCCTTCACCTCGAAACCATTCTCCTGCGCCCATTCGCGCAACGCCTGCTTCAGTGCTTCGTTCTCGTAATTGTGCCAGTCGTTGAGCTTGCCTTTGCGTTGAAGCAGCGTTTTGGTACGGCCCCAGGCGCCAGCATGGTAGAAGTTGTCCTGCACGGTCTCCAGTTGATCGGGAAGGTGTCCTCCACAAAATCGAAGAGGAGGCGCCGGGCATCGATCAACTCATTCTGGTCAGGGGTAGGGAGGTACTTCTTCTTCGACCGCAGATCCTTCTTCGGCACGTTCACAGGCATGGGATCATCTCCGCCTGTGAAAATGACCTCTCCTGTTTCGCGGGAAACGAAGGCCTCAGTATCAAAGACAGGATCCTTGGTCCAAAGGAGGGCATCTTCGAGTTCGCTGATGGAGACTTTGGGTGGCCTGGTGCAAAGATCGCCTTGGCTGCGCACGGTGTGACATTGCCCTTCGTGCTTGACATTCATCCCATTCACCGTTCACAACCCACCACTCACATCCCAGTGAACAGATCGTGAAGATCTTCTGCTTGCACATGTCGGTAAGAGATCCCTCCCGCGATCATGTAAGGAAACAACGCCGTGTTAAAAACTCGTGAGATCCACGAGCTGTTTCCTGTTGCCGAAAGGGTACCTGCCGGACATCTTTGTGAGCCCGGGGTCGCCGATCCGGCACACCGGGAAACCGCAACAGTACTAGAGAATGTCAAAGATCGAGGTGTATCCGCCTCGCAGAGAAGAACTGTCCCATCACCAACGGCGGGAGCCGCTGCAAAAAGAAGAAGAAAGCATGAGCACGAGCACGAAACAGTCACAAATGAGCCTTGAGGATGTACTGCCGAAGGATGTGGAGGCATCCAACGAACCGCTCCTTAAAGACAACAAGGATCGCTTCGTGATCTTCCCGATCCAGCACAACGACATCTGGCAGTTCTATAAGAAGCACGAGGCCAGCTTCTGGACGGCCGAGGAGATCGATCTGCATGCGGATCTCGTGGACTGGAGCAACAAGCTCACTGATGATGAGCGTTACTTCATCAAGCACGTGCTCGCGTTCTTCGCCGCCAGCGATGGCATCGTGAACGAGAACCTCGCCGAGAATTTCCTGCACGAGGTGCAGTATCCGGAGGCGCGCTTCTTCTATGGTTTCCAGATCGCGATCGAGAACATCCACAGCGAGACGTATTCGCTGTTGATCGATACCTACATAAAGGACCCGATCGAGAAGGACCGCCTGTTGCACGCGATCGATACCGTGGATTGTGTGAAGAAGAAGGCCGAGTGGGCTTTAACGTGGATCAGCAAAGGCGGTTTCGCGGAAAGGCTGGTAGCGTTCGCGGCCGTGGAAGGGATCTTCTTCAGCGGATCGTTCTGCAGTATCTTCTGGCTGAAAAAGCGCGGCCTGATGCCGGGCCTCACTTTCAGCAATGAACTGATCAGCCGCGACGAAGGATTGCATTGCGATTTCGCGTGCCTTCTGTACACGAAGCACCTGATCAACAAGCTGCCGAAGAAGACGGTGGAGAAGATCATTACCGATGCGGTGGAGATCGAGAAGGAATTCGTGAGCGACGCGCTGCCGGTGAACCTGATCGGAATGAACGCCAAGCTGATGCAACAGTACATCGAGTTCGTGGCCGATCGCCTGTTGGTGGAGCTGGGTAACGAGAAGGTGTACAACGCCACCAATCCGTTCGACTTCATGGAGATGATCTCCCTGCAAGGCAAGACCAACTTCTTCGAGAAGCGCGTGGGCGAGTACCAGAAGGCCGGGGTACTGAACCAGGATAAGGACGCGAGCAAGTTCACGTTGGATGCGGATTTTTAATTGTGGTCCTAGGTACTAGGTCTTAGGTCTGATCTGTACGTGAGCGGCCTAAGACCTAGGACCTTGGACTAACGACCCTCCGATCAACACCACCCCGTTGAAGATCCTCTCCGCCACCACGTAAAAAACTGGATCTGTCGAGAGCAACTTGCAGATCCCCACTGACATTAAAACCATCATCATCCGGCGAAGCGGGAGCCGGGCCGGGCGGGTAGCGCCGCTCGTAATCTCCAAAAACCAAAACCCACATGTATGTAATCAAACGCGACGGCCGCCGGGAGGCAGTGAAGTTCGACAAGATCACCGCACGGGTGAAGAAGCTCTGTTACGGGCTGGATCCCATGGTGGATGCCACACAGGTCACCCTGAAGGTGATCGATGGCATCTACGATGGCGTTACCACCACCGAGCTGGACAACCTTACCGCGGAGGTCTCGGCGACCATGACGGTGAAACACCCCGACTACGCACTACTGGCAAGCCGCATCGCGGTAAGCAACCTCCACAAGAACACCAAGAAGTCCTTCAGCGATACCATGAAGGACCTCTACGACTACATCGATCCCAAGACCGGCGAACGGGCCGCGCTCCTGGCCGATGATGTGCACGAGATCATCCAGAAGAACGCCGAGTTGCTCGACAGCGCCATCATCTACGATCGCGACTTCAGCTACGACTACTTCGGCTTCAAGACCCTCGAGCGCAGCTACCTCCTGCGCCTCAAGGGCCGAGTGGCCGAACGCCCACAGCACATGCTGATGCGCGTGGCGATCGGGATCCACAAGAACGATCTCGAAGCTGCGATCAACACCTACAACTCGCTCAGCGAAGGCTGGTACACGCACGCCACGCCTACCCTCTTCAACGCCGGGACGCCCAAGCCGCAGATGAGCTCGTGCTTCCTCCTGCAGCTCAAGGACGACAGCATCAGCGGCATCTACGACACCCTGAAACAGTGCGCGCAGATCAGCCAGAGCGCCGGCGGCATCGGCCTCAGCATACACAACCTGCGTGCGAAGGGCAGCTACATCAAGGGCACCAACGGCACCAGCAACGGCATCGTGCCCATGCTGCGCGTGTTCAACGACACCGCGCGTTACGTGGACCAGGGCGGTGGCAAACGCAAGGGCAGCTTCGCCATGTACCTGGAACCCTGGCATGCCGATGTCTTCGACTTCCTCGATCTGAAGAAGAACCACGGCAAGGAGGAGATGCGCGCCCGCGACCTCTTCTACGCCATGTGGATCCCCGACCTCTTCATGCGCCGTGTGGAACAGGGCGGCAACTGGACCCTCATGTGCCCCAACGAATGCCCGGGCCTGGCCGATACCTGGGGTGCCAAGTTCGAAGCGCTGTACGAGAAGTACGAGAGCGAAGGCAAGGGCCGCGAGACCATCAAGGCGCAAGATCTTTGGTTCAAGATCCTGGAAAGCCAGATCGAGACCGGCACGCCCTACATCCTCTTCAAGGATGCCGCCAACGGCAAGAGCAACCAACAGAACCTGGGCACCATCAAGAGCTCCAACCTGTGCACGGAGATCATCGAGTACACCAGCCCCGATGAAGTGGCCGTGTGCAACCTGGGCTCCATCGCACTGCCCAAGTTCGTGGAGAAGGGCCGCTTCGATCACGAAAAGCTCTTCCAGGTGACCTACGAACTCACGCGCAACCTCAACCGCGTGATCGACCAGAACTACTACCCGATCCCCGAGGCGCGCCGCAGCAACATGCGCCACCGCCCCATCGGCATCGGCGTGCAGGGCCTGGCCGATGCGTTCATCCTCATGCGTCATCCCTTCGATTCCGTGGAAGCCAAAGTGCTCAACCGCGAGATCTTCGAGACCATCTACTACGCCGCCCTCACCGCCAGCAAGGACCTCGCGAAGGAGGAAGGCACCTACGAGACCTACG
>JAEZCB010000047.1 GCA_023412755.1 Bacteroidota bacterium
GAACGCGTAATAGTCGTTGCCTGTTATTAGCAATGTTCTTCCACCCCATGCCTCAACAAAACCATACGCCCGTCCCTTCAGTTTCCGGGCATAACGAACACCCGTTCGGATCTGAAGGGAACTACCAAGCTCCGAGCCTGTCAAGGTGCGTTCAATGGTCGCATACGTCAGTCTGGAATGGGATTCGGTAAATTTCACATGCATCATCATCCTGGATACGCCTCCGATCAGGAACCGCCATTCCTGGGTCTCGGAGGACCGAATTCGGATAGCTCCCATGATCCCCAAGTTCACATTCCGGCTCTCGAACTCCCTGATCCTGGTGGTCATGTACGGATAATTGAAGGTCAGTTCTTCCCTTGTTGAAGTCCACTCCTGTTCCAGTCCCAGAAGCACCCTGAAATTGTTCCCCAGATCATGTCCGTAGCGAAGACCTACCAGAGGGGAAGGTGAAGTAGTGATGTCGTACTTTGATCGGAATTGGTGGATGGCCGAACCACCCCATGCTGAACCCCAGCGGCCCTGGGAGCAACTATCATTCGACAAGACCCAGGCAAGGCCTATCATACCTATGGTCCGGATCATAATTCCACCGAAGATAAATGGCACGGTAGTATCATGATCTTGCTACATTCACTGAACGAAATTCGCCACCAGATGATCATGTCCAAGCAGGCTCAATGGATCTTGATCGCAGTGGTGCTCCTCGCAGCCTGCCGGAAGGGCGAACCATTGATCGGAAAGAGATCGGCCAGTACACTGGACACGCCACTGCACTTGCAGCTCGACACGGCCTGTCTGCATGCTCCCAACCTGATCACTCCGAATGGTGATGGGATCAACGATCGCTTCATCATGGTGATCGGAGAAGAACCGGCCTCATTCAACCTCACGATCACGAATCCAAATGGCACTGTTGTTCAAAGCAGTATAGTGAACCATGGCTGGTCCGGCTTCGATGCGGAATTCATTGATGAACCTGGGCCCGTGCCATACCTGTATGATCTTCATATCATCACCAACGAAGGAACGGAACACCATGTATCGAAGGTCTTTCACGTGATCCGCGATGTGGAAGGCGAATGCATCACCAACGGGATAGCACCACTCTTTGGCGACATGCTCGATCCGCGCAGGTGCGATATTCCATACCAGACCAACGACCACGTCTGCGTAGAATAAGCGCACGGCTACCTTTGGGGCCCATCAGGCATTCGATCATCTGATCATCTCATTCTCTTATCGTCTGATCACCCATGTCCTCCCGCCGCCGCCGCTCCCGCGCTGATGATGATGTCAAGCCGGCGAAGCTGAACAAGGCCACCCTGCGCAAGTTCATCCGGCTGTTCCGCTACCTGCGGCCACATGCGGGCATCTTCGCCGTGGGCATGGTGCTGCTGTTCTTTACCAGCATTCTCAGCCTGGTCTTCCCAGCGCTCATGGGCAGACTTGTGGATGCCACCAAAGGCGCACCGCCACAAGATGTCGTAGGACTGTTCGATCTGAACAACATCGATTCGGTGGCCTTGCTCTTGCTGGGCGTGTTCGCGCTGCAGGCGCTTCTGGGCTTCTTCCGCATCTACATCTTCTCATACGTTACCGAGAACATGCTCGCACGGCTGCGGCGCGACACCTACGAGCACCTGTTGAAACTGCCGATGATCTTCTTCGCGCAACGGCGTGTGGGTGAACTCAACAGCCGCATCAGTGCCGATGTCGCGTTGCTGCAGGACACCTTCACCGGCACCCTTGCCGAACTGATGCGGCAGATCGTGATCATCAGCATCGGACTGGTGCTGCTCACCGCGCTCTCTCCCACCCTCACACTCACCATGCTCGCATCGATCCCTGTGGTGGCGATCGTTGCGGTGGTGTTCGGGCGTTACATACAGAAGCTGAGCAAACAGGTGCAGGACCGCATCGCCGATACCAATGTGGTGGTGGAGGAAACGCTGCAGGGCATCCAGAGCGTGAAAGCCTTCGCCAACGAGGCGTGGGAGGCGGTGCGTTATGGCCGCAGTGTGCAGGCAGCGCGGGATCTGGCCATGAAGGGTGCACGCTGGCGTGGTGCCTTCGTGTCGTTCATCATCCTGTGCATGTTCGGCGCCATCGTACTGGTGATCTGGCGTGGCGTCCATTTGAAGGAGGCTGGCGAGATCACCACAGGAGAACTGGTCACATTCATTTTGTACTCGGTCTTTATTGGGGCCAGCATCGGCAGCATCCCCGAGATGGCCACCACCGTGCTAAAAGCGATCGGCGCCACCGAACGGCTGATGGATCTGAACGATGAGGTGCCCGAGCCGGTGGATCTTTCACCGAAGCGGGAACCGTTGCCATTGCATGGTGAGGTGGAATTCCGCGATGTCTCCTTTCGCTACGCCACCCGCAAGGACATGCCAGTGCTGGAGGAGCTAAGCCTGCATGCGCGGGCCGGGGAACGCATCGCCCTGGTGGGCCCCAGCGGTGCGGGCAAGAGCACGATCGCCTCATTGGTGCTTCGCTACTATACCCCCGACAGCGGCGAGCTACTGATCGATGGCCGCAACGCGAATGAATATCCACTTACTGCACTACGTGATCGCATGGCGATCGTACCCCAGGAGGTGATCCTGTTCGGTGGAAGCATCCGCGATAACATTGCTTATGGCAGGCCCGATGCATCACAAGAGGAGATCAATGCAGCGGCACGAAAGGCCAATGCGCATGAATTCATTTCATCATTCCCTGAGGCTTATGAAACGATCGTCGGTGAACGCGGCGTGCAACTGAGCGGGGGCCAACGCCAACGGATCGCCATCGCGCGTGCTGTATTGAAGGATCCCGCGATCCTGATCTTGGATGAAGCCACCAGTAGCCTCGATACCGCCAGCGAACGCCTGGTGCAGGAAGCGTTGGACAAGCTGATGGAGGGCCGCACCAGCATTGTGATCGCGCATCGGTTGAGCACGATCCGTAATGCGGACCGGATCATCGTGCTGGACCGTGGGCGTGTGGTGAGCTCAGGCCGGCATGAGGAATTGATCGCGGACCGGGAGGGGCTGTATTATAGTTTGAGCAAGGTGCAGTTGAACGATCCGGTGGATCAGGAACTGGGGTGACAGGCGAAGGCTCCCGCTCATGTAATGGCCGCTCCCGCTAATGCAGTATTTACTGACCGTTTTTGTGGATGCCAGTACAGTCCTTTACATTTAGGCTATACCTCAGTCTTAGAACAATGCGTCAGTTCCTTTTCCTGATCCTGATCAGTTCCTTCATAACGGCACATTCCCAACTTACGGG
>JAEZCB010000051.1 GCA_023412755.1 Bacteroidota bacterium
GTGATACGCTATCGCCGCGGGCCGCAGAACATCAGCCATGGCAAGGACCTCGCGGCACTGCGCAAAGGCAGGGTGGAGATCGTGTTGCGTGAGTTCGGATTGGAGCCCACCGAACGTGAGGTGGAGATGCACCTGCTCGCCAAAAGGAGTTTCCTGCGTCCACCGGACAGGCGCACCATTCAGGACTACCGCACATGGCTGGATAAATTGAAGGCACACAACAACAGCGCGGGTCTCTTCCCGCGGAAGCAACTTGTGGAACGCATAGAGCAGGCCTGGGATGAATTGTACCATCAACTGCCACCATTCGGTTCAGCCCCGGCCCTGGAACACATGCGGATCAGTGGATCGTACCCGCTGGGTCGCATGATGTACCTGCTGAAATGCCGGTTGAATGCGCTACGGCAGGGAGGCCAACGCAACATGGCCGCTTGATCGATGGCGCAGGCTCGTGAGCTCTGGCTTTTCACCGCGCGTTTCCCTAAAGGGCAGGGCGAGTTCTCACTGGAGCATGAACTGCCCCATCTCTGCCGCCACTTCAGCAAAGTGCGCATATTCCCGCTGTTCCATGCGGATGGATCGCGGGCCATTCCGCCAAACGCTGAAGTGGTGGAACTACTGCGTGATCCATTCGCGCACGCGCCATGGTCCACTTTCATACGTTCGCGAAGTTCGTGGCTGCCATCGCTGAAGGCGGCCTGGCGATCCGCGCCTTCAATGGCCGTTTTCGTGAAGCGGTGGCGCGAGGTGTTGAGCAGACACCGGCAGGCCTTGGCGCGGACCCTGGTGTTCCAGCAATGGCTGCGCAAGGAATATGATCCAAAGCGAGTGGTGCTGTATTCCAACTGGGCGGAGGACTGGGCCACCGTACTCGGCATGTGCAGGCTGCATGATCCGAGGGTAAGCTACGTGACACGCCTTCGTGGATTCGATCTGTATGATCATCGTGCTCCGGACCAATGGCAGATGTTCCAGCGCTTCAATCTGGAACAGGCATCGCACATCTACGTGACCTCCCAGGCAGCGCGCAGGGATGTGCTGGGAAAATTCCCAGGGATGGCGGAAAAGCTGAGCATGGCACCAACGGCCACGGTGGATCATGGGGTCGCTCCATGGTCACCTTCGGCGGTGTTCCGCATGGTCTCCTGCTCCAATCTCTATCCGATCAAACGTGTGCATCTTATCGCCGAAGCGTTGCAGGGTACGGATGTACCGGTGCAATGGATCCATTTCGGCGATGGAGCTGAAAGGACCCGTTTGGAGAAGTTGATGGAACTGCTACCACCGAATGTGAAGGTGGAGTTGAAAGGGGCGGTGCCAAATGCCCGGGTGATCGCATATTACAAGGAGCATCCCGTGGATCTCTTCGTTCATGTGAGCAGTACCGAAGGAGGTGTGGCGGTGGCTCTGCAGGAGGCCGCCAGCTTCGGCATACCGTTGCTTGCCGCGGATGCCGGAGGTGTGGCCGAGGTGGTGAATGAAGGGACGGGCACCCTGCTGCCACACAAGGTCACCCCGAGAATGTTGCGAGAAGCGATCCTCCGGGCGGCGAAGGATCCCTGGGATCCACAGCGCCGTGCACGGGTGCGGGCCTTCTGGGACCAGCACTTCAACGCGGATCGCGTGCATGAACGATTCGCCAAGGATCTGCTGAAGCGCTGAGGCCTATTCTTGCGCCAGCAGCGCGAAAAAGTGGAACTTCGGCACCTGCCATGTTTTCGCGCGTACCATCTTACCGATCCCGGCCATGAAGAAGATCTTCGTGATCGTGGGCGCGCGCCCGAACTTCATGAAGGTGGCGCGGTTCAAGCAGGTGGCATCCGGGCATGGTATCGAGGTTGAACTTGTGCATACAGGGCAGCACACCGATGGACGTATGACAGCGGTCTTCTTCGAGCAGTTCGGCTTGCGGCCGGATCATGTGCTGGAGATCCCTGATGTTCCACCTGTGGAAAGACTCGGCCACATGATCCAACGTCTTGGCCGGTTGATGCAGGAGCAGCGGCCGGATGCCGTGGTGGTGGTTGGCGATGTGGACAGCACACTCGCGGGAGCATTGGCCGCCAACCGCTGCGGCATCAAGCTCATACACCTGGAGGCCGGCCTGCGTAGCGGGGACATGGGCATGCCCGAGGAGGTGAACCGCATTCTCGTGGACCGCATCGCGGACCATCTGCTGATCACAGAACCGAGTGCCCGGGAGAATCTGTTGAAGGAAGGGCGAAAAGCGGAGGAGATCCACTTCTTGGGCAACACCATGATCGATGCCCTGGTGGCTTTTGAAGACCGTATCGAGGCATCACCGATCGTAGCGGAACTGGGACTCAACAGCAAGCATGTGCTTGTGACCATGCACCGCCCTGCGACCGTTGATGTTCCCGAAAGACTCTCCACCCTCGCCGATATCCTCATCGATCTGGCGCAGCGACACCAGGTCGTTTTTCCGGTGCATCCGCGCACAAGAAAAAGGCTGGAGGCCGGAGGAGAACTGCACCGGCTGCAGCAACAAGCTTCCATCCGTCTTACGGAACCGTTGGACCATTTCGCTTTCCAGAAACTTCTGGCCACAAGCCACTGTGTGATCACCGATAGCGGGGGTGTCCAGGAAGAGACCACTTTTCGCGGTGTTCCATGCATCACCCTCCGGGACAACACGGAAAGACCGGTCACGATCACCCACGGTACCAATCGCCTGGTAAGACTGGATACAACTGCGGTGAGGCAGGCGCTGGATGCGATCCTGGAGGAGGATCCTGGAAAGCATCATATCCCGGAACTTTGGGATGGACATGCCACGGAGCGCGTGTTCGCAGTATTGGACAAAGTGCTTTGATCCTCTACGTCACATACAACGATCAGCCATCCGGCGTGTATTGGAGCCAGGTCACCGATGTGGTGGAGCACCTGAACAGCCTCGGCAAAGAACGGGTGCGTCTCGTGGCCATTGTTTCCATACGCGACTACTTCCATTCCTCACGCGAGATCCGTGCGCGAAGTGAAGGCGCGTGGGTGGTGCCCATGATGCCCCGCGCGCATAACTGGCGGATCAACTGGATCTGGCTCGCGATCATCGCGCGCATCACGGGTGCACAGGGTGTGATCGGCCGTGGAGTGTTCGCCACCGCAATGGCATTGCGGCTCCGGGACCGCGGGCGCGTGAAGTATGTTTGCTACGACGGCCGTGGTGCGTACGGGATGGAGTGGAAGGAGTACCGTGTCGTGGATGATGATGATCTGATCGCCCAATGCCAGCGCATTGAAGCGGAGGCCGTGAACCGCGCGGACATGCGACTGGCCGTAAGCCATGCTCTTGTGGATCATTGGCGGGATCACTACGGATACACCGGGCAGGATCATGTGGTGATCCCCTGCACCATCGGCACCGAACCACCTGCCACCGCCACACCGCACACAGAGGGCTTACGGGCTCGGCTTGGCTGGGCCACCGATGCCAGGGTGCTGGTCTATTCCGGAGGCACGGGTGGCTGGCAATCCCTCGGTTTGCTGGCGCGTGTGCTGGAGCGCGTGCTTCGTGCTGATCCCCAGGCCCGCATCCTCTTCCTCAGCGGCCCAGATGGGCACATCGATCATCTTATCCAGCGTTTCCCCGGCCGGGTGGTGCGCGAATGGCTGCCACATGAGGAAGTGCATCAAGCCCTGGCCCAATGCGATATCGGACTCCTCGTGCGCGAACGTTCGGTCACCAACGAGGTGGCCTCGCCCACCAAATTCGCGGAATACCTCCATGCCGGTCTGCCGGTATTGATCTCCGAACACATCGGTGATCTGGCCACACTTGTTCGCAAGCACAGGTTGGGGTGGATCGAGCATGCGGGGGTGGAAGCGCAAATGGAGCGCCCGTCGCCCGAAGAGAAGGTCCGGATCCAGGGTGTGGCGAAGGAACTCTTCAGCAAGAGTGCATATGATGAACAGTACGCGACCATCTTGAAGCGACTGCAAGAGGAGGGTATCCCCACGGCCACAGCGGCACCATTGATCTCCATCGTGGTGCCTTCATTCAACAAGAGCCGGTACATCACTGAAATGGTGGACTCCGTGCGGGCACAATCATATCCGAATTGGGAGTTGCTCTTCATTGATGATGCCAGCACCGACGGCACGCAGGAGATCATGACCGGGATCGCGCGTGCAGAGTCAAGGATCAGGATGCATTTCTTACCGGTGAATCGCGGTGCGAACCATTGCCGAAACCTCGGCATCCAACAAGCTGCAGGCAAGTATGTGATCTTCCTGGATGCCGACGATCTGCTGGGCGAACATTGCCTGCGCGATCGCTTGCGTGTGGCGGAGCAGGAGGATCTGGATCTGTGTGTGTTCACCATGGAAGTGTTCCGCGGCAGCAAAGGCGATAGCACGCACCGGTGGATACCTTCATCCAGCGATCCGCTCGCCGATTTCTTCCGTCACAAGCTGCCATGGTCGGTGATGCAGCCCATCTGGCGCCGCGCTTTCCTGCAACGTATCGGTGGTTTCGATGAGTCCTTCAAACGTCACCAGGACGTGGAGTTCCACACACGTGCATTGCTGGAGCCAGGGGTGCGCTATAGAACAGTGGTGGGGGAGCCGGATTGTTTCTACCGGATCTCCGAAGAACGCAAGGTGCTCAAACCATACGAGTTGCTGGATGGATTCACGGAGAGTTCGCTGGGCTACCACGCCAAGTTCCTCCAGAAGGCCACGGAACTCGGCAGAAGATCCATGATCCTGGGCATCATCTACCAGACCTACATGCAGATCCTGCTCAATTTCAAGAACAGGGTGATCGGGAAGGAGGAGTTCCAGACCCTGGAGAACAAGTTGTTCGGGCCATCGGTGCGTGATGAGATGGGGCTGCGCCACCGGCTGCTCTTCCGGATCGCCCGCACCTACAACCTGCTACCGATCCGCGTTCCGGGGATCAACATGGTGCTTTACCGGGCGATCACTGGTTGAACACCGATGTGCTAGCCAAGGCCTCCCAGCATGGTACGAAGCCGGTTGGCCAGATCGAATCCCAACAGCCGGTGAAGAAGAAGATAGCCTTTGCCGGTGGCCGGTGATGTGGAAGGCACGAATCCGGCCGGTATGAGCCGCCGGTGGAATTTCAACGCCGCCTTGCGATCATACGGATAGAGTGTGCGTATGCTGTCGAACAACACCTGCAGGTAGGGCCTCTCGTTCACAACGAGCTTGTTGTCCCGCACATGTTGGAGTATGGCCGCGCGCAATGCGATGAATCTTTCCCAATTCGTCTTCACATT
>JAEZCB010000137.1 GCA_023412755.1 Bacteroidota bacterium
ACCACCGTGTTCGGTCTTATCGTGGCCATCATCCTGCAGATCTTCTACAACTACCTCGTGAGCAAGATCGACAGCATCACCGGTCAGATGGAGGAAGCATCCATCAGCCTGGTGGATATGCTGGTAAAGGATAAACTCACCCGCCAACACTAAGATCCCACAATGGGTCATACAGGTAATCTCATAGGAAGGATCGCCCTCTGGCTGGTAGCGGCTCTGGGCATCCTGTTCTTCATCATGATCTACACCGGCAGCGAGACCGGGATCGATGGTGGCCTCACTCTGGCCTATGTGGCCTTCGCGCTTTGTGCCGGCATGGCCGTGATCTTCGGGGTCATCCATGTGATCGCCGCTGGAAAAAAGGCCCTCTCATCGCTGATCGGCCTGGCCGCCTTCGGTGTGTTGGTGGCGATCTCCTACGCATTGGCCGATGGTACCGTAAGGCCGAGCTGGGATGTCACTCCGGAAGCTTCGCGATGGATTGGAGCGGGCATCATAGCCACCTTGCTTGCCCTTGGGGCGGCGATCGTGGCGATCGTATTCGGCGAGATCGCACGTATGCTGAAATAAGGGATCATGCTAAGAAGACGCAAGAAAGGCGGAGTGCAGGAGATCAACGCGGGATCCATGGCGGATATCGCGTTCCTGCTGCTGATCTTCTTTTTGGTGACCACCACCATGGATACCGATGCGGGCATCCTGCGTCTGCTGCCGCCGGTGGTGGATGAAGAGGTGACCATGGATGTGAACAAACGCGATGTGTACGAAGTGCTCGTGAATGATGCGGACATGCTCCTGGTAGAAGGGCAGCCTGCGGATATACGGGACCTGCGTGCGGGAGCCAAGGAGTTCATGACCAACCCCACCAATGATCCGAACCTGCCTGAAAAGCGCAGGATCACGGCCGATGAGGCACGGCGCCGGATCGGGGAGTTCGAAGCGTGGTTGGCCCAGACCCAGGATCCAGAAGCTAGGCAGCAGTACCAGCAGTCGTTGGATCGCTGGAGGGACCGGTTGAATGCCGTGCAGCTCCTTGGTGAATACCTGGAATTGCCGGCCAATGCGGTGATTTCCCTGCAGACCGGTTCACGCACCACATACAACATGTACGTACAGGTGCAGAATGAACTGGAAGCGGCCATACGGGAACTGCGCGATGAACTGAGCCGGGAGAAGTTCGGCCGCCGGTTCACGGAACTGGATGAGCGCGATGAGGAGGATCGAGAGCTGATCAAGGCCGTACGCCTGGTATATCCGCAGCGGATCTCAGAGGCCGAACCGGTGGAAGTGGGAACACGGACCGCTGGATAGGGCAGCATTAAAAAGAAAGGCCTATGTCACGTTTCAAGGATAAAGGAGATAAAGGCATACCGGCGATCAGCACGGCATCGCTGCCGGACATCATCTTCATGCTGCTATTCTTCTTCATGGTCACCACCGTGATGCGTGAGGTGGACCTGAAGGTGAAGATCAGCCTGCCTGAGGCCACCGAAGTGACCAAGCTGGAGGATAAGGCGCTGGTGGACTACATCTACATCGGCCCACCTACGAATCCGGCACTCGGCACCGAGCCGCTTATGCAGTTGAATGATCAATATGCGCGGCTGGACGAGATCGATCCCTGGGTAAAGGAGAATGAGTCCAGGCGCGACGAAGTGCTGCGCCCACGCATTACCCGCTCATTGAAAGTGGACCGGGAAACTTCCATGAAGCTGGTGACGGATGTGAAGCAGGAGCTTCGCATTAGCAATGCTTTGAAGATCAACTACAGCACGGCGCAGGGGCGCTAATAGCTGCCCATAATGACCTGGAACGGCCACCATGAGGTGGCCGTTCGTCGTTGACATTACTACGCATGCGCCGCTGGATCTTGCCGCAACATAGCGCTGAGTGTGGCATAGAGCTCCCGTAGTTCCGCCTTGAATTCCCGCGGCATCTCGAAGAAGTATTCCACCGCCACAGCGAAGAACTCCGGCTGGTTGGTGCCGGCATATTCACGAAAGAGGCGGCTCTTTCCTTCACGAATGCGTGCGATCTCGCCATCGGCATGGTCGATCCAGTCCTGCAGCAATTCAGGGTGAAGGAAGTTGTGCTCACCATTGAGCATCTTGTTCTCGAACCAGAGGGCATGCGCCAATTCGTGCAGGCCCACATTATGGGCATCACGGTTGTGAGCATAGCCATGCAGGAAGTCTTCCCAGGAGACCACGATCACGCCCGCCTGTGGCCTTACCTCGCCTTGATGCATGCGGCCGGTGCGGCTGGATCGATACGCCCTTGGATACAACACCACCTTTTCGAAATGTTTGAGCACCACATTGGGGAAGCCCATTAGGATCTGTGCGGCACATGCACTTATCATGACCTTCATCTCTGGTACCACCTGCATTCGGGCACCGATCCACTGTTTGCGATGGATGAACATGGATACGATGCGTTCGAAATGCCTCTTCTCCGCTTCGCCAAGTCGCTGGTAATGAATAGCGTACTTGGCAAGTATGGCGCGATCCGCCGGTGATAGCGGAGGCACCTGGAGCGATCTGGACACGATATAGAAGCCAAGCCCGATGAAGGTGCCGGCCAGGATCACGCTGGAGATGCCCATGAGACCGTGTCTATGGACCCAAAGTATACCGATCTTTCAATTCGCGCGTGCCGGATCCTGCTTCAGTAACCTGGTCATACACCGATGGAGTTCGGGTAGTTCACGGGCCACCTCCCTTGGCCGCTCGAAGAATTGCTCCACCGCTACGGCGAAGAACTCAGCCTCGTTCACCGCCGCATATTTTCTGAATGGCCTTTCCTCGCCATTGCGGATCCTTGCCATTTCATGCCCGGCCAGTGTGCGCCATTCCTTCAGCGTTACAGGATCCAATAACCGGTGTTCCTTATTTTCGATCCTATCCTCCAACCATAAGGCATGTGCCAGTTCATGCAGGCCGAGATCACGGCCATCATGGGGGTCCGCCTGCCCCTGTTCAAAGTGTTTCCAGGATAGCACGATGCTCCGTTGTCCGGGACGGACATCGCCCTGGTGCCACTGTCCTGAACTGCGTACGAAATATTCCTCCGGAAAAATGAAGACCTTCTTGAAGTGCACGAGGAGCGCACGTTCCAACCCGAAGGTGAGTTGTGTCAATGTGGCCGCCACGCGCACTTTCATCTCCTGCGTTATGGCGATCCCCCTGCCGATCCATTCCTTATCATATATCACTTCCTTCACCCGCTTGCTGAATTCCTTTTTGCCAGCTGGCCGCAATGATCGGTAGAATGGTGAATGCGTTTCAAGAATGGTCTTCTCCGCTTTAGACAGCGGGGTGATCGAGTGCATGAACAGCCGTACAAGGCCAGCGAAGTTGCGGAACAGCATGTAAAATGCGGCCAATGAGACAACAGCTATGATGATCCCGCCGATATCGCCAGCATCCATGGGCGATCAATAGGGGGTTTTGCCGGGCTGCTTCTTCCACTCCTCGAATACCCTTTGGGCTTGTGTCCTTAGCATGGTGGTGGCCGGTATCCGGCGCTCTTCCATGGCAAGTGGCAGTTCCTCGTAGATCAGCCGGTCATCGAAACCGGCATCTGCGGCATCCTCTCGGGTGCCAGCGTAAACGATGCGTTCCGGCCTGGCCCAATAAATGGCACCGAGACACATGGGGCATGGCTCGCAGCTGGTGTACAGCACGCATCCATTCAGTTGGAAATCGCCCAGCGCCTTGCACGCTTGCCTAATGGCCACCACTTCCGCATGTGCGGTTGGATCGTTGGAACCAGTGACCATGTTGTTGCCCCGGCCTATTATGCGGCCGTCCTTCACGATAACGCAGCCAAAAGGTCCGCCATCGCCACGTGCCATACCCTCACGCGCCAGGCGTATGGCTTCCAACATGAAATGTTCATCATTCTCGCTGGGCATCATGGCTTGTTCCGTTCGTATTCCCACATACCTGTTTCAATGATCTCCACACAATGGCGGCCCGGGTCACGAAAGTAGACCGAACGGAAGCCACCAGGCCAGGTATGCAGATGTTCCAATCCAACACCCTGCTCCCGCAGCCAGGAGAGCCATGCATCGAAACCGGGCCGATCGGTCTCCAGGGCAAAATGGATCTCGCCGCTCGCAAAGTGCCGGGGCAGTTCCTGTTGGTCCCTGCTGTGTTTCGGATCGAAGCACAACAATACAGAGTGGCCAGCACGGAAGAAGGCATGGCCACCATCCCTAAATGAGAAGCACTCCAGCCTCAGGGTACCTTCATAGAATTTCCGGAATGCATGAAGGTCACTGGCATAGATGCAAGTTTCCTTGATCCCGATGAATGGTGGTGGAAGTGTGGCCATGGCGGGAATTTACTTTGCGCCCCTGAACAGATGACCATGATATACCGGCCAATTACCATCATCCTGGCGATCCTCCTCTGTACTTGGGTGCATTCCCAGGATCTTGGACCGCAATGGTCCACCTACATGGGCGGCGCTGGCGAGGACTGGGGCCGTGCGGTGGCCGTGGCCAGTGATGGAACCATATTACTTGCGGGCCGCACCGCCTCCACCACGGACATGGCATTGAATGGCCACCAGATGGTACATGGTGGTGGTGATCATGATGCCTACATGGCATGGTCCACTGCCGAAGGAGAGTTGATCCGGGCCACGTATTTCGGTGGTACCAGCGAGGATAATGGCCATGCCGTGGCCGTGATGGCGGATGGTGGTGCGGTACTCGTGGGCGGAACGGATTCCCCGGATGGGATCGCCTTCAATGGGCATCAAATGATGCATGGTGGTGCATCGGACGGGTTCATTGCACGGTTCGATGCTGAAGGCACATTGATCTGGAGCACCTATTTCGGTGGATCGGATATCGATGTGATCACCGGTGTGGCCATTTCAGAAGAAGGTGAAGTCTACATCACAGGTTATACCCGGAGTGATGACGGCATTGCGCCCACGGATGCATGGCAGGGTGTGCGTGGCGGTGGCTACGATGGTTTCTTCGCGAAGTATGATGCCGGAGGTACACTGCAGTGGTCCAGTTACTATGGTGGCTCTGATGATGAGTTCTTCGAAGGGATCGCTCTTGGGGCGAATGGGTCATTTCTGCTTTGTGGATCCACGCATTCAGTGAGCGGCATGGTGTTCAATGGGCATCAGGTGGGCCATGGTGGTAGCAGGGATGCCTTCCTTGCCCAGTTCAATTCCCTTGGTGTACGCGAATGGTCCACCTACTATGGTGGTCCCGGTTATGACCAGGGGTTCGCCTGCGCATTGAGCAGCTCGGGAGAAGCTTATCTGGCTGGCGTAAGTTCCTCCTCTACTAACATCAGCGATGGTGGCCACCAGTTGATGCCGGGCGGTGGCATGGATGGTTTCCTTGTGAAGTTCAGTGCCACCGGGGTGCGCCAGTGGGGTACCTATTATGGAGGTAGCGCCTACGATGAGGTTCGTGCTGTGGTGGTCGGCCCCGATGGTATGATCAACATGGTGGGACAAACGGGATCGGCAACGGGCATTGCCACGTCCGAGGCATTCCAACCAGTACCCGCAGGAGGATCGGAGGGTTTCGTGGCCCGGTTCCACCCGGATGGTGGGCGATCATGGGCCAGCTACTTGGGCGGCAACGCAGGCGATGGCGCATTCGGGATCGGCATGCATGCCACCGGATGGTTCGCGGTATCGGGCAATACGCAGTCCACTTCAGGACTTGCCACGCCGGGCGCTCATCAGGAGAACTTCGGAGGTGGTGGCGATGGTTTCTTGTTCCGAGTTGGTAGCGGCATAGGCACTGGAATATTCCCCAAAGAGGATGCATCCATACTCTACTATGATCCTCTACGAAAGGAAGTGCATGTGCAGCATGCACCAGCTGCGATCACTGTGTATGATGTGAAGGGAAGGGTCGTCCTTCGCAAAGGCCCCGCATCCGTATTTTCCACAGCGGGCCTGGCACCAGGTGTTTACATGGTGCGGATAGGACATGAAGTGCGAGCTACCAGGATACTGGTGCCGTGATGCCTATTCCTCCTCCTTCATACTGATCCCGAGTTCTTCAAGCTGGTCCTGATCGATCCTGCTTGGTGCATCGATCATCGTATCCCTTCCGGCATTGTTCTTCGGGAAGGCGATGAACTCCCGGATATCGGTGCGGTGACCGAAAAGGGCCACCCAGCGATCGAAGCCGAAGGCGCAACCGCCATGCGGTGGTGCACCGTATTCGAATGCATCCATGAGGAATCCGAACTTGTACCGCGCATCCTCATCGGAAAAACCAAGTACGCGGAACATGGCCTCCTGCATGCTGCGATCATATATGCGGATGCTGCCGCCACCGATCTCCGTACCATTGATCACCAGATCGTAGGCGTTGGCCTTCACGCTTCCGGGATCGCTTTCCAGCTTATGTGCGTCGGCAGGTGTGGGTGCAGTGAAAGGATGATGCATGGCATGCCAGCGGCCGTTCTCTTCATCCTGTTCCAGCAACGGGAAATCGACCACCCAAAGTGGCTTGAAGACGCGCGGATCCCTTAGGCCCAGCTGATCGCCCAGGTGGAGGCGCAGGTCGTTCAATTGCTTGCGCACCTTGTCTCTCGGACCAGCCATGATGCAGAGCAGATCACCGAGTTCCATTCCGGCGGCCGCGGCCCACTTCTCCAACTGCGCAGGCGGATAGAATTTATCAACGGTACTCTTCAAGCCTTCGCCGGTCCATTTCAGGAATACGATGCCGGTGGCTCCGATCTGTGGGCGCTTCACCCATTCAATGAGCGCATCGGTCTGTTTGCGGCTCCAGCTGGCACATCCTCTGGCATTGATACCCACCACAAGTTCAGCTTCATCAAAGACCTTGAATCCGAAACCGCGTACGTGGTCCGGAAGTCCGGTGGTTTCCACCGCCCCATGTTTGATGGAACCGCGAACCTCCGGCGAACTTGCGGCCAGGGCGGGATCGAACGGGTCAGCGGGTGTGTGGAGCAAAGGCTGTGGATCCCGGCTGGGCGGGGGGGTGGAGCCGAGTTCCACGAATTCCATCCCAAAACGGAGATCCGGCTTGTCGCTTCCATAGAGACGCATGGCATCAACATACCGCATGCGTGGGAAGGGTCCATGGAACTCTTCGCCAAGGATGCTTTTGAAGAGATGCTTGGCCATGCCTTCGAAGGTCTCCAGCACATCATCGCGCTCAACGAAGGCCATTTCGCAATCGATCTGCGTGAATTCCGGCTGGCGGTCCGCGCGCAGGTCTTCATCGCGGAAGCACTTCACGATCTGGAAATACCTGTCGAAGCCAGCCACCATGAGCAGCTGCTTGAATGTTTGGGGGCTTTGGGGCAGCGCATAGAACTCCCCGGCATTCATGCGGCTTGGGACCACGAAATCCCGTGCTCCTTCCGGCGTGCTCTTGATCAACACCGGTGTTTCCACCTCCAGGAATCCTTTGCCACTGAGGTATTGCCGCACCTCCATGGCCATGCGATGGCGTAACTCCATATTCCGGCGGACCATGTCGCGGCGCAGATCCAGATAGCGGTATTTCATCCGCAGTTCATCACCGCCATCCGTTTCGTCCTCGATGGTGAAGGGAGGTGTCTTCGCGGCATTGAGCACCTTGAGGCCGGTAACGATGATCTCGATCTCTCCGGTCGGGATGTGGGCGTTCTTGTTCTCCCGTTCCTTCACCGTTCCTTCAGC
>JAEZCB010000139.1 GCA_023412755.1 Bacteroidota bacterium
TCTTCATACTGCGGGATCTCGTCACCACCGGAGATGTGCTGCGCATAAGAATGCCATTCATCCCCAAAGAACTGCACCAGCAATGGCTGTGGATCGAGAACCACCAGGGAAGTGCCCGTAACGGTAGTCCCACGGACAAATTCCACTACGAGGAAGCCGGGCCTTGTATGGAAAGCTTGGCACCAGGACTGTTCATGGTGATGCAGGTGGAGCGGGAGGATCGGGAAGGTCCCCGGATCTTCGGTGGTTATTCGGATTATCTGCGACCAATGCCGGCGGTGGGCATGTATGATCTTCGCCTGACGGGGGATACCATACGGGGCAGCTGTCCATTCGGCGGCAACTCCATCGTATTCCGCATGGACGATCGCTGGATGAATCCGCTTTCAGGGAATCATGAGCAGGAGCTGCCGATCCTCGACAAGAATGGCGATGACATGTTGGATGCTGGTGAGCATTGGGTGCCTGGTCATCGCATGCGCAATGGCCGTCCTGATGGTGAAATGGTGATGTTCGGCAGGCGCGATCATGCGTTGCGCATGGATGGGAAGCGTAGGATCGGCATGGACACGAACCCATCCACGGCGAACATGATGACGCTGGTATCCGGAGGAAAGACCGACAAATACAAACGGGGTGCACCGAATGTGCGTACGGTCTACCTCAATGGGATCAGCGTGGAGATGCTCGACATGGATGAGCAAGGCCATATCACCGTGCATGTGCGCACTGGCGATACCCGGATCCGCGAGGATCTGCGCTGGTGTGCGGACAGCATTGTATTGCCGCCCTTGCGCGGAACGGATGGCCACTCCCTTACACTCAGCGGTGGCACCCGCCTGATGTTGGATCGCTCCCTCACTCCCACCAGGATCGATTCACCTGAAGTAGATGGATCGATGGTCTGGTTCAGTGAGCCTACACGCCTCACTATCACCGAAGGGGCCAGTGTACTATTGGAGGGGAAAAGCACATTGGATATCCGCAACGGATCGGAGATGCACCTGTTGCCAGGAAGTACAATGGAATTGGGACGGAAGGTGCGCCTCCGCATAGAAAAAGGCTCCAGCCTTGTGGTGCATGGCAACGCCCAGCTGAAAGGCGACCAACGGCAGATCGACAGGGCCATCTCCCGTGGACGGATCATCTTCCGGCAAGCGGAGGCGGATCAGTAGGCCCTCACATTTAGCCCGGCCCGGTAGTTAAGGAAGGCGCGATTCACTACGCGGTATCCACCTGGAGTGGGATAATCACCGGTGAAATACCAATCTCCCATATGCCCTGGGCAAGCGGCATGGAGGCCTTCGATGCTCTGGAACACCAGCTTCACTTCAGCACGAATATCCTCTGGTGTGAGCATATCGGCGATCTTGTCACTGATCTGTTCAGCGGTGAAGGGCCTGTAGATATCCTTCACCACGTTCTCCTGCTGACCTAGGGGCCGCTCCACCATTTCCAGGCAGCGATCATACACATCATCGATGATGTTGTCCTGACCGGTCTCCTTGAGCAGCGCGATGGCCGCACGGAATGCCGCGAGATCACCCAGTTTGGCCATATCGATTCCATAGCAATCGGGGTATCGGATCTGGGGGGCGCTGCTCACAACCACGATCTTCTTCGGCTCCAACCTGTCCAGCATCTTCAAAATGCTCTGCTTCAATGTGGTGCCGCGTACGATGCTATCGTCGATCACCACCAGGTTGTCCACTCCTGCACGCACGCTGCCATAGGTGATGTCGTACACGTGCGCCACCAGATCGTCGCGCGCATCATCAGCGGTAATGAAGGTGCGCAGTTTCGCATCCTTGATGGCCACCTTTTCCAGCCGTGGGCGCATACTGAGGATCTTGCGCAGTTCCACTGGATCCGGTGAAGGCCCCAGTTCCAGGATCCGGTGTTCCTTGATCCTGTCCAGTTCATCCTCCATCTGCTTCAGCATGCCATAGCATGCCACTTCGGCCGTGTTCGGGATGAAGGAGAATACCGTGTTCTCCAGATCATGGTCCACCGTTTCCAGAATGGCCGGGCACACCGAACGCCCTAAAGCGATCCGCTCCAGATAGATATCACGGTCGCTGCCCCTGCTGAAATAGATCCGTTCAAAACTGCAGGAACGTTTTTCCAGCGGCTCGCGCACCAGCTCTTCGGCATAACTTCCATCCTTACGGATGATCATGGCATGGCCGGGCGAGAGTTCATGCACATCAACGGCCTTCAAGGCGAACGCTGTCTGTATGGCCGGGCGCTCACTTGCCACCACGACCACCTCTTCATCCGCATACCAGAACGCAGGCCTGATACCGGCAGGATCGCGTAGCACGAACCCATCGCCATGGCCGATCATGCCCGCGAGCGTATAACCGCCATCAAAATCCATGGCGGCCTGGTGAAGTATGTTCCGCACATCCATCTTTTCGCAGATCAGCTGGGTGATCTGCCTATCGTTATAGCCGAGCTGGCGATACATCTGCGCCAAACGGTCGTTCTCCACATCCAGGAAATGACCGATCTTCTCCAGCACCGTCACTGTATCGCTCAACTCTTTGGGGTGCTGGCCGATGCTCACGAGTAGATCGAAAAGCTCGTCCACATTGGTCATGTTGAAGTTGCCTGCCACCACCAGATTCCTGGTCATCCAATTATTCAGCCGCCGGCGAGGATGGCAGTTCTCCAGCCCATCACGTCCGAAGGTGGCATAGCGTAGATGCCCCATGAGCACTTCGCCCAAGAAAGGCATGTTCTCCTTGAGCCAGTCAGCATCGTTGGCATGTGCGGGAGACTTGGCCAATGCATTGGCGTGGCCCTTATGGATCATGCCGAAGATCTTCTGGATCGCCTGTTTGTCCGTGCTACGTTCTCGGTCTATGTAGTTGAGGCCCGGTGATGGATCCAGTTTGATGGTGGCCACACCAGCACCATCCTGCCCCCGGTTGTGCTGCTTCTCCATGAGGAGGTAGAGCTTGTTGAGGCCATAAAGGGGGGTTCCATAGCGCTGCTGATAGTGCTCCAATGGCTTGCGCAGCCGGATCAACGCTATACCACATTCATGTTTCAATGCCTCACTCATACCGCCGGGGAAGGCCCTTGTGGGCCATATGGCAAAGGTACGGACCGCCAAGATCGCGGAGACGTACTGGAACAGTTGAAAATGAACGGGCGAAGGCAACGAAATGGACCACGGTGCGGTCATTTCAGAGTAACTTGGTACGGATAATCGCGTGGCCCGAACGATCCCGTTCATACTCTTGCTTTTCCTTTGCCGGACCGTGGCCGGCACCGGCACACCACGTGTGCTATTCACCGAGAACAAGGGACAGTGGCCAACCCAGGTGCTATACAGGGCATTGATCCCCGGAGGCGCGCTGTTCGTGGAGCGCACGGCTTTCACCTATGTGGTCACCACCGGAATGGGGCACCACCACCATGCTCCGGGCGAGGAGCATCACCCGGATGGACCGAAAGGCCATGCCTGGCGAGTGCATTTTGAAGATGGTGAGGCCCAGGGCCATGGCGCGTCCTTACCGCAACCCCATTACGAGAACTACTACCTGGGTAATGATACTTCCCGATGGGCTGGCCATTGCGGCATGTTCGGGGAAGTGCTTTTACAGGACGTGTGGCCCGGGATCGATATCCGGCTAGATGGCCGGGAGGGGCTCAAGTATGATGTGATCATAAGCCCTGGTGCGGATCCTGCTCTAGCGCGGCTGGTTTATGAAGGTGTGGATGGGCTCATACTCATGGAAGGCGATCTGCAGGTGCATACGAGCATCGGAATGGTGGTGGAGAAAGCGCCCGTGGCATGGTCGCAAGTGCCTTCCGGACGCGTGGATGTCAGTAGTGCTTATAGATCGATCGGCGACACGTTGCTCTTCGATCTGTGTTCGGAATATGACCCTGCCTGGCCTCTGGTCATCGATCCGGAACTTTCCTTCTCCAGTTACATCGGCAGTTCGGCCAACAATTTCGGCTTCACCGCAACTTATGATGGGGATGGTCATTTATATGGTGGAGGTATCGTCTTTCAAACAGGCTACCCCACCACCCTGGGGCCTTTCGACCCCTCGTTCAATGGCGGCACCATCGATGTATGTCTTACCAAATTCTCCCCGGATGGGAGTGCGCTGATCTGGAGCACTTACTATGGTGGTC
>JAEZCB010000267.1 GCA_023412755.1 Bacteroidota bacterium
CTTCCTCACTTCCGCGCCACAAAGCTCCCCCATCCTCCCACAGAAACGCTCGTACAGCGGTATCGCCTCCTCCGGCCGGGCCGCGGCGATGTAGCTGGGGCGGTTCCCTTTGGAGCAGTTCGCCAGCAGGGTGAATTGACTAATGACCATTACTTCTCCCTCTGCCTGGACCACATCGATGTCCATGATCCCCTGCTCATTGGGGAACAGACGCATGCGGGCGATCTTGCCGCTTATCCATTCCACATCCTGCTCAAGGTCCCCGGTTTCGATGCCAAGCAGAATGAGCAGACCATGGCCAATGGACGCATGTTCCTTTCCTGCGATGAGAACACGTGCTTCCGCCACCCGTTGCACCACGGCGCGCATCTCAATAGGAATGTTCCTTAACGAATTCCTTCACATTCTTCAGCTTATCGGAAGCTTCGCCGCGGCCATGGATCACCTCCCGGTATGTTCCATAAATGGGGTTGGGCAATAGAATGAAGTACTGGCTCAAGCTGTCCGCCCAGTTATCCACGAGCACCTTGCCATGTTCGTCGGACCTGTCTTTGAACACCTCGGCCATATCCCTCAATTGATCGCCCACCACCAGCACCACCTGATGGGTCTCCATCACCCGTGCGCGCCTTGCTGTCTTGTCGCTGATTTCATTCATGAGCATCAGGTGCTCTTCATCTGCGAATGGGAATCCTTGAGCCTCCAGGTTACGCAGGGTGGCGGGGCCTTCATCCAGCTGCCTGTTGGTGATATAGAATACCTCACAGCCCAGTTCCGCGGCATGCATCAGGAACTCCACGGAACCAGGTAATGCTTTCGCTTCGGCCCTGGCGGTCCAATCCTTCCACGTTGCGGGCGTGTATACCTGCGAAGTGTTGAGCAAATGCATCTCATAAGGCGAGTTGTCCAGTACCGTTTCATCCACATCCACGATCACCGCTGCAGGCCTGCCATCCCTTTCGAGGAGGTTCTCTTCCAGCCTTATCCGGGCCAGTTCATACCCCTGCTGAAAAAGCCGGTGGGCCTCAGCGGATGCATACTGCCACAAGATGGCATCCGTGCCATGGAGTGAAAGCTCCGCCACCGGATCCATAAGGATCGGTGGCGATGGCGGATGAGGGATGTCCGCGGCCGGCCGGCTGCTGCCACAGGCCACCAGGAAAAAGATCGGGTAATAGAGGCTTGTTCTCATATGTTGTGCTATGGATCCGTACGGTACGAATGTTCCTCATCCACGCCATTCACCATATCCAGATAACTATGGTATCGGCTTCCAGCAATGGCACCCTCCTCCACCGCGGCACGCACCGCGCAGCCCGGCTCATTCATATGCATGCAATTGTGGAAGCGGCACCCTCCTTTCACCTTGAAGATCTCAGGGAACTGATCGCCGATGTGCTCCGGGCGCATGTCCACAAGTCCGAACCCTTTGATCCCGGGCGTGTCGATGATGAATGTGGGCGAAGGATGATCGGCCGGCCCCGGCCAGGATGAGGTGTCCAGCTCATACATCTCGGCATAGGTGGTGGTGTGCTGCCCTTTTTCACTGGCCTCGCTCACCTCCATGGTATGCAGATCCAATTCCGGTTGAATGGCGTTGATCAATGTGCTCTTGCCAACGCCACTATGTCCTGTCAACAGCGAGACCTTGCCGCGAAGCAGCTCTCTGACCTGTTCCACGCCGGTGCCGGTGGCCGAGGAAGTGATGATGGTGCGATACCCCGCCTGCTCATACACATCCTGGAATTCCGCAAGGAGATCCAATTCTTTTTCACCCCGCAGATCATCGATCTTGTTGAAGAGTATGACCACAGGAACTTCGTACGCCTCCGCGGTCACCAGGCAACGGTCTGTGAAACCAAAGCTGGTGCGTGGCCTTGCTACAGTGACCATGAGCAGCATCTGGTCCATGTTGGCAGCGATCACGTGCTTGTGGTGTGACAGGTTCACGCTGCGCCGCACCAGGTAGTTCTTACGGTCGTGCAGGTCGGTGATCGCTCCGGGAGAATCTTCATCCACCTGCGGATCATACTCCACATGATCGCCCACTGATACCGGATTGGTGCTCTTCCAACCTTTTATCCGCAACTTACCCTTGGCCACACATTCATGCGTACGGCCATCCTCGCCACGTACCACGTAACGGCTACCCGTACTCTTCATCACGATCCCTCTGGCCATATGCAGTGTGTGTACAAAGATGCGCCCCCCGGCCGGTTCCATGCCGCACCGATACCTTTACCGGCCAATACGCGTTCGCTCTTAAAGCCGATCAGCACAATGTCCATCACGGTCAGGAACATCACCAAGCTTTATGGCCAGCAGAAGGCACTGGATGATGTTTCATTTGATATTGGCTCCGGCGAAGTGGTGGGCTTCCTCGGACCGAATGGTGCGGGAAAGAGCACCATGATGAAGATCCTCACCTGCTTCATCCCACCAACCGCCGGCACCGCTACCGTGGCGGGTTTGGACACCTACTCACACAGCCTGGATGTGCGGCGGAACGTGGGCTATCTGCCGGAGCATAACCCGCTGTACCTCGACTTGTATGTGAAGGAGTATCTGCATTTCGTGGCTGGGATCCATGGTTTGAAGGACCGTACAAAGCGGGTAAGGGAAATGGTTGAAATGGTAGGACTGGGACGTGAGCAACAGAAGCGGATCGGCGCCTTGAGCAAGGGCTACCGGCAACGTGTGGGACTGGCACAGGCCATGATCCATGATCCGAAGGTGTTGATCCTGGATGAACCTACCAGTGGCCTCGACCCGAATCAGCTTGTGGAGATCCGTGGCTTGATCAAGCGTATCGGTTCTGAAAAGACCGTGATGTTGAGCACCCACATCATGCAGGAAGTGGAGGCGATCTGCGACCGAGTGATCATCATAGATCGCGGCAGGCTGGTGGCGGACGACAAGGCCGTTTCCCTGCGTAGTGGCCGCCAGGAACACATCATGCTGGAGGTGGAATTCGACCGCGATGTGCAGGCCAACGACCTGTTATCCATACCAGGCATCCTACAGGTACAACGCAAGGCCGGCAATACCTGGCTCCTGTTGCATGCAAGGGAGATCGATGTACGGCCCGAGGTGTTCAAATTCGCCGTGGGCAACGGCCTGCAGGTGTTGGGCCTACAGCGCAATGAGCGCGGGCTGGAAGAGGTCTTCAAAGAGCTTACCCGCGAGAAGGGAGGCTGAGCCGATCTACAGTTTGTACACCAGACCGAGACTGAGGATCGAGATGCCATAACCCACCTCGCCCTGCGCCCCGAAATTCGGCGTGAAGTAGTAGCGCGCACCCAGGAAACCGGTGAGGCCTAGCGAGCTGCCCTTGAGCCGGTAAGCCGGATCAAACCCTACGGGATAGCGTGTATTGTCCACCCACTTCACACTGTTGTAGCTCAACATCAATCCTCCGTAGGTATCCAGCGCATCCAGGCCATGCCAGTCATTGTAGTGGTATGCACCGCGCGCACCTATGATCAGGTAGGTCCAGCGCCAATCATATTCGAAACTGGGCCCCCACCAGGCATAGCGGCTGCGGTAGCTCAGTGACTTATAGCCAAGGAATCCGCCTAGCCCGAGCACGCCAGGCCCAAGTTGTTTGAAACCATGCTCATAGTAAAGGCCCAACGCCGGGGTCTGGCTGGTATAACTGGCATAGGCACCATAATGGCCACCTATCCCTAAACCCAGGCCAATGACATTATCCCCTTCTTCGAAAGCCTGGGACATGAGTGGCTGGAAAGGGATCAAGGCAAGAGCAAGCAACGGAAGTGTACGCAACAGATCTTTCATGACCGGTGTGTTGTTCTTCATTCGAAATATAGTAAAGCCAGTTGTGCGGGGAACAAAGGTCCGCCAGCGAACTGCTATTACTGCGCCTAGCACGTGCCGTGATCCCAACATGCCACTGTGGGTTGTGTGATATGGACCGGAACTCGTTCTTTTGCGGCCTCCATTTCAAACCTACATGCCCTACCTCTTCACCTCGGAATCCGTTAGCGAAGGACATCCTGACAAGGTGGCCGACCAGATAAGCGATGCATTGATCGACCATTTCCTCGCGTTCGACCCACAAAGCAAAGTGGCATGCGAAACCCTGGTGACCACCGGCCAGGTGGTATTGGCCGGGGAAGTGACCAGCTCCGCTTACCTGGATGTGCAGGAGATCGCCCGGCAGGTGATCAAAAAGATCGGTTACACCAAGAGCGAGTACATGTTCGAGGCCCACAGCTGTGGTGTGCTCAGTGCCATCCATGAACAAAGCCCGGACATCCTTCGCGGCGTACAAAGGGTGAAGCCGGAGGAACAAGGCGCCGGTGACCAGGGCATGATGTTCGGCTACGCCTGCCGCGATACCGACAACTACATGCCACTTCCGCTGGAGATCGCACACCTCATGCTGCAAGAGCTCGCCGCCATTCGCCGGGAGAAGAATTCCAAAATGCCCTATCTGCGCCCTGATGCGAAGAGCCAGGTGACCATCGAATATGGAGATGACCAAAAGCCGATCCGCATAGACGCCATCGTGCTCAGCACCCAGCATGATGATTTCGGTGCTGAAAAGACCATGCTTTCGCAGATCCGCAAGGATGTCATCGAGATCCTCATTCCCCGGGTGAAGAAGAAGCTGCCCAAGCGGGTACAAGCCCTGTTCGGATCCGATGTGAACTATCATGTGAACCCCACCGGCAAATTCGTGATCGGTGGCCCGCACGGCGATACCGGTCTTACGGGCCGGAAGATCATTGTGGATACGTACGGTGGCAAGGGCGCACATGGTGGCGGCGCATTCAGCGGAAAAGATCCAAGCAAGGTGGACCGCAGTGCAGCCTATGCCACCCGCCACGTAGCCAAGAACCTGGTGGCAGCAGGTGTGTGTGATGAAGTGTTGGTGCAGGTGGCCTACGCCATCGGTGTGGCCGATCCCGTGGGCCTTTACGTGAACACCTACGGAACGGCCAAGGTGAAGCAGAACGACGGAGAGATAGCCGCAAGGCTCCTTAAAATGCCCGAGTTCAATATGCGGCCGTACCACATTGAAAAGCGCTTCGCCCTGCGCACCCCGATCTATGCGGAGACGGCGGCCTATGGGCACATGGGTCGCACGCCGCGCGAGGTGAAAAAGAGCTTCTCCAATGCCGGCCAGAAAAAGGAGGTCACCGTAAAGCTGTTCCCGTGGGAGGAACTGAACGCGGTGGAAGCGGTTAAGAAGGCCTTCAAGCTTTAGGGTTGAGAGTGCGAGTGGTGAGTGCGAGTCGTGAGGGCGAATCATGAAGTCATGAGTGCGAGTCATGAGTGCGAGTCGTGAGGGCGAGTCGTGAGGGCGAGTGGTG
>JAEZCB010000279.1 GCA_023412755.1 Bacteroidota bacterium
ACCCAAGCAAGTTCTGCATGTAGCGGAGATCGGTGCCTTGTTCAAGGAGGTGGGTGGCGCCCCGCAGTACGGCGGGGGAATGACGCAAAGCATGCATTGTGGCCGTTTCTGGTTCCCTGATACGGCCAATGATCGTGCTTCTTTGAAGAAGATATCTTTCCGCGCATCCCGATCCTGCGCGATGGGGCTTAACATTTTGAACACGTCTGAAAATGACCACCTCACAACTCCTTGCCAAACACCTTCGTGATGTACACTTCGGTGGCAACTGGACCGGTGTGGATTTGAAGGATCAGCTCTCGGATGTTTCGTTGGAGGAGGCTTTAACCAATGTGCATGGGCTCAACTCCATTCTCCGGCTTACATACCATATCCATTACTATGTGCATACCCTGCTCGTCGTGCTGCAGGGTGGTCCGCTGGACGCTCATGACAAATTCAGCTTTGAACATCCGGCCATCACCAAAGAAGAAGAGTGGCAGGCATTCCTTGGAAAGGTCTTTCAGGAAGCCGAGGCCTGCGCCACTGGGATCGAGCGAACTCCGGAGAAGAAGTTGCAGGAAGTGTTCGTGTTGGAGAAGTATGGAAGCTACCACCGGAACATGCTCGGTCTCATAGAGCATACCCATTATCATCTTGGGCAGATCGTTGTGCTGAAGAAGCTGATCCGCACCGCCGCTGCTTGAGCGGGGATAAACAGAAGGGAATTGTTCCGCGCCATTCTCTGCTAGACCCTTCGCACCATTTTTCCTGTACGGGTCCTTGCGATACGCCTGGTGGCACTGATCCGGCGTGGCATCTCATGCGGGTGCAGCACATTCGCCAACAGGTCCAGCACTTCGCTCACGGCGCTCTCATCGGGAGATTCCGTCTCTATCACCAACGCCACCGCCTGCCCCAGCGTATCATCCGGTATGGCCATGAAGAAGTGCGGGTAGGGGAGTATGCCACCTGTGCGTTCCTCCAGTTGCTCCGGATAGATCTTCTTGCCTCCGCTCAAGATCACATTATCGAAACGCCCGCGCCACCGGAAAGTGCGGTCATCGAGCACATCGGCCAGGTCGTTGGTGATGTGCTCCCTAGTGCTGAGATGCGGCGTGTTCACCACCAGGCATCCACGCTCATCTTTCCGGAAAGTGATGTCACCTATGGCGTGGTAGCGATCGCTGCGGCTGGGGCCGTTCAGCCGCCGCAAGGCCACGTGTGTCACCGTTTCAGTGCTTCCATATCCCTGGTACACCTTCACATCCAGCTCCCTCAGATCTTCGATCAACGCCATGCTCACAGGTCCTCCTCCCAGCAAAATGGTGTCGAATTGACGTTCCACCCGCCGGGGATCCTCAAGTATGGCGCGGTGCAATTGCAACGGGATCATGGCGGCGAACCGGAAGCGTTCACCTGCATCCAGTTTGTCCAGGATGCCCCCTTTGGGATCCACGAGGTGCAGGTCCAGACCGATCACCATGGCGCGTACCAGCATCATTTTGCCGGCGATGTACGCGGAGGGCAGGCAATGCAACACGCGATCGCCGGTCTTCAAACCAAAGGTGATCGCGGTCAGTTCGCTGCTTGCCACGAGGTCTTCCCGCGGAATGACGATGGTCTTCGGCATGCCGGTGGTGCCGCTGGTCTTCACCTCCAGCGCGCCGTTGTTCTTCACCAGAAGCTGGTAGAACGTTTCCAGCACGGGGCGGCGCCAATCCTCCAACTTCGGCTCCTCGCCTGGTTGTGTGCTGAAACGTTGGGCGTGTACGGCGGAATAGTCCCGCACCCCATCGATCGTCAGGAACTCGAAGGGGTTCCTCCCCACCGCGGCCTTTTCCCCTCGCTTCATGTCATCCGCGTCTCCAACTCCAGTACCGATGTATCCCATGGCAGCTCCGGCCTGTAATGCAACATTCCCCTATGCGCAACGAGTGGCGATGGAATATTGTTGCGGTATACGCGGCCTGTTCCCAGGCCCTGCGGGATGCGCACACCCAGTGTGGCGGTGAATTGTGCTATGGCATTGAGGCCGATGTTGCTCTCCAGGGCGGACGTAAGCCACCAGCCCACTCCACGCTGCTCCGCCAGTTGGATCCATTCCCGCGTGGCTTCCCAGCCGCCCACAAGGCTCGGTTTTATCACAATTGATTGTGGCCTCACAGTGTCCAGCAGGTCTTTTTTGAGATCGGGCTGGTTCATGCCGATAAGGTCCTCATCCAGCGCTATGGGAATGGGCGTATCCGCACAGATCTCCGCCATGCTCTCATGCTGTCCAGGTGGCAGCGGCTGCTCTATGCTGTGCACCTCCAATTGCGCCAGCCGATCAAGCACTCCACGCACATCGCGTATGGTGAACGCGCCATTGGCGTCCACACGCAACGTCAGGTCCGACGCGGAAAATTCTTTTCGCACCGTATGAAGCAGCGCTAACTCATCATCCAGGTCAATGGCACCGATCTTCATTTTTATGCACCGGTGGCCCCCTTCGATCTGTTCGCGTATGCGTGTTCTCATGGTGCGTTGATCGCCCATCCAGACCAATCCATTGATGGGTATGCCTTCCCGGCCCAGCGTTAGGGCCGAAGGGAAGAGGATCTTGCTGCCACCTGCGTCCAGGTCTCGGAGGCATTGTTCCACCGCGAAGCGCACGCATGGCACATCCACCAGGTCCGTAGTGATCCGATCATGCCAATCGCTGGTATTGGCACAGAGTTCCAACAGCTTGGTACGCACATCGGCGGGAAATTCCAGGCTGTGCCCGGGGAAGAGGGCCGCCTCTCCGACCCCACGCACTTCAGGCCTGTCGTCATGCCAGACGATGAGATACCAGACCGTGCGTGCTGTGATGGGACCTTTGCTGGTGCCCAATTCGAATTGTGGCTGAAGAATTCGTTCGATCCAGCGTGCCTGCAACATCTAAGAGAGCCAGAGCCCGATGGAGAGGGCGACGGCCGTGGCGAATGTACCGAGAGCCAGCCGTTTCAATTCCGGATCCAGGTCCCGCGACCCCACTTTCCCCCAATACACCCTATGGACATGCACGGTGACCGGGATCATGCCTAAATAGAAGAGGTTCGGCCATGTGCTTTCGATGCCCGCAACGAAACGCGAAAGCAGTAGGAGCGCAGCAGCGAACAGCATCCCGTGATACGTCCGGGCCTTTTGTTCCCCCAAGCGCACCACCAACGTTCGTTTTCCAGAGGCCGCATCATTTACCCGGTCGCGCATGTTGTTCACATTCAAGACACCGGCACTTAGCAGGCCGAAGGCGATGGCGGGCAGCAGCACCACCGCCCGCCACTGCTGGGTGTGCAGGTAGTAGGTGCCGAGAACCCCGGCGAGGCCAAAAAAGAGGAACACCGCAACGTCCCCCCAGCCGGCATAGCCATATGGATCGCGTCCGAAAGTGTATTTCACTGCAGCCCCAAGCGCCAGCAGACCCAGCAGCAGAAAGGCGAGCATGCCGAGTGAGAAGCCCAGTGCGGTAATGATCAAAAAGAGGCCGCTGATAAAGGCGAGTGTTGCGGTGATGAGCATGGCCCGGTGCATGACACCCTCGCTGATGCGGCCGCTTTGCACAGTACGGGCAGGACCAATTCGCTGCGCATTGTCGGTGCCATGTTGATGATCACCCAGGTCATTGGCCAGGTTGCTGAGGATCTGCAACAATATGGCGGTGATAAGGGCCAGTATGAAGACATCGGCCCGGAATGCTCCATGGTGGTGGGCAATGGCACTGCCAACGAAGATGCTGCTCATGGCCAGCGGTAGCGTACGGAGCCGGAATGCCTGCAACCAAATTTTCACGCCAGCAAAGAAAGTGAAGGGGAAGATGCGCGCAGCTTTCAAAAAAGCGGACCGTGTCTCTTAGGCTTCGTTTTTGTTGCGGTGTAGCCAAAATCCTAGTGATATGGCACAAGAAGTAAAAGAACAATTGAAGAATAAGGCAAGTGAAAAAGCGAATGAGCTGAAGCAAAAGGCCGATCGCTACAATCCTGAACATCGTGAAGGCGATGTGGCACGTGGGATCGAGGAGTACACATCACGTGTGCCCTCGGATGCCTATCTCTGGACAGCTGTGGGCTGCATGGCCATAAGTGCCACCCTGAAATTGATGGGCCGGGATAAGGATGCGCTCTTTGTTGGCCAATGGCCTGCACCCTTCCTGCTGATGGGCCTTTACAATAAGATCGTGAAGGTGGCCGGCAGCGATCGCGAATCATTGGGTACGCACAGCCGCTGATGATGTGGTGTTATAGGGCAGAGGTCGTTCGGTCATAGTGGCGAACATTCCCTAGGATCGTCCGATCCTGCCCTTGGCGCACCACAAGCGGAGTATAAGGGAGACAAGGTGTTCCCAACGGTCCAGGTAGAAGTTTTATGCCTTAGCCGAAGTATGTTACTAAGGTCCCTCATCATGCGGCTGGTCCCCACAGATCATTTTGACCTGCTGTCACCCTTCCGGACCATACTAACTTCGCATGCATGAGCAAAAAGAAGAATGATCGGAAAGGGACCAACTCCGTAGGTCTGGATGTGAAGAAGAGCCAGGAACTTGTAGCTGGCCTGAACACGTTGCTGGCCACATACCAGGTGCATTACCAGAACCTGCGCGGCTGTCATTGGAACATCACGGGCCCCACATTCTTCGAGTTGCACGCCAAGTTCGAGGAGCTTTACACCAAAGCGCAGACTTTCATCGATGAGCTGGCAGAGCGGATCCTTACGCTGGAGGGCCGGCCATTGCACACATTCAGTGCATACCTGAAGAGCAGTGCTGTATCAGAAAAGCGCGACCTCACGGGCGCACATGACACCGTCACCAGCATCATGCAGGATATGACGGCGGTCATCGGGCTGCACCGCGAAGTGCTTCGCACAGCGGATGATGCGGCCGATGATGCCACCGCGACCCTGATCGGAGATAACATCACAGTGCTGGAAAAGGATCTCTGGATGCTGCGTGCATACAGTGCCGTCTAGGGATCGGCGAGCGCACACGGTGCTACTTCACGATCGATGAACACAACTTTGATCTCATGTTGGATCGCCCTTCATGATCTGAAAATATCAGCGGACTCTCTTTGCATGCATGATCAAGGGAGTTTCCGCAGGATGCATTGGGCTTCTGTTGCTGGCGTTCGGAATGGAACGTGAGCAGCCGCAGGAGAACGGATCCATGGAGATCATGAGACCAATGATCTCGGGCATACCTCCGACTGGTTGGAAGTGCACAACCCGGGATCAGGTCGCTAGTATCTGCAATACCCGGTAGAGATCCTCGTCCAGGTCCTTTTTTTTGTGGATCGCTTTATCGAATGGGATCCGGGTGATCTCTCCATCAGAGACGCCGATCATCAAATTGGCATTGCCTTGCAACAGCGCTTCCACGGCGGCCACGCCCGAGCGGCTGGCAATGATCCGATCCCGCGCCGTTGGCTGGCCACCGCGCTGCATGTGGCCGATCACCGCGACACGTGTGTCATAGTGCGTGAACCGTTCCTTCACCTTGCGCGCCACATCGAACGCGCCGCCTTCCTCATCGCCTTCGGCGATCACCACTATGCTCGATGA
>JAEZCB010000062.1 GCA_023412755.1 Bacteroidota bacterium
GTTCAGGTCCCATAGGGTCCGCCGTACGGCGGACCAAATGTTGGTAGAAGCAATGCGTACGAGCGATCCATGCCGTGCCGTAGGTACGGGACCATCATTCCGCCGTCCAAGAGCCAAAGGTATCGTACCTCACGGCACGATCACCGCGTGGGGGGTATCGTTTTCTACCGACATGAAGTCCCTCTGGGACTTTAGCCCAGTACCTCCGTCGGTCACGGTCCGAGAGGGTCCCAGAGGGACCGCCGTACGGCGGACCTAATGTTGGTAGAAACCGCAGTTCAGGTCCCAGAGGGACAAAATGTTGGTAGAATAGCCGCAGTTCAGATGTACATGCCGTGCCGTAGGTACGGGACCATCTCCCGGGATGCCTGCTGAGGATCAATTCTCCGCACCGCTGAAGGCATAGCTCACGATGTTGGCCCCCATCTGCAGTGCCTTCGTGCGGGTGGCTTCGCTGTTGCCATGCACATCCGGATCTTCCCAGCCATCGCCCAGATCGGTCTCCAGATCATAGTAGACCACCAATCTTCCTTCCCAGAAAAGGCCAAAACCCTGTGCCGGTTTGCCATCATGCTCATGGATCTTCGGAAGTCCTTGCGGGAACTTGTATTTCTGGTGGTAGATCCCATGGCCATACGGCAATTCGATCAGCTCCAATTCAGGAAAAACGAATTTCAATTGTGGCCGGATGAATTCGTCCATGCCATAGTTGTCACTGATATGCAGGAAACCGCCACCAATGAGATACTGCCGCAGATTCTCCGCCTCCTGCTGGTTGAAGACCACATTACCATGTCCGGTCATATGCACCCACGGGTAGCTGAACAGTTCGGGGCTTCCCACTTCCACGATCGGCACCTCCGGATCGATGCTCATTCCCAGTTGCTGGTTGCAGAACTTCACCAGATTCGGCACCGAGGTAGGATTCGCATACCAGTCACCACCCCCGCCATACTTGAGCACGGCGAGCTGGTAGGAACCCTGCGCCAAACCTTGAACGGCGAGGAAACAGAAGAAGATCGAGATGGTGGAATATCGGAATGGCATCGGACGCAATTTACCGCTGTTGTGCCAGGCTCATCCAGGTGCAGGCCGCGATCGCCGCCGTCTCTGTCCGCAACCTGGCATTGCCTAGGGAGACAGCCAGGAAACCGTTCTCGCCAAGCATTTTCGCTTCGTTTGGTGAAAGATCGCCTTCAGGCCCTATGAGAACGATGGTATCGGCAGTGGTGGTATAAAGGCGCATGAGCGGTGCATGTTCACCGGCGCACCAGCCGAAGAAGCGCTGTTCGGGCAGTTCTTCCTTCAGCAGGTCTTTCGGCTCCTGGGCCACATCGATCCTGGGCAGCCAGAATCGCTGGCTTTGCTTCGCGGCCGCCAGAGCCACGCGTTCCAGCCTTTCCGGACGGATCTTGCCGCGCTCGGTGCGCTCCGTGATCAGCGGTGTTATCCGGTCCACACCTACTTCCACGGCCTTTTCCACGAACCATTCGAACCGGTCCGCCTGCTTGGTAAGGCCTACTGCCAGATGGATCTTCGCCTTCCGCTCCTCCGGATGGGTCTCACGCTTGAGAACGTTGAGTTCGCAGGCCCTTTTATCCAACCGCAGGATCTCCGCCACCGCGCTGGTACCGTTCCCATCAAAAAGCATCACCTGCGCTCCCGGCCGCAGGCGCAACACGGAGAGGGCATGATGGGCTTCCTCTTCCGGAAGTGATACCACACCGGCATCCAGCTGCTGTGCATGGAAGAGGTGCATCAGGTGGTGGTGTTAGCCAGTGGCCTATCCATGCGATAGAGCAGGATCGATGTGCAGATGAAGATGAACACGAATGCGAAGGTCGCGATCGCAGGCGAAAGACCCAGGACCACCGGCCATTGAAGAACAGTGAAGTCCTGGGCCAGGATCTTTGGCAGAACAAGTTCGGTAATGGGGTGGAGCACATCGGAAGGAGCCCCGAGACCGATGGTGCTCTTCGCAGCAAGGCCGATGAATAGTCCAACACCGGCAAGTACAAGGAATGCGATCCCCATGGCGCCGTGTGGATGGATCTTTGGCAACCCGAAAGCCAGGATCAACACCGCCACGGTGGTGAGATGTCTTGGTCCCCATGCCCAGCCGCCCCACCACATGGAATGGGCCGAGATCAGCAGCACGAGGAGGATGACCGGTAAGAGTAGCGGATGGAGCAGGAGATCCTTGATCCTGTGGTCAGGGAGCCGTGAGCAGATGATCAGCATGCACAGCGCAGTGACCGGCGCATGGATGAAAAGGCCCCGATATGTGCTGAAAAGCAGCGCGAGCAGGGCTGTTACGGAAGGTGCGGCCAATCCCAATGGGCGTTGTGCTTCGCCATAGTTCACCACACCTTCATACGGAAGTATGAATGGTGAACCGGTTATCACCATATTCCAGTAGAGCATGAACAACAGGGCAGGCGAGCCACCCATCACCAGGTGGAACACCCTTCGCCATTCACCGGTGAACGTGCTTTGCGAAAGCCAGACCAGTGGAAAGACAAAGAGGCTGTATTCCGCAAGAACAGCGGCGGCAGAAAGGCATGCGGCCGGAAGATCCCGC
>JAEZCB010000160.1 GCA_023412755.1 Bacteroidota bacterium
ATGCTGTAGGCCATACCAGGAGATCGTGAGATCCGGGAGCAGATCACAATCATTCTGGCCTGACGCCTTACACACACAGGTGGTGGCGTTATTCAAAGTGCATTGGGCCGAAAGTTCCGCAGGTACATAAAGCAGAACAAGACCGGCCAACATGCTGATCGTACGCTGTTGCATGATGGTTTGGAGCAGGAGGTGGGAGCGGCAAGATACTACCCGGTCCCCCTAGGGTCAATACCTGGATCTGCGGCTACTCGGATAGCCTGATCAACTTCACGGACCAACTGGTCTTCGGGCCTATGATCGACAAATAGTACGTACCCGGCTGCGATCCCGGAAGATCAAGGCGCATGCGGCTGTCCATATGGGTATGTCCCTTGGCAACACACGAACCTGTGGCACTATGCAGACGCCACTCCATAGGGCTACTTACCCCAGGCATTTCCACCCAAATATGATCATAGAACGGTACCGGATAGACGTGGGGGCCGGTGATCCCTTGCTGCTGTATGCCGGTGGAGATCTCCATTTTCGCCACTCCCCCGGAATAGGTGCCGGCCCATAGATCTCCATATTGATCGAGCAGGAGGGCCTGGATACGGGCATCAGGCAGGTCGGAATTCGTGGTGTCGATCACACTCCAAGGCCCTGCATCGGGTTGCACAATGATGCCGCCCACTTCTGTACCCGCATACTTCTTATTATCCGCATCGATAACGATGCTGGTGATGGTGTTATCGGGAAAACCGCTGTTCTGCACCGAATAATTGAACCACGGCCCGCCCAGATGGGGACCTGCATGCCATATGATACCCGCTGCGGCAGAGGCGAGCCAGCGATCTCCATTGCCATCCAAGGCTATGGCATTCGCCGAATTATCAAAGAAGGCAGAATTGTATGACGTGTAGTAGATGTGATCCTCCTCCGTGAGATAAGTGAGGCCGCCATTCATCGTTGCCACACACACCAGTTCATCCTCACGGACCACCACATCCCGGATGTGCGGACTGAAGAATTCGAAGCCGCCATAACTATCGGGGGTGTCATTATAGACCCGCCAACCATCCGGGGTGATACATGCAAGCCCTGCAGGGGTCCCGATCCAGACCCAGCCACGATGATCGTGATGGATAGCATTGATCGTATTGTCCGGCAGTGGACTATCGTCCATCGTGATATACGACCAGCTATCATCATCCAATATCGCGATGCCGTAAAGATCTGTACCCACCCATAAGCGATTCTCCTCATCCACCGCCAATGATCGCAGTGAGTTGGAGGAAAGCCCACCCGGACTTTCCTGGATCACGCTCCACTCCAGTCCATCATACCTGCAAAGTCCCCAATCGGTCGCGGCCCAAATGATCCCATCATGATCCTCTGCAAGCGCGATTATGGAGTTGCTTGGCAGCCCCGCGTTCGCTGTGTTGAACACCTGCCAGGACTGCGCACTAAGTTGGAAGCAAAGCACAAGCGCGGACCAGAGGATGGGACCGCGGTGGACCACGCTTCGCTGCAAGATCAACATTCCAAGACCCGGGCTATTGTCCAGTAAGGACGATACGGTGTACAGATGTTTGATCGCTGGCTTGCACCTTCAACGTATACACACCCTGCCGTAGGCCCGTTAGATCGATCCATTGTTCGAACAAGCCTTGGTTCCCGGCCTTGGACCATTGACCCGCCGTGCGGCCCGCGGCATCGGTAAGTTCCATATGTACCAGTGTGGCCGAGCGAAGATCGGCTACCAGACGCACCTGGCCTGATGTGGGATTAGGAACTACGGAAGCATCCCAGTCAGCTTCCAGGTCCGCGAGTCCGACATTGATCGTGTACACATCACCGAAACAGTTGTAGCCACCAAGCGATATGTAATAGTCACCATTATTGGCAGCGGTGAAATCATCATTGGCTATCTCGAAAATGGAATTGCCGGAAGGCAGATCCGTGATATTGATCTTGGCAAGAAGTACCTCTTCATTGGCCAGCCATGGCATTTCCCATTCCTCCAGGGTGTTGAAACCAACACTGAAACCAGCATAGATCTGGTACCTATGAATGCCATCCACATGTGTGGGACCCGAGGTTCCGAGGCTGAAGTATGGTACCTGTGGCACCAAATTTCCAAGCACGGCATCATCCTCATCGAGCCAGCGGATGGTGAAGGACATGGCCGCGAAATAGCCACCGAAGTCCTGTTGTGAGCGCAGGTAAAGCTCCAGTTGCTGTTCCGTATTCTCCCTTAGGGAAATATCCACCAATGTTATGGTGTCACATTGGGAGGCCGGTTGGGCGTGCGCCCCGGATATTGCGGTCACGAATAGCGCGAAGATCGAGCCGCGTAAAGTAAAGCGCATGCTAATGCTGTTTGATGTGACCCCGGGTTGGGATCCATCAAAAGTAAGCAGATCGTGTCAGTTGGGGCACGACCGCTTTGTGCCTGCCATTCTTGAAGTCAAAGGATGGCCTCCACGATCTTATCCGCAGTGACCCCCTCGGCTTCCGCTTTGTAATTGCGCACCAGACGATGCCGGAGGATGGGCAGGGCCACCGCCTGAACATCGGCGATATCCGGAGAGAAACGGCCGTTGGCCAGCGCATGCGCCTTGGCTCCGATAACGAGGTATTGGGATGCACGCGGGCCAGCTCCCCAACTCACATGCTCATTGATGATGGCCGGTGCTCCATTCACACCTGGACGTGTCTTTGTAGCAAGCTTCACGGCATACTCCATCACATTCTCTGGCACGGGTATCCTGCGCACAAGCCCTTGATAGTAGAGTATCTCCTCGCCGGAAAGCACGGGTGATACGGTGTTCTGTGTATCGCCCGTGGTGGCCTTCACCACCGCCAGTTCATCGGCATATTTGGGATAATCCACCCATATGTTGAACATGAAACGGTCCAACTGGGCCTCGGGGAGTGGGTAGGTCCCCTCCTGTTCGATCGGGTTCTGCGTGGCCAGCACAAAGAAAGGCTCGGGCAGCCGGTGCGTGTGGCCCGCAGCGGTCACGGCTTTCTCCTGCATGGCCTCCAGCAAAGCGGCCTGGGTCTTCGGCGGAGTACGGTTGATCTCGTCCGCGAGGATGATGTTGGCGAAGATGGGCCCTTTGATGAATTTGAAGTGGCGGTCCTCTCCAAGGATCTCGGAACCAATGATATCACTAGGCATGAGGTCCGGGGTGAACTGGATCCTGTTGCTGCTAAGACCTAACGACCTGGCTACGGTTGTGACAAGCAGTGTCTTGGCCAGGCCAGGCACGCCAACAAGCAGGCAATGGCCCTTGCTGAAGATGCCAAGCATCACCAGGTCCACCACCTGGTCCTGCCCGATGATCACTTTGCCTACTTCCTGTTTCAACCGGCGGTAGGTTTCGCCAAAGCGCTCAACCGCCTGCACATCATTTCCCGGAATACTCATGTTGATGTTCCTTGCTCTAGTAAGTTGATCACTCCACATTCGCCTGCGCGGCCCAACCATGCTCGAAACCACAGTCCCTATAGTCATCCACAATGCGTACATAGGTGGAGGATACCCGGTCCTTCACCCAGTCATCGATGGCCTGGGCTCGCAACTTGCCTTCGGTGGCCTGCTGTATCAATCTGTAATCGTCCTTCAGGTTGGCCCGGTGCGGCTCGGTCCTGAGCAACAGACGCAGTAGTCTGTAGGCTTTCGATCCGTCGGGCATGACGATAAGCTGAGGTTCACTCACCTCGCCCTGCTTCAACTTATCCAGCACAAAGAAGGTCTGCTGGTCCAGGGCACTCATGTCCCAGCGGGCGGTGTTGTTGTTGGGCTCTATCATGAGGCCACTTGTGCCGCGGCTCTCTTCATCATCGGAGTGGTTGGCCGCGGCCTCTGCGAAGGTGGTGTGGTCGTTGCGGATGGCGGCCGCCAGACTATCCAGTTCCGCTTTTGCTTTGCTCAGGTCTTCGCTCCCCACCTCGGGCCGCATGAGCACATGGCGTGCGTTGTACTGCTCGCCCCGCCGCTCGATCATCTGCATGAAGTGATAACCATACTGTGTGCGGAACACCTGGGATATCTCACCATCCTTCAGGCTCATGGCCACAGCATCGAACTCCGGCACCATGACACCTGTTGGCACCATGCCCAGTTCGCCGCATTCCCGTGCGGAGCCTGGATCCTGGGAATAAAGGATGGCCACCGTGCAGAAATCACGCTCTTCCTTCAGCACCGATTCGCGGTATTCCTCCAGTTTTCGACGTACCCTCCGCTCCTCTTCATCACTTGGCTTTGGGATCTTCAGGATCTGGGCATACTCCACTTCGGCGTTGATGAGGGGCACACTATCCTCCGCAATGGACGCGTAGAAATTGCGTACATCCCGTGGTGTTACGCGGATGTCGCTGGTGATCTTCTGCTGCATGTTCTGCACCATGAGCTGTTCGCGGATCTGATCCCTGAAATCGCTCTTGATCTCCGCCACGCTTTTGCCGTAGAATTCCTCCAACTTCTTATCGCCGCCCAACTGTTGGCTGAAATAACGCACCCGCCGGTCCAATTCGGCCTCCACCTGGTTGTCATCCACCACGATGCTGTCGATCCGCGCTTGTTCCAGCAGCAGTTTCTCGTAAAGCAGATCCTCCAATTGGGCGCAGGCCATATCGGGGGTTATCCGGGCACCTTGATGTGCCTGCTCGGCACGCGCCACTAATTCGCTGTGCAGTATGGCCTCGCGTCCCACCACGGCCACGACCCTGTCAATGAGCAAAGCCTGTGGCCCCGGCTGTGCGCCGGCACCTACGGAGAACAGGCAGACCACCATGGCCAGCACCGCGTCAATGTATCTCGATCTCTTGTTGCTCAAGGGCTTGCTGATATAGATCTTCCCGCATGCGCTCCAGCAATTGGAGCTTCCGTTGGTTGATGATGATCGCGCGGATATCACCCGCTACGAGTTCCAAAGGTGCGACGTCTCCGGCATTCAACCGCTCCAAGACCTCGATGAACCAGAGAGTGGGCCCCTCGCGATGGACCATACGACCTGTGTCAGCGGTCAACTCCGGCGCTTCATCAGGTGGAATTCCCATTTCCAAACCCAGCTGCTGTGGCGTGATCCATCCGCGACTTCGGTCCATGAAAGAGAGGCCGCGAGTGGCCATCCACATCTCCAGCTCATGCATGCGTTCGGTGCTTCCGCTCATGAAATCTTCCTGGAGACGTTTGGCTATACGCTTGTCCTCCTCGCGTGCCTTCGCCCACCGCACCCGGAGCATGGGGTCCCGGAGTTCGAAGTTGGCGCCATGGGCGGCATGGTACTCTTCCATCTCCTGTGGATGAACCACGGTATCGAGCTTTTGTTGCACGAGCGCCTGTTCGAAGGCATAAATAACCAGTGAATTCCGGTGATCGCGCAATTGGGCCTCGAAATCCATGTCCCCTGGCAACAGGTTGTTCTCCGCCTGGTGAAGAACGGCCCGCTGGCGCACCCAGTTCTGGATCAGGCGCTGTGCAAGAGCGGCACTATCCTGTGGCGATGCGTCGAAAGGGATCATGTGGCGAAGTTCGCTCCAATGCAACTCATGCTCATAGGCACGTGCTATCACCCGATCGTTGCCACCATCGCGCCCATTGCAGGACAAAAGCAGCACCGCGGCCAGCGTGATCATGATCACGGGCCGCGGCTGAAATACCTGCGGATGCGTGGTCACTGTATGGAGTACAACACCTCCTTGTCCACCTGCACGGTGTATTTCCCACGCAATTCCTCCAGCCATTCTTTCTCCAGGCTATCCTGGTATGCTGCCGTGATGGCACCACGGGCCTCCTCAATGGCTTTGGGTGCCGGGGCGTGTACCTTTTTCAGATCCACGAACACCACCCTGTCCTCCACGGGAATATCCGCGGAAAGCCCCGGCTTCTCCACCCCCTTCAAGAACGGCTTCTGTTCCAGGGTGAAGAGACCATTGTCTATTTCCAGGGCCAATGGATCGTTCTTGTTCACCTGGGTCACGAGATCGGCTCCGCGCACATTCTTCTTCAACAGGTCCCTCACCTGTTTGGCCACCTTGGCGTTGGAACATGTGTAGATGTCGGCCTCATACCTGGTGTCCCACATGAAACGGCTATTGTTGGCCTCGTAGAAGGCCTCCAGACCGGCGGTATCCTTCACAGCCTTGCCCCAGACCATACGGTCGGTGAGTTCAAAGAGCAGAATGCCATCGCGATATTCCTTCATGAGCATGCGGAAATCGGCGTATTTGTTCTCCAGATTCTGATCCTCATACGCCAACAGGCTCTCATCGATGAATTCCTGCAGGCGCATATCCACCAGGGCCTTCACCTCGATCTCTTTTTCCCTGCGCTGTTTTTCCTCCAGGTGGTCTAGCAGGTCCCGCTGGGTGTAGGTCCTGTCCTTTATGGTGAAGACCGGCTTGGTGAGTTTCGCAGCCTTAGTGCGATCGTATTTCCAACCCTGGCCCACGGACCGTACCACCACGGTATCATCCAGGGTCTGGGGCTGGTCTTCGTATTGGCGGCTGCGTACGTTCACCATCTTCCCATTACGGATCATCCCTACCAGCCCACGATCGTAGGTAACGCCATCTTTTGTGTATGGGCCCTCTTTCATATCCCGGCGGATAAGCGTATCGGTCAACGTATTGCCCTTCTCGAAGATGGTCTTGTTCACCAGCGGATACACGGCATTGACGTTCTTGTTGTGCACCTGCAGACCATATTCCTTTTTAAGCTTGTCCAGGAATGCGCGGCGTGTGATCTCGGCGCGGCTGTCCCGGCCGATCTTGGTCTTTAATTCAGCCTTTGCGGCTTCGAAGGAAGGTGGAGGCTGATGTTCCAACCGCTTGATGATATGCCAGCCGTAACGGGTGCGGACCGGTGCACTGATCTCGTTGTTCTCTTTCAAGGCGAAGGCGGCGTCTTCGAACTCATCGATCATCTTACCGGTGCCGAACAAAGGCAATTCGCCTCCCTTGGTGTTACTGCTTTCATCTTCGCTGTAGCGCAGCGCTGCATCCGCGAAATCCACCTCGCCATTCTTGATGCGCTGGTGGATCTCCTTGATCTTGGATGCGGCCTCGGCCTGCTTCTCGGGAGTATCCTGATCGGTGCTGCGCAGCATGATGTGGGCCACTTTCACCTGCCCACGAGCGGGCCTTCTACCGGCCACCTTGATGATGTGGTACCCGAACCGCGTGCGCACGGGCTGGCTGACCTCCCCTATCTTGGTGCCGTAGGCGGCTGTCTCGAATGGATATACCATCTGCAAAGCGCTGAACCAGCCCAGGTCCCCGCCATTCTTCTGTGCACTGGGATCGTCCGATCCGCCCGGGCCTTTGGCCACCGTTGCGAAATCATCCCCCTTCACCACGCGATCGCGGATGGATATGATCTTCTTCCAGGCGGCCGCTGTATCCTCCGGGGTGGGATCCGCAGGCAGCTGTACAAGGATGTGGCTCGCACGCACCTCTTCCTGCATGCGATCATAGGCTTCGCGCATCAGGGCATCATTCAACTCGCGATCTATGAGGTACGGACGGGCAAGTTGTTTGCGGTAGCCATCCAGTTCGCTTCGGAATTTGGACACGGTATCCATGCCCTGTACCTCCGCCTCGCGCACCTTCAATTTGTAATTGATGAACAGTTCGAGGTATTCATCCAGGGCCTCGCGCGTCACCTGGGCCTCCTTGTTGTTCTTTTTATAAATGGCCTCGAACTCGCTGCGTGTAACGGGAATGCCATCCACGGTCATCAGCACGGGATCGTTGTTGGAGGCAGCGGCCACCTGGCCTTTCTGTGCCGTGGCTTCAACGGGAGGCTGGCCTTTTTTTTGGGCAAAGCCGGATAAGGTGAAGAAGCACAGGCAGACAGCCGCCATCTTCCTGTTCAATTCCATTGCCATGCTCGTTTGGTTTGGTCGCGTTGGCCCGGTGATACCGGATCCTTTTTTGGAAGGATCGCAAATGTAACCGTTGCCTGCCAAACAACGAAGCTTTGCCGGTAAGCATATTGGCCATCCTGGACGGCACCATGGCCTTACGATCCGATGACATGGGCTCCTGAAGGTGCCATTGATCGGAACGGGATCGAGGTCGTTCTGCTTCCGGCCTTACTTCACACCAGCGGCCGGGCGCGCTCTTTCCGATCTCCATAGCGCTCTCCGCAGTGCTTTCGGTTCCACCGGCTTGGTAAGATGGAGATCGAATCCAGCCTTGAACGCTTTTTCCTGATCTTCTTCCCTGCCATAACCGGTAAGTGCGATCATATACGCGCCCGCCAGTTGTGGATCGGCACGGAAAGCACGCGCCACTTCATATCCATTCATGCTAGGCAGGCCTATATCGCATAAGACTACCTGAGGCTGGTAGTTCCCGGCCATTTTCATGGCTTCCTTGCCTGATGAAGCGATCTTCACATCATGGCCTTCCAGCCGTAGTAGCATGCCTGCGCTTTCGGCCGCATCCGGATTGTCCTCGATGATGAGGATGCGGTGAATGGTCTTTTCAGTCTCGGGTTCATCGTCAACCTGCTGTGGAAGCTCCCTTCTTTCCTCCACGGGCAGTTCCATGGTGAATGTGGCGCCCTTGCCCGTACCGTCACTTGCGGCATACACCGCACCGCCATGCATCTCCACAAGCCCTTTCACCAAGGAAAGGCCAAGCCCAAGCCCACCCCGGCTGCGATCCAAACCCTGGTCCGCCTGGCGGAACACATCGAAGATGTGTGTGAGGATCTGCGGCTCGATGCCGATGCCATTGTCGGTGACCATGACCCACACCTTGCGATCACCATTGTCCACCCGCATCTTCACATTCACCCTCCCGCCTCTTTCAGTGAATTTGTGCGCGTTGTGCAACAGGTTTCCGAGTGCCTGCGCCAGACGGGTGGGATCACCCATCACCCACACCTGTTCCTCAGGCAACTCCACCACCAGGGAAATATCGTTGCTCCGGATCAGGTTCTCGTAATCATCGGTGGTCTGGGCCACTATGCTGCGTAGATCGCACCGTTCCCGGCGCAGCAAGATCTTGCCTCGCGCGATGCGGGTGGCATCCAAAAGATCATCCACCAGGCGCGCCATGTGCTTCACCTGCCGGTCTATCACTTCGCGTGCATGTTCCACGGTAGGGTCCTGCGGCCCAATCAGCCCCAAGATCTCCACCGCGTTCCGCATGGGGCCAAGCGGATTTCTCAGTTCGTGGGCGAGCATGCCAAGGAATTCATCCTTTCGCTGATCAGCCTCCTGGATACCCTGCACAAGACGTGCGTTCTCCAACGCGGCGCCCGCACGTGCCGCCAGTTCCCCGGCAAGGGATATATCGCCCGAGCGGTAATCCGGACTGGTCGCCTTGCGCATGAGCACCAGCACGCCGTGGGATACATCACGCACATGGAGCGGCAATACCAACGCACTGCCACCGGTGACATCCGGGTGTGGTGAAGAATGCGGACTATCCGGTTCCAACCGCTGATCCTCGGTGAGTGCATCGCCGGGCAATCCGGAGATGATCCGGAATTCCCGTGCCCGTTCCGCACGTTGGATAGCCTCGATAAGCCATTTCTGCGGCTTGTGCCGGGTTAGGTAATAACGGCCTATGTCCGAAGCATGCGCGCCCCCCCAGTTGCTTCGCACTTGTTCAATGTTGCCAGCCTCGTCCACAATGGCCAGCACACTTAGATCGGCAAGGAAAGGCACGGCCGCGCGGGCGATGTTGTCCACCAAAGGATCGAATTCATGCGACCGGGTGAATATGGTTCCGGCCTCGGCCAGAAAGGCGCTGCGGCGGGCAATATCCTCAGCTGCTGCTCGGCGGGCGCGTTCTTCCGCCTGTGAAGCTGTCTGCCGCCGCATCTGGTAGAGTTCCACGAACACCTGCACCTTGGCGCGGAGGATCTCAGGAACTATGGGCGTTGGTATGTAATCCACCGCGCCACTCGCATACCCCTGTGCCACACGCACATCATCAGCAAAAGCCGTGAGGAAGATGATCGGCGTGGTGGCCGAACGTTTCCTCTGCCGGATCAGCGTGGCCGTTTCGAAGCCATCCATGCCCGGCATATTCACGTCCAGCAGGATCACGGCGAACTCCCTGCGGAGCACTTCCTTGAGTGCTTCCGGACCAGAATTCGCAACGATGAGGTTAACATCCAGATCCTCCAATATGGTGCGGTACACCAGTATCTTTTCCGGCAGATCGTCCACGAGCAGGATGTCAGCGCGATGCATCACCGGCCCTGTCCCCTCCCTGATCGTGGTACTGCTATCCATACGCGCTTTCTCGTTCAGTTCACTCTAACCGGATGTTACCGGGCGATAAAGCCATGCGCGAAGCACGGACAACATTTGCTCGGTATCGACCGGTTTGGAAAGGTAATCCCATGCCCCGGCCTCCATGCACTTTTCCCTATCCCCTTTCATGGCCTTGGCTGTTACGGCCACGATCGGCAGATCCTTAAGACTGTGGATCTTGCGTATCTCCCGCATGGTCTCGATCCCATCCATCTCGGGCATCATGATGTCCATAAGCACGATGTCGATATCGGGCCTGGTCTTGAGGATCTCAATGGCGTCCCTGCCATTATCTGCTGAGAGAATGCTCATTTCATGATCTTCCAGTACGGTGGTGAGCGCGAATATGTTGCGCATGTCATCATCCACGATGAGCACCCGGCGATCCTTCAAAGAACGCTCACTGCTGCGCAGGTCCAAGACCGTTTGTCTCATGGCTGTGGGTAATTTACTTACGTTCCGGTGCAGGTACAAAGATGTAAGGTCCAACAATCGTTCCGGTGAATGGGCCTTCCGCACCATCACATCACCACCTGGTCTCTTAAAGGACCGGTGGCCATTCTTGCCGCCGAACATGACCATGGTGAGTTGCCTGTCCACGCCTTCGGTCCATTGGTTGGCGGGAAGAGTGAGCTCTTTCAGGATGCCATTGGCGCCTTCGCCAACGATCACCAGATCCAGCGTGCGATCCTTCAATTTCTTCAATTCCCGAGCATTCTTCACCGTGGTTATGCGCAGATCCTCGGCATTAACGGCACCTACTATCCGATCACGTTCCTTGGTATCGTCGGTCACTACCACCAGGTCCTTGCGGCGGCCACTGTAGCGGTCTAGAAAATCCATGAGCGATGCCACGATGTCGCCATTCTGGATGGGTTTGGTCACGAAGCCCAAGGCACCAGCGTCCATGGCCTTGTCCCGTGCATCATCCGTGGAGATCACACAGACCGGAATATGCTGCGTGTTCACATCATTCTTCAACCTTTCCAGCACGCGCCAGCCTTTCACATCGGGCAGGTGTATATCCAGTGTGAGGGCTACGGGCTTGTGGTCGCGCACCATGGCCAGTGCCGTGGCACCAAGGGGTGTTACCAGACCCTTGAAACCCTGGGCGCGTGCGGCATCTAGCAGTATACGCGCGAACCCCGCGTCATTCTCAACGATCAGAAGCACACGATCACCTGCCTGGATCTCCTCGCGATCATCCTTCACCTCGTTCGCCATGTGTATCTGGTGCTCCTCTTCCACCACCTCGGCGGGCTTGTCTTTGCCAAGGATCTTATTGGCCATCTCCTGCACGGCCTCGGGTTGGAACTGGACGGGAGGTGCGGGCAGCACATCGTTGATCTGCCCACGACGGTTGCGGGAAGGCACGTATCGCACAGGCAGGTATAGGGTGAAGGTGCTGCCGTGACCGGGTTGGGACATGAGGCGGATCTCTCCACCGAGCAGCCGTGCCAATTCGCGGCTGATAGCCAGGCCCAGACCTGTGCCACCATACTTGCGGCTGGTGGAACCATCGGCCTGTTGGAAGGCCTCGAAGATCAGCATCTGTTTGTCCGGCGCGATACCGATGCCGGTATCGGAAACGGAGAAGGCCAGCACTTCGGTGGCATTGTTGAGATCCTCGTTGCTGGCGCTCCAGCCACTGCGCACGATCTCCGCGGTAAGCGCCACCTGCCCTTGATGCGTGAACTTGAATGCGTTGGAAAGCAGGTTCTTGATGATCTGCTGGAGGCGCTTGGCATCGGTGAATACCGTGCGCGGAAGGTCTTTCTGGAAGTCCAGGACGAAATCGACGTTCTTGGCCTCCGCCACGTGGCGGAAGGTGCGCTCCACATAGCCCTGCATATCCTCCAGAGGAAGCTCTCCGGCATCCACCACCACGGTCCCGGACTCGATCTTGGAGAGATCAAGGATGTCGTTGATCAGCATCAGCAGGTCATTGCCGGAGCTGTGGATCGTTTTGGCGAATTCCGTCTGCCTGGGTGTGAGGTTGCCCTCCTGGTTGCGGGAAAGTTGATCGGATAGGATCAACAGGCTATTGAGTGGTGTGCGTAGCTCGTGGGACATGTTCGCGAGGAACTCCGACTTGTATTTCGAGGTGAGGGCGAGCTGTTTGGCTTTTTCCTCCAACTCCTGCCGGGCTTGTTCCACCTCGCGATTCTTACGCTCCACCTCTTCATTCTGCTGCACCAGCAGGCTGGCTTTTTCCTGCAGGGCCTCGTTGGTCTGTTGAAGCTGCTCCTGCCGGCTCTGGAGCTGGTGCGCGAGCGACTGCGATTGCTTGAGCAGGTCCTCGGTACGCATGTTGGCCTCGATGGTATTCAATACGATACCGATCGATTCCGTGAGTTGATCAAGCAACGCTCTATCGGTGAAACTGAAGCCTTTGAATGAAGCCAGTTCAAGTACTCCTTTCACCTGTCCTTCAAAGATCAGGGGCAGCACGAGAATGGTCCTGGGTGTGGACGCTCCAAGACCGCTGGTGATCTTGATGTGGCTGTCCGGAAGTTCTTCCAATTCCACCTTTCGCTTCTCCAATGCACATTGCCCCACCACACCTTCGCCGAGCTGGATCCGCTTGCCATGCTGTTCATGCCCTTCTGAGGCATAGCTGGCGAGCAGCGTGAGTCTCGGTTCGTCCTGTTCGGGTTCCAATACGTAGAATTCCGCCTGCAGGGCATTCACCACCGGACACAGCTCCGAGAGCACCATTCGGCCCACATTGGTAATGTCCCGCTGCCCCTGGAGCATGCGGCTGAATTTCGCCAGGTTGGTCTTGAGCCAGTCCTGCTGCGTGTTCTTCTGTGTGGTATCGCGCAGGTTCCAGATCATTTCGTTGATCGTGTCCTTCAGCGCAGCCACCTCACCCAGCGCCTCCACCGTGATCGAGCGGGTAAGGTCTCCCTTGGTCACGGCCGTTGCCACTTCGGCGATGGCACGTACCTGCGTTGTGAGGTTGGCGGCCAACTGGTTCACGTTCTCCGTAAGGCCCTTCCATGTTCCGGAAGCGCCGGGCACTTTCGCCTGGCCACCGAGTTTTCCTTCCACACCCACCTCACGGGCCACGGTGGTCACCTGATCGGCGAAAGTGGCCAGGGTGTTGATCATGGAGTTGATCGTATCGGCCAGCTCGGCGATCTCGCCTTTCGCTTCCACAGTGAGCTTGCGATGCAGATCGCCGTTTGCCACGGCGGTAACTACCATGGCTATGCCACGCACCTGGCTGGTAAGGTTACCGGCCATCATGTTCACCGAATCGGTGAGGTCTTTCCAGGTACCGGCCACATTCTCCACCTGCGCCTGGCCCCCAAGTATCCCTTCGGTGCCCACTTCTTTCGCCACGCGTGTCACTTCCGCAGCGAATGACCGGAGCTGGTCCACCATGGTGTTGATGGTATCCTTCAGCTCAAGGATCTCGCCCTTCACATCCACGGTGATCTTTCGCGAAAGGTCACCGTTCGCGATCGCCTTGGAAACGTCTGCGATGTTCCGCACCTGGCTGGTGAGGTTGGATGCCATGAGGTTCACGGAATCCGTGAGATCCTTCCATGTACCGGCCACCCCGGGCACATCCGCCTGACCACCCAGCTTACCGTCTGTACCTACTTCCCGCGCCACACGCGTCACTTCGGCCGCGAACGATCGGAGCTGGTCCACCATGGTGTTGATGGTGTCCTTGAGCTCGAGGATCTCGCCCTTCACGTCCACGTTGATCTTGCGGCTGAGGTCACCACCTGCCACCGCCGTTGTTACTTCAGCGATGTTACGCACCTGGTTGGTGAGGTTGCTGGCCATGGAGTTCACGGAGTCCGTGAGGTCCTTCCAGGTACCGGCAACACCTTCCACGTTGGCCTGGCCTCCTAGTTTTCCTTCGGTGCCTACCTCGCGTGCCACACGGGTAACTTCCGAAGCGAATGAGGAGAGTTGGTCCACCATGGTGTTGATGGTGTCCTTCAATTCCTGGATCTCACCTTTCACATCCACAGTGATCTTCCGCGAGAGATCGCCATTGGCCACCGCAGTGGTCAGTTCGGCGATGTTACGCACCTGGCTGGTAAGGTTCGATGCCATGGAGTTCACCGAGTCGGTGAGGTTCTTCCATGTACCGGCAACACCGGGTACGTCGGCCTGGCCGCCAAGTTCTCCTTCCGTACCTACTTCGTGCGCCACGCGCGTTACCTCGGCAGCGAAGGAGTTGAGCTGGTCCACCATGGTGTTGATGGTGTTCTTCAGCTCGAGGATCTCGCCCTGCACATGCACGGTGATCTTCCTTGAAAGGTCACCATTCGCCACAGCTGTGGCCACTTCGGCGATGTTCCGCATCTGGCCGGTGAGGTTGCCGGCCATCATGTTCACCGAATCCGTGAGATCCTTCCAGGTACCGGCCACTCCTTCCACGTTGGCCTGGCCTCCCAATTTCCCTTCGGTACCTACTTCCAGTGCTACACGGGTCACTTCCGAGGCGAATGAGGAAAGCTGGTCCACCATGGTATTGATGGTGTCCTTCAGCTCCATGATCTCACCTTTCACATCCACAGTGATCTTGCGGCTCAGATCTCCCCGCGCAACGGCAGTGGTCACTTCGGCGATGTTCCGCACCTGACTGGTGAGGTTGCTGGCCATGGAGTTCACCGAATCGGTAAGGTTCTTCCATGTTCCACCTACGCCCGGAACGTCAGCCTGGCCACCAAGCTTTCCCTCCGTACCTACTTCGCGCGCCACACGCGTTACTTCCGCCGCGAACGAGTTGAGCTGGTCCACCATGGTGTTGATGGTGTTCTTCAGCTCAAGGATCTCGCCCTTCACGTCGACGGTGATCTTCTTGGACAGATCGCCCTTGGCCACCGCGGTCG
>JAEZCB010000161.1 GCA_023412755.1 Bacteroidota bacterium
GCCCTGGACCGATGATCAAAAGGAAATGCTCCTAAGCGGTGCCGCCCTGCGTTGGATGGGCATGTCGCGGGATGGATTCCTTTGAAATGGACCAGGCTGGCGAAGACTCCGCAGATGATCATGTCACACAGCGGCCAATTCGCTTTTCGCGAATTCCTGGTAAACACTGGTGATACCTTCACGCAGACCGATCTGGTGCTTCCAACCCATATTATGCAGGCGTGAAACGTCCATCAGTTTGCGCGGGGTTCCATCCGGCTTCTCGGTGTTCCAGCGCAGTTCGCCTTGGAAGCCCACGATGTCCTTGATCAGCTCGGCGAGCTCCTTGATCGTGAGATCTTCGCCCGTGCCGATGTTCACGAACATCTCTTCATCGTAATTCCGCAAAAGGAAGAAACAGGCATCGGCCAGATCATCCACATGCAGGAATTCGCGGCGGGGTGAGCCTGTGCCCCATACCTCCACATGATCCGTACCTGTGACCTTGGCGGTATGGAATTTCCGGATCAGCGCGGGGAGCACGTGGCTGTTGTTGAGATCGTAGTTGTCGTTGGGTCCATACAGGTTGGTGGGCATGGCGCTGATGTAGTTCCGCCCATACTGCCTGCGGTAGCTCTCCACCATTTTGATCCCGGCGATCTTAGCAATGGCATAAGGTTCATTGGTCTGCTCCAGTGGCCCTGAAAGCAGACTTTCCTCCTTCAAGGGCTGTGGCGCCAGCTTTGGATAGATGCAAGATGATCCGAGGAAAAGCAGCTTCTCCACATCATGCTCGTGGGCATTGTGGATCACATTGTTCTGGATCATCAGGTTCTCGTAAAGGAACTGCGCGCGGTACACATTGTTGGCATGTATGCCGCCCACCTTCGCAGCGGCAAGCACCACATACTTCGGCTTCTCCTGCGCGAAGAAGTCACGTACGGCCTGCTGCTCCTTGAGGTCCAACTCCTTGCTGGTACGCGTAACGATGTTGGCGTAGCCCTCCTTCTGGAGCTTGCGGATAATGGCGCTGCCCACCATGCCGCGGTGGCCCGCTACGTAGATCTTGTCTTGCTTGTTCATCATCGGGATCTCCTGTGATCGTATGGTCGTTACTCCACCTCGTGCAGGATCGTATGGCCGCCTTTCTGCAGATATACATCGCGCTCGAAGAGCTTGACATCCTCGGCCACCATTTCCTTCACCAGATCGGGCAATTCATACTTATGCCTCCAGCCGAGCACTTTGCGGGCCTTGCTGGGATCCCCTTCCAGATGATCCACTTCCGCAGGGCGGAAATAGCGTGGATCGATCGCCACCCGTGTCTTGCCGGTCTTCCTGTCCACTGCTTTCTCCTTCACGCCCTTGCCTTTCCATTCCAGCTTGATGCCCACCTCGCGGAAGGCGAGTTCGATAAAGTGGCGCACGGTGTATGTTTTGCCGGTGGCCAGCACGAAATCCTCCGGCTTCTTCGCCTGAAGCATCAGCCACATGCCTTCCACATAGTCCTTTGCATGCCCCCAGTCGCGTTTGGCGTCCAGGTTGCCCAGGTAGAGCGTGTCCTGCAGGCCCAATTTGATCTTGGCCACGGCACGGGTGATCTTCCGTGTCACGAATGTTTCGCCACGCAGCGGGCTTTCATGGTTGAAGAGAATGCCGTTGCATGCGAACATGCCATAGCTCTCGCGGTAGTTCTTGGTGATCCAGAACGCATACAACTTGGCCACGCCATAAGGACTGCGGGGGTGGAATGGCGTTTCCTCATTCTGTGCATGCGCACGCACACCGCCATACAATTCGCTGGTGCTGGCCTGGTAGAACTTCGTCTTTTTTTCCAAGCCCAGTATGCGGATGGCCTCCAGAAAGCGCAAGGCGCCGATCGCATCGGCGTTCGCGGTATACTCCGGTAACTCGAAGCTTACCGCCACATGGCTCTGTGCGGCAAGGTTGTAGATCTCGTCCGGCTGGATCTCCTGCACCAGGCGCAGGCAGGTCACGCTATCGGTCATGTCCCCGTAGTGCAGGTGGAAGGGTTCACCCTTCTCATGCATATCGTGGTACAGGTGATCGATCCGATCCGTATTGAAGAGCGAGCTGCGGCGCTTCATGCCATGCACCTCATACCCTTTACCCAAAAGGAATTCGCTGAGGTAGGCGCCATCCTGGCCGGTGACGCCTGTGATCAGGGCCACTTTGCGCTTTTTGCCATGGCCGTTCAACGATGGATCGGGCACGACCTTCGCCTTGGCCGATGGTTTGGCCTCCATTTTCTTGACGGAGATCTTGGTGGTGCCGATCTTGTCGCTGCCGCCACGCTTTGTGCTCTTCTTCTTGCTGGTCATCTGTGATCATTCAACGATGAACGCGTTGTTCATCAGGTCGTATTTGTTGTAACGCATGGGTCTTCCAGTGGCCATGTCGGTAATGGTCCTGCCGGTCTCGTTGCAGATGGCATGTCCCGCCGCAGTGTCCCATTCCATGGTGGGCCCGAACCGGGGATAGACATCCGCTGCGCCTTCGGCCACCAGACAGATCTTAAGCGCACTGCCCATCCGCGCGATCCGCACCGCGCCATGTTCAAACCGCTTGCGCTCAATGAAGGCGCTGGTGCTCGCATTGGTGTGCGATCGGCTCGCCACTATGGTATATGTTCCTCTCTTCTCCATTGCTGGCAGCCGTAGTGCCAAGGCGGCCCGATCATACGTGGGACCGGGTGTCTGGGTTGCAGCATCATGCTGTCGGTATGCACCGCCGCCCTCCCATGCGAAATACAGCAGATCCTTCACCGGCACATACAACACTCCCGCCACGGGCATGGCCGCACCCGCAGGGCCAGCAGGGAGCTGATCGCGGCGCATCAATGCGATGTTCACACTGTATTCCCCGTTGCCTTTTATGAATTCCTTGGTGCCATCCAGTGGATCCACCAACCAGTAGAGTTCCCACCGCTGCCTCTCCTCGGCCTCAATGGTGGCGCCCTCTTCGCTTAATACCGGAAGGCCGGTATCGGTCAGGTGTTCTTGAATGGTCTGGTGTGCTTCCCGATCGGCCTGGGTCACGGGAGATCCATCCTGCTTCGGAGACACATCAAGCGCGGTCCGGCGCACCTGCATAATGGCTTTGCCTGCCGCGAATGCCGCGGGAATGGCCTTATCCATGAAGTAAGCTAGTTCGCTGGCGGGCATGGCGCCGCGAAGGTAACCCACGCGGAGCCCTTTGCCACACCTGGCCACATGCCTTGAAGAGGCCCCCGGCCATGGCACTACAAGAGAGCCACCATTCCAGGGTGGCTCTCATTTGTACTGTGCCGATCAGGCCTTGCCGAGGATCTTGAACATGCCCGTTCCACAAACGGGACAGCTGCCTTTCATCGCCTTGCGGCCATTGGCCATTTCTACCTCCTTGGCCTCCTTCATTTCGCGCTTGGCCTTGCATTTCACACAGTAAGCTTCAACTGCCATGGTATGGTCTGTTATGGAATTATAGTTCCAAGATAAGGCGGTGAACGGGGGTATGGTACGCATCCGGTTGAAAAGAAGCCTGCGGCGCCCTGTTCATAAGTCTGGCTCACAACGCGTTCTCCAGCGATGGCGGCGGCAATTGCGATGGTGAGGAGGTGGAAGTATCCATGCCCACCCGGCGCCAGAACACGAACCCATTGGCGCGGTGTATCTCTTCCAGCGTACCGATCCCACGTACCTGTTACACGGCCGTTATCTTGCAAATGGCATACACGGGCTGGTCCACATCTCCATTCAACAGCCAGTCCCTATCGTGCGCACGCGGGTCATGTGGTGGTCGCTTCCTGGTGTAGTATAGGTGGGCGTAGGTCTTGTAGTACAAGGGCACTACATAGGCCGCCTCTCCCTGGCGATCTTTGAAGAACTCGATAGCTGCACGTTGTGAGTACGCTTCTATCCGTGAAATGAAGAAGTACAGTGTAATGGTCACGAAGAACGCGGTACCGATGAACAGGGTGAGTATGCTTTGGCGGATGAGACGCCTGCCATGCAGATGATGCGCTGCCAGCAGCACACCCAGCAGCCACACTCCGGCCAACGCCTCGAAACCGGTCCAATGCACATCCGCATCCAGGTTGGCCATGGCGAAGGGATCGTTCGCGAAGAGCGGCCTTATGGTCTCCACATTCCTGCCTGCCCAAGGGAGCAACATTGTGGCCAGCACGAAGAGCATACCCACGGCACCAATGGCGGACCTGATCCCGCCGAAGCCCTCCCGTTTACGCCAAAACTGCTCCAGCTGTAGCGCCGCCAGGTAAGTGAGCGGGAAATAGGTCATGCTGCTGTAGTGAACGATCTTGGTTCGTACGATGGTGAAAAGGATCAGCACCACCCAGAAGAGCACCACCATCCACATGCGGTGATCGTTCTGCATGGGATCCTGCGTGCGCGTTGGCCGCACCATTTCCTTTATCGCGAATAGCGATGCCGGGAAACAACCGATGGCGAGCACCACGAAATGATAGGCGAAGAAGCCGCCGTGTCCGGCATCTTCGGTGGTGAGCATGGCCATCTGTCGCCAGAAGAAATCAATGGTGAATCGCGGGCCATTCACCACCAGATCGATCGCACCCCATGCACTGCTGGTGAGGATGGTGGCGATGATGATGATCGTGCCCCGCCTGATGCTGAGATGGAAGCGCTTGCGGCGCAGCACCCAGTAGGTGGCCGCCATAAGGCCGGGGATGAGTACTCCCACCGGCCCCTTCGTCAGTACGGCCAGCCCCAGAAAGATGCCTGTGAGCCATGCGTAACGATCACTGCGGCTATTGATGGCACCCGTCTGACGTTTGGGATCGTTCTGCACCAGCGTAACGAACGCATGGATGCCCAGGAAGATGAACAGGTTGAACCACGGATCTATGATGCCGCTGCGGAAATACAGGTGCGGCAGGATCGACCCCACGTAAGCCAGTGGCCACAACAGCGCGAAGACCTTACCGCGCAACTGGTCGCCGATGCGATACAGTACCAACAACGTTATAATGCCGCAGATGGCATTGGGAAAGCGGGCCGCATATTCCCCCACTCCCATGATCCACATGCATAGTGCCTGCATCCACATGAAGAGCGGCGGCTTCTCATAGAATGGTTGGAAATCGATCTGCGGCCTCAGCCAGTCGCCGGTGAGCAGGATCTCCCTGGCCACTTCGCCATAGTTGATCTCATCCCAGTCGAACAGGTGCACAGCACCCAGACCGGGCATGAAGAGCACCGCCGCTGCAAGGATGAAATAGAGCTGGACCCGAAGGCGGGAGGGCATGGTGGCGAAGGTAGGATCGGAGCGGCTCAGTTCGACTTGTAAATAGTTGTCTAAAGAGGTAACTTTGCTCTGTGTCTGAACCGATCCGCTCGATCGT
>JAEZCB010000143.1 GCA_023412755.1 Bacteroidota bacterium
CTGCGGCACGCCGCTCAAGTTGTAATCCTTGCTGAATGCATTTGTTAAGCCGCCTTGGATCAACAGGTGGCGTGGGCCGGGATGCTGCTCGGCCAGTGTGCGCCAGGAAGCCTCATCGTCATCCACAGAGAGCATCACGATCTGAACCGGCTTCCCTTTCATTTCCTTCGTCAGTTGCATGACCTCAGGGATGGCCTTGCGGCAGGGCAAACACCAACTTGCCCAGATGTCGAGGTAGACCAATTCACCACGCAGGTCCTCAAGGGTCACGCTATCTCCAGCAAGATCGACCGCGGTGATATCTTCTGGATCTGGATCAACCTGCACACCGCAGGCTGTAAACAAAATGAGAAATGCAAGAGTAGCATGGAAGAATGCAAGGAAATATGGAGACCGGTCCATGAAACATAGATACTACTTTTTTTGAATAGTGATCAGTAGAGCATTTAAGTATGGTATATGGGTTTAGTTTCCCGAGAAATATACCGTTACCTAAAGCGCGACCTCGGGAAGCAACTGGAATAATGGCGGTCATCCTTACGCAAGCCCAAGGTACCTTTGCCGGCCATTCAAATACCGTGGGCCGAAAGAAGAAGACAATAGCACCGGAATTGCTCCAGAATGTGGAGATCACCGGGGCCAGTAGTGAAGGCAAGGCCGTGACCCGGATCGAGGGCATGGTGGTGTTCGTTACCGGCGCTGTACCTGGCGATGTAGTGGATCTGCAGGTGACAAGTGTGAAGCGGCGCCATGCAGAGGCGGTGGTCAAACACATCCATCGGGCATCGCCGGACCGGGTGCAACCCTTCTGCCAGCATTTTGGTGTGTGTGGTGGTTGCAAATGGCAACACCTGGCCTACGCCAAACAACTCGAGTACAAGCGGCAGCAGGTCATTGACAATCTTGAACGTCTTGGTGGTCTGGAATTACCCGAAGTGTGGCCCACACTGGCCTCACCGGAAATAACCTACTACCGGAACAAACTTGAGTTCACCGGGAGTGCCAGCCGCTGGTTCACTTCCGAAGAGTTGGGTTCCCTTGGGGAGATCAACGACCGCGATGCGCTCGGCTTCCATATACCCGGCCGATTCGACAAGGTGCTGGATATCGTGCAATGCCACCTGCAGCCGGAACCCAGCAACGCGATCCGCCTATGGGTGCGCCTGCATGCCGCGGAGCATGACCTAAGCTTCTACAATGTGCGGGAACATGTGGGTTTCATCCGCAACCTTACCATTCGCAATACCCTGGCTGGCGAGTGGATGGTGCTGGTGGCGTTGGGTCATGAGGATGTGACCGCACGTGAGCGTTTGCTGCAAGGATTGAAGCAGGCTTTCCCGCAGATAACGTCGCTTCTCTGGACCATCAACCCGAAGAAGAACGACACGATCTGGGATCTTGACATCCATACGTTCCATGGTAGCGAACATGTGATCGAAGAACTGCCACCGGGATCGGACCGCACACCGCTGAAATTCCGGATCGGGCCCAAATCCTTCTTCCAAACCTACGCGGTGCAGACCGTGAATATGTTCCGCCTTGCGCGTGAATGGGCGGAGATCGGTGCCGATGATCTGGTCTACGACCTCTATTGCGGTGTGGGCAGCATAAGCCTTTTTGTGGCACCGTGGGCGAATAAGGTGGTGGGTGCGGAGATCGTACCCGAGGCTATCGATGAAGCATGGCGGAATGCGGAACTGAATGGCATCACCAACGTGCATTTCGAAGCAGGGGATCTGAAGGACTTGTTGAATGCCTCATTCATCGAACGGAATGGGCGGCCTGATGTGCTGATCACCGATCCGCCGCGGTCCGGCATGCATGAGGATGTGGTACGGCGGATCCTGGAGATGGCACCAAAGCGGATCGTGTATGTAAGCTGCAACCCGGCCACGCAAGCACGTGATCTGGCTTGGATGAAGGATGCCTATGCCATAACGCGCGTACAACCTGTGGACATGTTCCCGCATACCTATCATGTGGAGAATGTGGTCCGGCTTGAGCGGCGTTAATGCTCTGAAGCCTTGATGCCTTGGTACCTCGACTCGAAGAGGAGGTCGCACACGATCATTTGCGAATGAATGCGATTATTTAGATATTTGTCTAATCATCTTAACGGCCAATGGACAACTCCTTCAAAGCCTTGAACGATCCCACCCGCCGCGCCATTCTGGAGTTGCTGCGGAAAGGGGATCGTACGGCCGGGGAGATAGCCGAGCATTTCAACATAAGCAAACCAAGCATAAGCCACCACCTGGATCTGTTAAAACAGGCGGGGATGGTGACGAACATCCGCGATGGCCAGTTCCAGCGGTATGCGCTGAATACCACGGTGGTGGATGAAGTGGTGGGGTGGTTAATGACACTTACGAATAAAAAGAAGCGATGAGATCCAGTTGGAAATACGAGATCGTGCTTTGGGTGCTGATCGTAGCACCGCTGGTGTATCTGTGGCAGGCGTGGGATACGCTGCCGGAGCGGGTGGCTACGCATTGGAATGTGAGAGGCGAGCCCGATGGCTGGAGTGATCGCAGTACGCTGCCATGGTTGATCGGCGGCCTTTGCATCGGCATGTACATACTGATGCTGGTGATCCCTTACCTCGATCCGCGCAAACGGAACCTGCAGGCCAGTTCACGATCGTACCAGCACCTGCGACTGGTATTCACGCTCATGTTCAGTTTCATCGGTTATGCGATCGTGCGTGGAGGTGAAATGGAGACGTTCGATGCCGGCGCATTGCTCATGCCTGGCCTGTTCCTCTTCCTCGCCGCGATCGGCAACTACATGTACAGCCTGCGCAGCAACTACTTCATCGGCTTCCGCACGCCATGGACATTGGAGTATCCGGTGATCTGGGAGCGTACGCACAGACTTGGCGGCCGGATGTGGTTCTGGCTGGGTATCGTAGGTGCCATCGGTGCATTGTTTATTCGCGGTGAAGCGCTTCCGGTGTGGTCCGTGGGCATCATCCTGATCATGGCCTTCGTGCCTATGATCTACAGTTTTGTGCTGTTCAAGAAAGGCGTGGGCAAGGCGGCGGCGTGATCGCCACCCACTATCTTTGGAAAGAGCATGACCCCAAAGCCGCTATTTGAAGAAGGATTCAGTTTCTACTTCTTCAGCAACGAGAACAATGAACCCGCGCATGTGCATGTGGCCAAGGGTGAAGGGAATGCGAAATGGTGGCTGGAACCTGAAGTGAAAGAGAATTACTCCTATGGCTTTAAACCGAACCAAAGGCGCAGGATCAGGAAACTCATCGAAGAGCACCGCGGGAAGCTCCTCGAAGCGTGGTACGAGCACTTCAAGAAAGAGCGCTGATCTGAGATCTCAAGATCCGCTGGACCAGATCATTTTTGAAGGTGGTTTGCGTATCGGATCAGTGGAGCCTTTGTACCAACAGGGTCTGATCGTGATACTGTTGAACACAGGCACACCCTTGTTGGTCCGCACTTCGGATCATCCGCGGCTTGCGAAAGCAACAGAAGCACAGCTTCGGAACTGGGAGCTGATCTCAGGTGGAACAGCCATTGGGTGGGAAGAATTGGATGAGCACCTGTCATTAAAAGGATTCCTCCTCACAGAAGTACGTAATGAAGTGATGGACCGTCTTCAAGCCCTACTTGCGAAACGGGAAAAAGCGGCTGGAAGAAATGCCGCATCATCGAAGATGCAGGCGCGCGTGCAGCGGAAAAAATAGTGACCATAGCTCCTGTCACCTGATCACAGCTTCAGACAAAGCGCCGTTGTAAATGCCACATTCAACTGCGTAGGCACTCCATCCGGCAGTCGAAATGTTTCCGCCGCACTACCGAATCCTCTCGTCTCCAAACGCCAGGCTGCGCGATCATTGATCCGCAGGTCCGTGCCCAGTGAAAGCCCCGCCAACGATCGGCCGCCGATCACTGCGCCATCATCACCGAAATATTCGATGCGCATGATGCCCCACCAGCGCTCGGCGAACCGCTGCCGGAAGATGCCTACCACCGTGAAC
>JAEZCB010000210.1 GCA_023412755.1 Bacteroidota bacterium
ATGGTTCTTCACCAGATCCTGCCACAACGCGTTCTTGAAAGCGCTGTAATCCTTGTAGAGTTTCTTGGTGATGTCCTCCTCCTCTTCCAGGCTTTCCTTCTTCACCTGTTTCGGCAGGCCGCGCAGCAGGTTGTCGCGCTGCAGGCAGAGCCACAACAGCTGGAACGCATCATACGTGAGGTTGAAGAGATCGAACTCGATCCACTCCACCGCATTGTCGATGAAGAACCGCAGCTTCTCGAAATTGCTGGTGACCACATATACGCAGTGCGTGTGGTTCGCCTTGTAGTTGAAGGCCTGCGTGTTGATGGTGCCGAGATCGGTGGTATCGGTGCCCTTGAGCTCGATCACGGCGATCGCTTTTCCATCGCGCAGGATCGCACCATCGGCTTTCCTGCTGCCCTTCTCGTTCTTGAATTCTGTGGTGAGCTCGAAGCCGGCCTGCGGATTCAGCGTGTAGCCGAGGATGTTCACGAACAGATCGCGCAGAAAACCTTCCTGGTACTGTTCCTCCTTGCTTTCGCGGATGTTGTTCTGGATCTCCGCGTTGTGGAAGTGCAGTTTGAAAGCCTCGTAGAAAGCGGCCATGCGCTGCTGATCCTGCTGCGCGAGGTATTTGGTGAGAACGGTGGTTTGGAAAAGGGACATGTTGTCGATCAGAAGATCAGGTAACAGAAACCTCCACCATCGGCACAGGCGAAATGAATTCGTTCCGGTACCGCTTGTCCAGGATCAATATCGCCATGCTGATGATCAATATGGCGATGAACCCAGCAACACCCACGATGGAGCCGATGAGCACATGCCCGCCGGAGGCGAAGAGTATGACCGCCCCGGCGCTACCGTTGATGATGCCATGGAGCACGCAGGATGACCAGATGGAGCGGCTGCGGCTGCGGGTCCAATCAAAAAGGAATGCTGCCAGCACACAGAACACCACCATCATGAACACTCCGATGATCGGATAGCCGGGATAGTTATGGCCCATCATGATGAGCGGTGCGTGCCACAAGCCCCAGATCGCGCCGGTGAACAGAACACGTTGCAGGCCGCGCCAATGTGCGATGCGCTGGAAGAGATAGCCACGCCAGCCCAATTCCTCCCCGAGCATGAAGGGCAGATTCACTGTGCAGGCCGCCAGCAGCGCTTGCAACAATACCATGACGAGGATCACAGTGGCTGGCAGATCCGCCAGCACCGCGAATTGATCGGCGGCGGCTTCCACTCCTGCGGCTGCCATGGCTTCCTGTACGGAGTTAATGAAACCTTCCGTGGTCATGTTCACGGAACCGAAACCGGTGAAGCCGCCTCGATCGCCCAATGCTTCGAGGACCGCCAGACATACGGGTACAATGCACAGGCCGGCAAGCGCCGTGTATGCAACGATCCGCCAGTCAGTGCCTTTCAAACGAAGCCCAAGACCGGCCCATGCTTCCTTATCGATCACGCGTTGTTGGATGATCGCGGCAGCGGCCGGGCACAGCATGGCGCTGGCAGCGAGTATCATATAGGCTGTGCCAGAAGCCGCATCGATGCCCACGAGATATCCTATCGATGCAATGCCCCAGGTAAGCCCGAAGGCGATGAGAAGGAATGAGCGGATCTTCTTGAAGTCGGTCATTACATCAAAGTTTTTGGTGGACCAGCGGTTTGGAAGAGGCACGTTGCTTCGCTCAAAAGATCAGATGCATGGGGGCTGAGAGGTTCGCGAATATGCGGAATGTGGGCGACAAAAGGTGACGGTGGACCTGTATCACCAGATGATCATGCCACCCGCTTCCTCCTCTTGATCACCTTACCACCATCTACCATCCACCACATGACACAGACCATGGACAAGGCCGCACAGACAATGCTGGACAACCTGCGCAAGAATACGGGGCGCGATCTGGGGGAATGGATCGCGCTGGTGCGCGGAAAGGGGTTCGCCAAACACGGCGAGGCAATGAAGTTCCTGAAAGAGGAACAGGGGCTCACCCACGGTTATGCGAACCTGATCGCGCTGAAGGCACGGGGCAGCGATGCGGGCTCCGCGGCCAGCCCGGAAGAGCTGGTGGAGAAACAGTACAAGGGAAAGGACCACCTGCGGCCCATCTACGAGGCCGTGGTGGACAGGGTGCGCACCTTCGGCAGCGATGTGGAGATAGCCCCGAAGAACAGTTCGGTGAGCCTTCGCCGCAAGAAACAATTCGCCCTGCTCACCCCCGCCACCCGAACGCGCTTCGAGATCGGCATCAACCTGAAGGGCCAGCCAGCGGAAGGCCGGCTGAAGGCCGAGACCAGGAGCAACGCGATGTGCTCCCACAAGATGGAGCTGGCCAGCGAGAGCGACCTGCACCAGGAGGTGTTCGCGTGGTTGAAGAAAGCGTACGAGAACGCCGGTTGAACCGATACGCCGGGTACCGATCGCCGGGCTTCGCTCCGGGTGAGCGGTTCTGTGGAAAAAGATGATACGGTTTCAAGAGGGCCGCAGGGTCCCTTTCAGGAGACCCTGCGGAGGTTTAAAATGATCTGATGATCGCCCCACTATCACCACGCCCCACAGCTCCGCAGTAATTGGATAAGTGAAGGACCGCCGCGTCATTTTTCCCCTGCCGTAGCTTCGCCACCGATGGCGGCACCGGCGATAGAGGTGAAGAACAGGCGTGCGGGCTTCGAGTACCACCTGCTCGATACGTATGAATGCGGCATGATCCTCATGGGTTCCGAGATCAAGAGCATCAGGGCCGGGGGCGCCAGCATCAGTGAGGCGTTCTGTGCTTTTGTGGGCAATGATCTGGTGGTGCGCAACATGCAGATAAACCCTTATGGCACCAACATCCATTTTGTGCACGAGCCCAAGCGGGATCGAAAGCTGCTGCTCCACCAGCGCGAACTGGACAAGCTGAAGCGCAAATTGCGCGATGTGGGCATGACGATCATACCCACCCGGCTCTACATCGCCAGGAATGGCTTCGCCAAGCTGGAGATCGCCGTGGCGAAAGGCAAGAAGAGTTACGACAAACGTGAGAGCCTAAAAGCGAAGGATGTGCAGCGGGATATGGACCGCAATGGCTGATCATGTTCGCATGGAGGGCGCATATCACGCGTTACCGCCGCAGGCTCCTGCCCGGTGAGCAATGGGCGCGGTACACCTTTCTGGTGCTGCTGGTGCTCGCGGCGATCCTCCGCTTCTGGGATCTGCCCCACATCCCTTACACCCACGATGAGATCAGCGCGCTGGTGCGCATCTATCCCAGCTTGTACGAAACGGTGCAGCGCGGCGTGGCGCAGCAGGACACACACCCGCCTGGCGTGCAGGTGTTCGAGTGGATATGGACGCGGATCTTCGGCATGGAAGAGCATGGGGTGAAGCTGCCGTTCATCCTCATGGGCCTGCTGGCCATCTTCTTCCTTTACCGCACCGCGATCCTTTGGACCAGCGCCACCACGGCCATTCTGCTAACAGCGCTGATGGCCACGTTGCAGTACACGGTGATGTACGGCCAGATCGCGCGCCCATATGCGGCTGGGCTTTTCACCACGGCCTGGCTCGCGGATCAGCTCACGCGGTATGTGGCCTTCGGTGGCTACCGGCATCTGCGGGGCGCCTTCTTCGCCGCGCTGCTCAGCGCCTATGTACACCATTTCTCCCTGATGCTGGCCGGCATCATGGTGGCGAGCATGTTCTTCCTGATCCGGCCGGAACAACGCAAGGGATACTTTTTCATGTGCGCGCTGGTGGTGCTCTTCTACCTGCCCAACCTGCCGATCTTCCTGAAACAGTTGGGGCAGGGCGGCCTTTCGGAATGGCTTGGCCCTCCGGATCGCTTTTGGTTCGCCGACTATGGCATGTACATAGCACATTGGTCCTGGCCGTTCGCACTTATCCTGGGCGGGCTGGTGC
>JAEZCB010000225.1 GCA_023412755.1 Bacteroidota bacterium
GCCGCTGCGGTGGCTTCCTCCGGTCGCCTCCTCGCTGACACAGCACCAGCGCTTCTGCGGCAGGCTGCCGCTTCGCTCGCTCACGCGGCTGACGCATGGCCAAGTGCTCCCGTGCCAGCAAAGTCCTTTCGGGTATCACCAATGGAGGCGAATGGACCGTCACCCGATCCATTCGCCTCCATTCGCGTTGAGTACAGCCCATACAAGGGCAAACTACCCACCCTTGATCAGCTCATCGAACTCATCCATTCCCAATTTCAGATCCTCACGAATGATCTTCCGCAACAAACCTTTTGGGATATCCTTGGTGCCATGCACTGGAACCGTGGTCACGCGTCCATCAGGATGCCGCATCCGGTGACGCGAGCCGTTCACACGTGTCAATTCAAAGCCGAGCTAGAGAAGAAGCTTGATCAACTCTTTGCCGTTGACCACATGTTGCTTCGCCATCAGGAGGCCAGCCTGACAGGGACCTCGATCTCCCGAAAACCAACGAACTTGTTGAGATTCTCGGGCTTCTCCTCTTCCATGCACATCGCGATCACCTCCCTGATGTTGGCCATGGCTTCTTCGATCGTGGCCCCATAACTATGGCACCCCTTGAACATCGGGCATCTTACGATGTATACACCATCCTCATCAGTTTCGATCAGTAGAGGGAGGTGAATGGTTTCCATGATCTGACTTTACACAAAAATACACGGGACCGATTTTTTCTCCGAGCCTCCCGCATAAAAAAGCCGATGCTCCCGCACCGGCTTTTTTTGTATACTTCTTGTAGATCAGGGTTCTTGCGGCATCTGTCCTTGGTGATGTTCCAAACTATCATTGACTCCATCACCTTCCGTGGTCTGCCCTTCGCCATCATTCATCTCTCCGGTAGAAGTCTGTTCGTTCTGCGGATTCATTGGCTGCCCATCCTGGCTCATGTGCTGCGCGCCGGGCGGTTGGTTCACACCTTCTTCTGTGATCGGTACAATGGTGGTACCCGTGTTGGCACCATCAACATTATTCACGTTCCCCGATGAATGATGCATGGTCCCGCCTTCAGGCATCACGGGTTGTGAACCTGTGGCAGGAGCTGAACCTTGCATACGTTCATTCCTGGTCCCGTTCGTATTCACTTCAGTGTCCAAGGTCTTCGATCCGGTGTGGTAGCTGCCGTCGCCTCCTTCAATTGGAGCGATCACCGAATCGTTCCGGATCTCATGCGTGAATGGTACCATGTCCTCGGGAGGGTTCACTTGATCCACTGGCTGCCGCATCTCATCATATTCACCGGACATCTCCGGAGAATCGTAGGTACGCTCCTGTTTCTGCGCATCCATCGTGCGGGAGCGATCTTCCATCCTATCGTTGTCGGGGCCTTCGTTGCAGGCGAACAGAAAACAAGCCGCCAGGGCCATCATTGCATATTTCATGGTTCTATCAAATTGGTTGGTCCAGTACGACCAAGGATCCTGCCAGCGTGTATTTGTGCTCAAAAGCCACCGACGCCCATTTCATGATGTCCGTCATATTCCACGTCATGTGGTGCCGGTACCTTGGTCCTTTGGAACATGCGAAAGTCCAAGGCGATCAGTGGAAAAGCAAAAGAATTCCGGCCGCTGCATCGGCGGCTGATCTTCTTTTGCCTAACCGGGCTATTCGTGGTGCAAACCTTCCTCACTTGGAGCACTTCCACCGCAGTTCCCGAAGGCAAGGGAACGCTGAATGAACAGGCGCTGCGTGGCCGCACCCTCTTTAATCAATTCAACTGTACCGCATGCCACCAGTTCTATGGTCTCGGCGGCTATATGGGACCGGACCTTACGAATGTGACAACAGATAAGAGTTCAGAGTACGCAAAGGCTTTGATCATGCACGGTAGCGGCACCATGCCCAACCTCGGCGTGACTGCCGAACAAGCCGATGACCTGATCGCCTATCTGGAAGCCATGGCGGCATCGGGCACCTACCCGATCCGTGATCTCAACCCCACGTGGTACGGCACCTACAAGGAAATGTACGGCGATGAAGAATGATCGTGGAGCAGCCATCGGATTTGTGGTGCTGGCAGTGGCATCGCTGTGGGCAGGCGCGCTGTTCGGAGTGATCGGCTCCTGGCAGCATGTTATCCCTGGCGTGATCGATCTTGTGCCCTTTGTGAAGTCGCGGCCGCTGCACGTTTCGCTGGTGGTCGCGTGGATCTTCATGGCCGCGATCGGTGGCATTTACTACTACCTGCCACGCATCGTGAACGCGCCCTTGCATTCACCGGTGCTCGCGCGTGTGCATCTGTTCCTCTTCATCGGCACCGGCCTCGCGATCATCGGCTCTTATTTCCTTGGTCGTTTCGGTGGAAGAGAATACTGGGAATTCCCGCCGGTGCTGGGGATCCCGATCGTGCTCTCGTGGCTTCTGTTCATGTACAATTTCTTCCGCACCGCAGCGAAGAAAAAAGGACCGTGGCCGGCCTACCTATGGATGTGGAGTACAGGGCTTGCCTTCTTCCTCTTCACCTACATCGAATCGAACCTTTGGCTGTTCAGCTGGGGAGGCGAGAACGTGGTGCGCGATATCACGATACAATGGAAAGCCTATGGCGCACTGACCGGCTCTTGGAACATGCTCGTGTACGGCACCGCCATGGTGGTAATGGAGCGGATCACCGGGAACACCGCTATCGCCCGATCACGATTGTCCTATCTTCTGTTCTCGCTAGGCTTCACCAATCTGTTGTTCGGCTGGGCACACCACATCTACCCAGTGCCGAGCGCGCTCTGGCTGCGGATCCTCGCTTACGGCATCAGCATGACAGAATGGATCATCCTTGCGCGGATCATCTACCTCTGGCGCGGCACCGTGAGCGATGCGAAACGCAATGCCTATTCGGTGCCCTATCGCTTTCTATACGCAAGTGAGGTCTGGGTCTTCATCAACCTCGGGCTTGCCTTGCTGATCTCGATCCCCGCGATCAACCTTTTCACCCACGGCACGCACATCACGGTGGCGCACGCCATGGGCAGCACCATCGGTATCAACACCACTATCCTGTTCGCCTCAGTACTCTTTATCGCAGGTGAAATGCGGCGCGAGGCACTCGTAGTACAGGGCCGCAGCTTCACCACCACCGGCTATTGGATCTTCAATGGATCGTTGTTGCTGTTCTTCCTCTGTCTGATCGCCGCCGGCATAGTGAAAGGCTGGTTCACCGTAATGAGCGATCTGCCGTTCCAACAGATCATGCTTAAGGTTCGGCCGTATCTGATCGGTTTCGCTGTGGCGGGGATCGGCCTCTTCACCGGGATCTCCATGCTGGCCATGCGGGTGATCGGGCTCTATACCCTTCGTGGCACATCACCCTTCGCGGTGAGACCGCTGCGCCAGGGAGTGCCCGTGCTTCCCGAAACACCGATCGGCATCACAACGCCTGCACCAGAAAAATAACGACCATGCCCGGAGCGAACATAGCACGTGCACCAGCGCAAAAAGCCCACTCACCTGCGGAAGAATTCCTTCTACATGATCATTGGGTCGAAGAGATCCACCGGTTGAAGAAGGAGCGCAATGCGGTGGTGCTCGCGCATTATTACCAGACGCCGGAGATACAGGAGTTCGCCGACTTCATCGGTGATAGCCTTGCGCTGGCGCAGGCGGCAGACAAGAGCAAGGCCGATGTGATCCTCTTCGCCGGCGTGCACTTCATGGCCGAGACCGCCAAGATCCTGAATCCGCATCGCACGGTGCTGGTGCCTGATATGGCCGCCGGTTGCTCACTCGCAGATTCCGCTCCCGCTGATGCCTTCGCTGACTTCCTGGATCAGCACCCCGGCTACAAGGTTGTGACCTACATCAACTGCAGCGCCGCGGTGAAAGCAATGAGCGATATCATCTGCACCAGTAGCAATGCGGTGAAAGTGGTGCAGAGCATGCCCGAGGACCAGCCGATCATCTTCGCCACGGACAAACACCTTGGAGCATACGTGCAGCGTGTCACGGGTCGCCGTATGAAACTCTGGAACGGCGAATGCGAAGTGCATGCGGAGATCAGCATTGACAAGTTGAAGCTGTTGATGGGGAAGCACCCGAATGCCAAGCTGATCGCGCATCCGGAATGTCCGGAACATGTTCTTCAAGAGGCGGATCATGTGGGATCGACTTCCTCGTTGCTGGAATATGTGCAGAAGGATCCATCCATGGAATTCATTGTGGCCACTGAAGCTGGGATCTTGCACAACATGCGCCAGCTGGTGCCCGGCAAGAAGCTGATCCCCGCACCCGCGCATAGCAACAACACCTGCGCATGCAGCGAATGTCCGTACATGAAGCTGAACACAGTGAAGAAGGTACACGATGCATTGAAGTACAACCTGAACGAGATCGTGCTGGAGGAGGACATACGGCTGCGTGCCGAACAGGCGCTGCGGCGGATGCTTGCGGTGCGATGAAAAGGGATGTACTCATAGTTGGCGGTGGCATCGCAGGAATGGCCTATGCGGTGCGGCTGAAAGAGCTGGATGTTGATGACCGCTATCGCATCAGGATCCTTTCCAAAGCACCGGTCAGTCAGAGCAACTCTTTCGCGGCACAGGGAGGCGTGGCGGCGGTGATCGCTTCGCAGGATTCGGTGGAACAGCACGTGAAGGACACGCTCACCGTGGGCGGTGGTCGTTGCATCCCATCGGTGGTTGAACGCGTGGTGAAGGATGGTACGGAATGCATCAACGAGCTCATCCAAATGGGAGCGCGTTTCGATGCCGGCAGCGATGGCCTTTTGCATCTCACCAACGAAGGCGGACATTCATTTCCGCGCGTGGTGCATCATCTGGATCGTACCGGCGCCGAGATCGTGCGTACACTTTTGGCCCAGGTGCGGGAACTGGATATCGAAGTGCTGCCGTGGCAACGAGCGCTCGATCTGTTGACGGTGGAATATGGCGGCACCACCATCTGCACCGGCGTGCGCACCATGCATACACGCAGCGGCAGGATCACCGATCATCAGGCATCGGTGGTGGTGCTCGCGACCGGTGGTGCCGGACAGGTGTTTCGGCATACCACCAATCCACCGGCGGCCACTGGCGATGGTATAGCAATGGCGTTGCGTGCAGGTGTGCCGGTACGCGATATGGCCTTCGTTCAGTTCCATCCTACAGCCTTGTACACAGGACGCGAAGGCACGGTGCATCTGGTGAGTGAAGCGGTGCGCGGCGCTGGTGCGATCCTGCGTGATCGGAGCGGGATCGCATTCATGAAGGAAGTACACCCGATGGCCGATCTGGCACCGCGCAATGTGGTGGCACGAGCGATCCATCGCCGGATGCTGGAGGAAGGATCGGCTCATGTGTGGCTGGATGCATCGTCACTCGGTGTAGAGGGATTCGCGCGAAGATTCCCGGCGATCGCATTTAATTGCCGGGAGCATGGTATCATCCCCGGACGCGACTTGATCCCAGTGATGCCTGCGGCCCATTACCTCTGCGGCGGCATTCGCACCGATGACCGTGGGCACACTGCCATGGAAGGATTATGGGCTTTGGGCGAGTGCGCAAGCACCGGTCTGCAT
>JAEZCB010000251.1 GCA_023412755.1 Bacteroidota bacterium
ACGGGAAGCGCAACCACGCAAGCTCAATCTGGTGAATTTATGGGAGGAGGATGTGCCGATCGAACTGGGGAAACCCTCCGGAAAAATGGCCAGCTATGCGATAAAAAGCCTGGAGGCAGCCGCCGCCGACCTCGCCAGTGGAAAGGTGGATGTGCTGGTGACCGCCCCTATTGATAAGAACAGTATGCACCAGGCCGGCTTCCCCTTTCCCGGACACACCGAATTCCTGCGCAACATGGCCGGTGGTGAAGGAGAAGTGCTCATGCTCCTGATCGGTGAAGGGTTACGCGTAGGCACCGTTACCGGCCATATTCCGTTGAGGGAGGTGCCCGACGCCGTGGACCAGGAGAAGGTCCTTGTCAAGGCGCGCTTACTGCACCAGAGTTTAATGAGGGATCTGGGCATTGCCACACCGCGCATAGCCATCCTCGGCCTCAATCCCCATGCTGGCGATAATGGCACCCTGGGGAATGAGGACAGGGAGCGCATATTGCCTGCCGTGCGGCAGCTGGTGAGCGAGGGGATCCACGCGATGGGGCCATACCCTGCCGATGGGTTTTTCGGCAATGGCACGTATGAGCATTTCGATGGGGTACTGGCCATGTACCATGATCAGGGGCTTGCTCCGTTCAAGGCCCTCAACTTCGGCAAGGGTGTCAACTTCACCGCAGGGTTGCCGGTGGTGCGCACCAGCCCGGACCATGGCACCGGCCTTTCCATAGCGGGGCAGGGTGTGGCCCACGAGGGTTCCTTCCGTGCAGCCGTCTGGATGGCCTGCGACATCAAGCGCGCCAGGGAACATTACCGCAGCATCAGCGCTTCACCGCTTCAGCCGCAGAAAAAGGAGAAGGAGAGGAAGGAGGCCTGATACCGGCTGAACCACTTTCCTCCGGCTGCCAAACGCCAGATCCCTGAAATACCGTACATTTGCCGTCCCTTTGCCCGGCCGTGACCCTGCCGCACAGATCCTCCTGTGCCAAGGTGCGGCAGGTGCCGGGAACAGCGATCAGTAGTGGAGGCCATCAAAGAACATACGATCAACTTCACCGGCTTGAAGGATGGCCAGCACGAATTCCATTTCGAGCTGGACCAGGATTTCTTCGACGCGACCGGAGAAGAGGAGATGGAAGGTGGCCATATCGCCGTGTATGTCACCCTGGACAAGAGCCCCAATATGCTGGTGACCCACATCCAGGAGGATGGCCGCGTGGAACTGCGGTGCGCACGCTGCAATGGCCCCCTCACCCATCAGGTGCAATGCGATCAGCGGCAGATCTTCCGTCTGGCGCTTGAAGAGGAAAGCGATGATGATGAACTGGTGGTCCTGGACCCCAGTGCATACAGCATCAACCTTACACACTATATCTATGAGTGTCTTCGCCTTTCTTTGCCGATCCGCCCGGTACACCCTCCGGGAGAATGTGATCCAGAGGTGCTGAAGGCCTTGAACGAACACGTCAACGAACATGAGCACGTACCGGACCCGCGCTGGGACGCGCTCAAGGAACTGAAGAACAAGAGGCCGTAAGCTTAACGACCCTACTACCATGCCAAATCCCAAGCGTCGCCATTCGAAGACCCGCACCGCCAAGCGGCGTACCCACCAGAAGGCAGGTGTTCCCACCCTCACGAAGGACCCCAACACCGGCGAGATGCACCTGCGCCACCGTGCGTACAAAGTAGGGGAAGACCTCTACTACAACGGCAAGCTGGTGGTATCCGCTTCGGAAGCCACCGAGTAAGGTCAAATAGCCCAGCCAGCCGCCTCCACATATGAGGATCGGAGTGGATATCATGGGTAGCGACCACGGTCCGGGGGTTCCCACCCTGGGAGCCGTGCTCGCTGCGCGTGAATTACCGGCCGATGTACGCCTGGTGCTCATCGGCGATCCCGAAAGGATCCAGCATGAGTTGGCAAGGGAGAATGCAGACCCGTCCGCCTTCGATATCGTCCCCAGCCAGGACGATATCACCATGAGCGATCATCCTACAAAGGCGCTCCAAGCCAAGCCCAGAAGCAGCATCAGCATAGGCTTTCACTTGATGAAGGAGGGAAGCCTGGATGCCTTTGCCAGCAACGGCAATACCGGGGCCATGCTCGTGGGCAGCGTATTCAGTGTTAAACCCATACCCGGTGTCATCCGGCCATGCATTCCCAGCATAGTTCCCAAGGAGGATGGCCGCTACGGGGTACTCCTGGATGTGGGAGCGAATGCGGATTGCAAACCGGACGTGTTGGAGCAATTCGGCCTTCTTGGCGCCATGTTCGCCAAGCATGTCTTTCGGATCGAGGAGCCGCGTGTGGGATTGCTCAATATAGGTGAGGAGGAAAAGAAAGGCGACATCCTTCGCCAGGCCACTTATGGGTTGATGAAGGAGCAGGACAAGTATCGATTTGTTGGCAATGTGGAAGGCCGCGACCTGTTCAATGGAAAGGCGGACGTGTTCGTCACCGATGGTTTCACCGGCAATGTGGTGCTCAAGGCCATTGAAGCTTTCCATGAATTGATGAAGCGACATGGTGTGAGCGAACCCTTCTTCGACCGGTTCGATTACGAGAACTACGGCGGGCTGCCTGTGCTTGGTGTCAATGGCAATGTGATCATCGGCCACGGCATCAGCAATGCGGCCACCATCAAGAACATGATCCTGTTCACCCGCGATGTGGTGAACAGCAAATTGAACGAACGCATACGGGAAGCACTTCTATGAGCCAACGCACCACCGCCGCCATCACCGCCGTGCATGGATATGTGCCGGAATTCCGGCTTACCAACCACGTGCTGGAAGGGATGGTGGAGACCAGCGATGCGTGGATCACCGAGCGTACGGGCATCAAGGAGCGAAGGGTGCTTAAGGGGAAGGATCAGGGCCTTAGCACCATGGCCATCGAGGCGGTGAATGGTGTGCTGAAGAAGCGCGGTATCGACGCTGAAGAGATAGACCTTATGATCGTGGCCACGGTGACCCCGGACAGGGTGTTCCCGGCCACGGCCAACATCGTGTGCGATGCCATCGGCGCGAAGAACGCCTGGGGATTCGATCTGGGTGCCGCATGCTCCGGATTCCTGTATGCCCTTGTAACTGCAGCCCAGTTCATTGAAACCGGCAGGTATCGCAACGTGGTAGTGGTGGGTGGTGACAAGATGAGTTCGATCATCGATTACGAGGACCGCACAACCTGCATCATCTTCGGGGATGGTTGTGGCGCCGTTCTTCTTGAGCCCTCCACCGAGGGCATGGGCATAATGGATTCGATCATGCGCAGCGATGGTTCCGGTTGCCAGTATCTGCACCAGAAGGCCGGTGGATCGTTGCGTCCGGCCACTCACCGTACGGTGGAAGCGCACGAGCATTATGTGTACCAGGAAGGGAAGGCCGTCTTCAAGTTCGCCGTTACCAACATGGCCGATGTGAGTGCGGAGATCATGGAACGCAACGGCCTGGCCCCCGATGATGTGGCATGGCTGGTGCCTCACCAGGCCAACAAGCGCATCATAGATGCCACCGCCAGCCGCATGGGCCTTGATGATGGCAAGGTGATGGTGAACATAGAAAAGTACGGGAACACCACCTCCGGCACCATACCACTTTGTCTCTGGGAGTGGGAATCTCGCCTGAAAAAAGGCGACAACCTGATCCTATCGGCATTCGGAGGCGGCTTCACCTGGGGTGCCATATGGTTGAAGTGGGCCTACGGATCTTGAACGCTTCTCGTTGTTCCACCTATCGACTGAGCACCTACCTTCGTCCGGCTGTCCGGCAATAGCACACCTGAGAAATGAACCTATCCCAGATCCAGGACCTGATCAAATTCGTAGCCAAGAGTGGCGTGAGCGAGGTGGAGATCGAGCAGAAGGATTTCAAGATCACCATCAAGACACCAGCAGGGAAGAAGGAACAACCTGTGCAGGTCATCGCGCAGCCCCTGCCCCAGCAGCTGCCCCAGCCGGCAGCGGCACCGGCACCTCCCCCACAGCCGGCCCCAGCTCCTGCTCCGCCGCAACAGGCATCCGCGCCCTCCACGGATCCCAGGTACATCACCATCAAATCCCCCATGATCGGCACATTCTACCGTGCTGCGGGACCAGGAAAGCCCGTGTTCGTGAATGTGGGCGATGAGGTGAAACCGGGCAAGACCATCTGCATCATTGAAGCCATGAAGCTCTTCAACGAGATCGAAAGCGAGGTAAGTGGCAAGATCGTAAAGGTGCTGGTGGATGATGCCAAGCCTGTGGAGTACGACCAGCCGCTTTTCCTGGTGGATCCTTCGTAAGCACTCCCTTATCAGCAACACATGTTCAAGAAGATCCTGATCGCCAATCGCGGCGAGATCGCGCTACGCGTGATCCGCACCTGCCGCGAAATGGGCATCAAGACGGTGGCCGTGTACAGCACCGCCGACAAGGAGAGCCTGCATGTACGTTTCGCCGATGAAGCCGTTTGCATCGGGCCACCGGTGAGCAAGGAAAGCTACCTGAACATGCCCCGGATCATAGCCGCGGCCGAGATCACCAATGCCGATGCGATCCACCCTGGCTACGGCTTCCTCAGCGAGAACGCCAAGTTCAGCAAGCTTTGCCAACAGCACGACATCAAGTTCATAGGTGCTCTGCCCGAGCAGATAGAAGCCATGGGCGACAAGGCGACGGCCAAAGCGACGATGATCGCGGCAGGCGTGCCCGTTGTGCCCGGGAGTGAAGGACTCATCAGTGACCTCAAGGTGGCCAAAGCCGCTGCGAAGGAGATCGGGTATCCAGTGATCCTCAAGGCCACGGCCGGTGGCGGTGGCAAGGGCATGCGCCTGGTATGGGACGAAAAGGAATTCGAAGAGGCGTTCGAAAGGGCCAGCCAGGAGGCGGGGGCGGCATTCGGCAATCCGGGCATGTACATGGAAAAGTACATTCTGGAGCCTCGCCACATCGAGATCCAGATCGCCGGGGACCAATATGGCACCTTCTGCCATATGAGCGAGCGTGACTGCAGTATCCAGCGGCGCCACCAGAAGCTCGTGGAAGAGACCCCCAGCCCCTTCATGACCAAAACGCTCCGCAAGAAGATGGGCGAGGCGGCGATAAAGGCGGCCGCCAGCGTGAATTACGAAGGCGTTGGCACGGTGGAATTCCTGGTGGACAAAGACCGGAATTTCTACTTCATGGAGATGAACACCCGGATCCAGGT
>JAEZCB010000034.1 GCA_023412755.1 Bacteroidota bacterium
TGCCGGGCTGCGCCCAGATGGACAAGCCCCATACCATGCACCATACCCAGATGATGATCCTGCACATGCACTGAAGTTACGCAGCCATACGCACACTTACGGCCACGCCGAAGGTAGCTAGGTCGACCACGGGTATGCCGCGTGCCATATGCTTTTTCACACAGCGCGCTGTTGAGCGGCAAAGAAGGCTTGGGGGAGGAGAGAAGAGTGACCCCACCAGGAGTCGAACCTGGATCTAGAGTTTAGGAAACTCCTATTCTATCCATTGAACTATGGGGTCTGGCAAGAACGGGCGGCAAAGGTACAGCCCCGCTCCTATCACTGCCGCTCCGAGGAGATAATGGATCCATACAGCTCCTTGTAACGTTCCGCCACCCGGAGCATTCCGAAGCGTTCCACAGCGCTCACCCGTGCGGCTCTGCGCCACGCCCCTGTTCCATTGTCCAGCGCCTGCCTGATCCCCGAAGCCAGATCGGCAGCATCGAAAGGTCGCGCCAGATAGCCATTCTGCTGATGATCGATCATGTCCGGATTACCACCGATGCGAAATGCCACAGCGGGTGTACCACAGGAGAGACTTTCGACAATGGTGTTGCTGAGGTTCTCCTGCACGGAAGGCACTACGCTCACGTCCGCGGCATTGTACAATAGGGCGAGTGAAACATCATCGGATAGGCGGCCAACATAATGCATGGGGTGGCCCAGCCGGGGTGGATCCTTCGGCCTGCTGGAACCGAAGATCACCAGCTCCACCGAATTCTGTGGGATCAGCTCCAACGCCGCCGCCAAATGTCTGAAGCCTTTACGCGGATCGGCCGTTGCGTTCACTGCGCCGAACAAGATCAAAGGGCGATCCAACGGCAGGCCGAGCATACGCCGGGCTTCCATGCGATCCACCGGCTTGAAGACTTCCGTATCGATGGGATTGGGCAGCTCCACCACGTTGTGTCCTTGAGCAAGGGCACTGTTGCGCGCGGAGGTGGCCATCCAATGGCTGAGCCCAACGAAAGTGATCGGCCTTAGTGATCGGTAGATGCGTGATTTGCGTTCGAACACCTTGTAGCTAAGGTCCCGCTCGCGATCGGATCCGAGTATGGGACAGGCACCGCAATGGCTGGCATACCGGCCGCATTCCTCATCATAATGGCACCCACCTGTGAACGGCCACATGTCATGCATGGACCACACGATCGGCCTTTGTATGCGCGCCAGATCCTCGATCCGCAACATGCCTCCATTCACCCAGTGCATATGCACCACATCCGCATCGCTTCCATTGATGAGATCCACCAATCCACGTGAAGGCATCCACGCGGGGGAGAACATCTTACGCTGGTAATTGGGATACCTGCTCACGGGCCGCAGGTCCAACGAGGGCCGCACCTTGGATGCCGCCTTGGCAAAGGCGGTGGAGGGTGCATCCACGAAGCGATCGTCGCTCGATCTATTCTGCACGTACATGCGGGACCCCACGCCTATGGTGAGCAGCCCCTGGTGCAGACGGTAGGCCGCTCTGGCCGCACCACCATCAAGATCGGAGAAATTGATGGTGAGGATCCTCATGTGGTCCGCTTCAGCTTTCGGAGGGAACGCTGTAATCGATTGAATGCACGTGTGATCAACGGAGGGCGGGCGAACACATTCCTGTCCAGCCACCGTTCATATGCATCATCCTTTACCAGCCCTTTCAGCGGAAAACGCACATCGTGCCTTGGGAGGGCGGCCTTGGGATCTTCGGGATCGTGTGTATGTGTGGCGCCCGGGGCGAAGCCGATGTTGGTGATCATGTTCACCTGCGGATGCAGAAAGTCCATCTTATGGCGCAGACAGGTGAAGGTGAATTGGAAATCCCAGGCCGTCGGCAACTCTCCATTTTGCACGGCATCGAGCACCCTGCGCAGATAATCACGAGTGGCCCAAGGCTTATTCGCCAGCCGTTCGATCTTCCTGATATCTCCATCCCATGCCTTGAGGTACGGATCGTAAAGCTTCCAGACCCTTCGCCAACTGGCCCAACCCCAGGTAAGTGAATAGATCACACGCCCATAGGTATCGGGTGGGTGTGGACTGCTCAATGAAAGCAGATCCCCGGTGACCCCTCCCACAGTGGGATCAGATGCGTACTTCTCCAGCAATTCATCGCAGAAGCGAAAAAAAGTGGGACTAGGCAGACAATCGTCTTCGAGGATGATCCCTTGTTCCTCCTGTTCAAAGAACCAGTCGATGGCTCCACAAGGTGCCCACTTGCAACCCAGATTCTCATCCCTGAACAAGGTCCGTACTTCGCATGGCCAATCCACCGCTGCCAGCACCTGTTCTCTCAGGCCCTGCACCACGCGCGCCTCGTCCTGCTTTTCCGGTCGCGGGCCATCCGAGGCTACGTATAACCTCGGCGGTCTGGCCTCCCGTATGGCTTGGAACACCTGCCTGGTGGTCTCCGGCCTGTTGAAGATCAGCAGAAGCACAGCGTTCCTACCCACATACCTCCCCTCGCTACCTGTCTCGTGCATCATCATTTCCATATAACGGCCCGGCCGCACATAAAGCGCTGCAAAGATGGGCCCTGCCGGCCGGGGTTGATACGGGAAAAGCAACGTATTGTTCCATAGGCGTTGGTGGATCGGGCTCAGCTACCTTGGCGCACCATGCTGGTGCGCCTGAATAAGATCTTCAATAGTGGATGGGCCATCTTCCTCATCGCCGGCATGATGCCGCTCGCATGGAACTTCTGGAACATCGGTCTCATGCGGCAGCTGCCGGATGCGGATCTGCGTCTGCGACATGGTGTCACGGTGGCCACATCCGATGATGTCTCCTACCTGCGGCCCGCGGAGGAACTGCTGGCCAGGATAAAAGGTGAAGCGTACACTGAAAGCGTGGTGGTGAGATCGCCGGGGTATGGGGTACTCTACATGCTGCCTCGATCCTTGTTCGAACCTGCCACAGCACTCGGCCTGCTCACGTTCCTGCAGGTATTCCTTTTCGCGGCTTCGGTGGTACTACTCTGGCATACGCTCCAGGTGATGGGGATCAATGGAAAGATCCTATGGGCATGCACGCTGATCATCGCGATGATGCCTACGTTCCATGGATTTCTTTTCTACACCCTGACCGAAGCCGTTACTCCAGCATACGTGCTGATCTGCTTGGCCAGTGCATTGCTCCTTTGGAGGACAGGCGAACGGAGATGGCTGTGGATCGGTGGATCCGCCTGGTGCATACTGACACTCACTAGACCCATTCTGCTTTGGGCGGGCCTGCCACTGCTTTGGGTGGTGCTACATGGTCCACGTGGTCTGGTCCGTGGCGCGGTGCTGCTGCTGCTGGCATGCCTGCCTACGGTGATCTGGTGGCTTGGCGAGAGCCACCGTAGTGGCATGCTACTTTCACCCCATCCGGTGTATCGCCCGGAAAGCAATTCGCTTTTCCGACCTACGCACCGAGCCTTTTGGGATCTGGCGAAAAGCTGGGGCATGCGGGGCGATCATTTCCATTCGATCATGGAGCAGGGTTTCCATTCGGCACTGGAAGGCTCTATCGGCTTTGCCGCTGCGGAAGCCTTCATAGCCGATGCGCCGGATGGGCATCTTTCCTATGAACAGCAGGCGATGATCAAGGCGGCATTCCATGAATGGCAGGTCTTCACCAGCACCATACATGCCCCTTTAGTTGAGCAAGGAGCCCTTTTCGAGACAAGGCGGTATGAGGAGGAGGAACGGATAGTGGCGCGGTTGGATGAAGTTGCCCGATCCTACCGCCGTGACCATCCCTTCACCTACCATTTTCAGGTACCGCTCCGGGTATTGAAGGACATGTTGCTCCATTCCAACCTCAACCTGTATATGTTCCAGCACACATATCGAGGCACTATCCCCGTGGAGGCGCTGCGGTGGGCATCATTGATCATCCATGTATGCCTCCTCATGCTGGTGTTCCTGGTCCCTTGGATGGCATTTCCGGCGCCGCTGCGCATCGCTGCGGTCTTGGCCTTGCTCTACCTGGGTTTTCTGGCCTATGTACAGCGTGGAGTGGAGGAGAGATATACACTGCCTGTGCTGCACCTGTGTGTGTTGTTCGGGGCCGCGATCGCACAGCGCTACTTCCCATCGCGGGATCGATCAGGATCGGCTTAGATCTATTTCACTTCGCCACCGGGTGGCGTAGTGGCGGCCGGACGCAAGAAGATGAGTTTCCCATTCTCATCCTCGGCCATCAAGATCATGCCCTTGCTCTCCACCCCACGCAATTTGCGCGGTTCCAGATTGGCCACCACCAACACCTGCTGCCCCGGCAGATCTTCCGGCGAATGATGCTGGGCTATGCCGCTGACAATGGTACGCGGTTCCGCCTCGCCAATGTCCACCGCGAGTTTCAACAGTTTGTCCGCCTTGGGCACCCGTTCCGCCGCTTTGATGGTACCAATACGCAGATCGACCCTGGCGAGCTCCTCGAATACGATGTTCGGCTTCACCGGGGAAGCGGCCACCTCCTTCCCTGTTGAAGCCACTACCGGGGAAGACCGATCGGCCGCTTTGAGCCGATCCACCTCCTGCTGGATCTCTTCATCCGCGATGGGCTTGAAGAGATGCTCGGCCTTGCCCAGTTCCTGCCCCGGTGTGATCAGGTCCGTACGGAAGGCATCCTCCCAGCTCGTTCCGTTCATGTTCAACATCCGGCGTAAACGCCCGGCAGTGAATGGAAGGAAAGGCTCGAGAATGATCCCCAGTGTGGCCGCGATGTTGAGTGCATTGAACAGCACGGTGCGGGTTCCATCGGGATCCACCTTTTCCAACTTCCAAGGTTCCGTATCGGTAAGGTACTTGTTGCCCGCACGTGCCACATCCATGGCGCCATGCAATGCTTCCCTGAAGCGGAAGGCATCGATCCGTTGTGCGATCGTTTCCACATTGGCATGGATAGTGGCCCAAAGTGGTAGCTCCTGCCGGCCTTCCTGCGGCATGGGAGCCTTGCCACCATAGTACTTGTGGCAAAGGACGAATACGCGTTGCACGAAATTGCCGATGATCGC
>JAEZCB010000050.1 GCA_023412755.1 Bacteroidota bacterium
TTGGATCCGTTCATTCAACAGTGGCAGTATATCGAAGAAGATGGTGGATAGGGATCCGAATACGGTCACATCACCCAACTCGTTCAACCGCCTGGCGATCTTCTCCAGCGCTTTGGCCCCGCTGAGCGGATGGTTGAGCAGGTGGGGCAGCATGATCACGGTGCCTGCGGCCTCAAACCGCGGTGCCAGCGACCGGTCATTGGAGAACCCATGTATGATGATCAGTGGATCATGGTCCGCAATGGTGCCGGCTATCCGTGCATGCACCAACTCCGCACCGCCGATGCGCATGTGCGGAAAGAAGAATACATGCCGGCCCTTCCATTCCCGGAGGGTCCGTTCCAGCAGCCGCTCTTCGCGCAGCAATTCCAGGGGCGAATAGGTGATGGCCCTTTTCAGTGAACGTGCACCGGTGCGCGTGGTGTTGAGCAGGTGCCTTGCGAAATTGCGGGCATGGGCATTCGCCAACTGGGTATGGAAGCTGTTGATCCTGCCCCTTCGCCACTCGCTCAACGCGAAACCTCTCCGGGCGCGCATAAGCCGCTTTTCTAAGGGTTCCTGCCGCTTGGCGATGCCGGTCATGCTGCCCGGGTGCATCCGGTATCGCAACAGCGGTTCCGGGATCTTCGCGATCTTATTTCCTTTGGATAACAGCCGTAGCCACAGGTCCCAGTCCTCTGTTCCTTTTTGATCGAGCGAATAGCGTTCATCGCCCAAGGCGCTGCGGCGGATCATCACGGAGGGATGCGCGATGCAGTTGGTCTTCGGCATCATGCGCCGGATCTCTTCCGGGGTGATGCAGGCCTGATCGGTATCCCAGACACCGGTCACTTCACCATCGGTGTTGATCAATTCCACGGTGGAGGCCACCACCACCACATCAGGATGTTCATCCAGGAAATCTTTCTGGATCTGCAGTCGCTGCGGATGCATGATGTCGTCCCCATCCATGCGTGCGATGTAGGATCCCCGTGCGAGTTCGAGCCCTTCATTCAGTGTTGCGTTCAAGCCCGTGTTCCGCTCATGGAAGACCATGCGGATGCGCGGATCGGTGAAGGAGCGGATGATCTCCTGGCAACCATCGGTTGAGAGATCATCGATGATCAACAGCTCGAAGTCGATGAATGTTTGATCCAGCACACTTTGGATGGTTTCCGCAAGGAACCGCGCCGAATTGTAGATCGGCAGCAATACAGTGATGGCTGGCGCCTGCTTCATAGCTGCACCCAATCAGCGGGTATGAGGTCCTTCGAACTTACGCGCGGATCCCTGAACCATTGTTTCGGGGCCACCACGATCTTCTGCGGGTCGGCGTTGAGCCATGCTCCCCACCAGCTGAAACTGCTGTTGGCGATGATGTGGTGGCGGCAATATGACATCAGGCGCATGTCCATGTAGGACCGATCTCCGGTATTATGCGTGATGAAGGTCGTGGGATGATCGAAACGCATATTCCGCCGCACCCATTCCGGATCATCGGAAAAAATGAATAATTCCGGCTCCGGCTTGCGACCACGGATATGGGAGATGCCTGCTGCATAATACTCAAGCCCGCAATTCGCATAGAATGCTGAAGCATTGGGATCGGAAACATAATCACCACGCCTGATGTGCAGGCTTATGCTGTTCGCCGTTCCCATGCGCATGGCCAGATCATGATCAAGGGAAGTCAAGGGTTGTTTGAATGCGAATTCCCTGCGGATGGTCTCTGCGGCCGGGAGGAAATATTTTTCCGATTGCCAGTAGCCATTCAGCAAGACCCTGCCACGCGCATCCGCTGTGGAAGGCTGGTAGCCCTGCACCCGGTCGGTATGATACCCATGACCCTGAACACGCCTTAACTCTCGTTCTAGCGTAGCACCGATCCCCGAACGCTCGAAACACAGGAATGGCCGGAGGTCGCGGGCTGCGGCCTTTTCCGCCTGGATCGGGAAAATGTCCAACTCGAACGGCCGCTGGGTATGGATGCCGTCCTTCTTCGCGAAGAAGCCAAGGTCCAGAAGCAATGGTGATCCTTGTCGCAGAGCGATAGCACGGCCTGCGGCATACTGGAACATCTGGTTGCCCAGACCGCCCATCAACCGCGTGATCACCACCGCTTTCATGGGATGGCCTTGCGCAGGCGTTTTAACCATATATATGCGGAGAACGAACCGAATGTGCGACTGTAGAAAGCGGCCTTCATGCCGGGGGACAGCGTGGATGAAACAAAATCGAATGCTTCTTTCCGATCCCTTGATCTCAAAATGTATTCACCGATCAAATGTCCCCAAAGCTTCAGTACTTCCGGGTTTCCTTGCACCCTGGGGAACCACTTCATGAAGAATTTGACCAGATTCCCCAGCATCAACCGGCCATCCTGTTGCATGGATGCGTGCTGCCTTATCGCCACCAATTCATCCTCGACACGATCCACTCGATACCGTTCACTGATGCGCAGCCATAGATCCCAATCCTCAACAGCCCGCAGATCCGGATCGAACATGCCCAGTGTATCCAGACATTCCCGCCTCACAACTGCTGCCGACGCGCTGCCATTGATGAAATTGCCATGGAGCAGCGTGTCGAAGATCATTCCCGCTGGCATGGGTCTTTTCGCGGATGTTGGAAGCGTGGGTCCACTATTCGCATCGATGGCTGAAGTGCCGCAGTAGACCAGACCCAGGCCGTCGTCTTCATCGCTGCGGAACAGGGCCATTTGAAGTTCGAGCTTTTTCGGATGCCAGAGATCATCGGCATCGAGGAAAGCAACGAAAGGCGAAACCCCATGACCGATACCCGCATTGCGTGCAACGCTCTGCCCCGCATTCGGCTGGTCGACCACCAGAACTTCCACAACGCCGGCATGATCCGCAGCGAGCTGGCGGGCGAGATCCGCTGTGTCATCGGTGGATCCGTCATTCACCACGATCACACGGGCAGGGGGGAGCGTTTGGGCGAGAACGGACCGCAGGGTGTCGCCGATGTACCGGGCGGCATTATAGGCCGGTATCACCACATCCACCTTCATGCCGCGGCTTTCCATGTGCGCGGCGAAGATCGTTCATGATCAGGATAGAAGACGTTCATATTCCTCCACATACCGCTTCGCTATCCCCGCCCAGGTGAACCGCTCCTTCCATGCAATATGACCGTTTTCGCCTGCGGCTTTCAACCGTTTTGGATCATGCAGTAGTTCAGTGAGCATCTTCGCTCCTTGCTCCACATCCACATTCCACCAACCGTTCTTATCCGTGGTACCTGGAATGGTCCATCCACCATTGCTCCAGCGGGCGATCTCCTCGGAATTCCCGGCGGTGGATGAAAGGAACGGAATGCCTGCGGCCATTGCCTCGAAGAGCACGATGGGTGAGCATTCCACCCTGCTTGGAAAGAGGAACAGATCGGCCTGGCGCATGGCCGCCACAGTACGCGGACGATCCAACTGAAGAAAGAGGATCTCCTTCCGAAACCTGTGTTGTTTCCACCGCAAAGGCAGATAACGGAGTCCACTCCGATACTCTTTTTCAAAGCGGCCGATATCGCTTCCAACGAACACCAGCACGGCATCACCGGTATCCGCTTTCAGGAATATGCGCACCGCTTCTTCATGGCCCTTGATACCGGTGGCGCCACCCACGTGTACGATCACTTTCCTATGCGGCGCGATCCCATATTCCTCGCGTATGCCGGCCTGCAAAGGGGCGAGGAATTCTTCTTCCGCAGCGCCATTTGGAATGATGGCGATCGCTTCCACACCGTGCTCTTTGGCGAAGCGGATGTCCTGATAGGTCTCGGAAAGGAAGATGTTGAGGTCCATCCGGCGCATCCATGCCGGCATGTGCTGGAAGTATGCCTTGAAGAGGGGCGATCGCAATTGTGAAAAACCGGTTGGAACGAAGACCTTTTTGCCCGGTATATCATCCAGATGATGCAGCACCAGATCCGTGGCCCATTGCTGTGCGGCGAAGAGCGTGATGATGTCGAAACCACCGCCACGCAAAGCCCTCAGATACGCTTCCGTTTCGCCACTGTAGCCCACCACGGGGTTACCCTGCGCCTTGAAGGAACGGACATGGACCCTGTTGATGGGATCCCCCTGCCGGCCCGGATGGTGCGATGTGAACACAGTGACGCCATGCCCCATGGCCGCGATGCGCTCCGATAACTGGCGCACCACCTCCTGCATGCCGCCCACCGCAGGGTGATAGCTCTCCACGCAATGCGCTATGCGAAGCGGCCGGTCCATCCGGGGCGAAGGTCGGGCAACTAGGGCTTTTGTCCTTTGCCATCCATCCACGGCTGCCGCACTGGTCGCGAAAAAGCCCGTGTCTTCAAGAGGCGATCCAGGATCCGGGCCGGTCTTCCTTTGCCAGGCACGATCCGGAAGCTGGACAGCATGGAATGTGCGAAAGCACGCATGTTCTGCTGGTCGGTGGCATCGCCCCCATAGCGCTGCATCAGCTTGGAAAGCATGGTGTGCATGGTACTGAACTCATGAGCGCTTACGCTGGTCATTCCCATGCCGGCGCGTATGATCTTCTCCAATATGGCCTTGGGAATGGCCGGGAATTCATGCCGGAAATTCCGCCGGCGTTGCTCCATTAATCGCTCTTCCCTGGCCGAATTGCGTGAGATGCTTGTAGGGATCTCACGGTAAAGCATCAGCTCCTTCGGAAGATTGGAGACGCGCGTGACCCGCACCATGCGCGTCCACATCTCAAGATCCTCGTAAACAGCGGGATCCTCAAGATAGGGTCCGGTGACGCCGATGACCGAACGCCGGAACATCATCGACGGATGCACGAAGGGTGAATCGAATAGGAGAAAGAAGCGCAGGTAGGCATGGGAGGTGGGGTGACGCAGGGCGGTGCGCGGCCGCAGTTCCATGTCGGTAACGGTGGCCCAGGTGCCAAGTGCGCCTACCTCGGGATGCGCCTGCATGTAAGCCACCTGTTCTTCGATACGCGTGGGCAGTGCCACATCATCATGATCATGCCGGGCTATGAGGGCTGCACGGGCGGCCTTCAATCCGGTGTTCAAAGCACCCGGCAGACCGGTGTTCTTCTGTTCTATGTAACGTATGCGCGGATCACCGATGGCTTTGATCACCTCTCCCGAGCGGTCGGTGCTACCATCGTTCACCACGATCACCTCCATATCGCGGAAGGTCTGATCCAGGATGCTGTGGATCGCCTGCTCCACATAGTTCTCGGAATTATAGACCGGGATCACCACGCTCACGGCCGGGGCCGGTCCATCCGGATCGATCCGCTCTGCTTCTTCGGCCGTGGATAGCTCCTTCACCTCGCCGGGAATGTCTTGTTGAGTTGTGCATCCAGATCGCGCAGCCATAC
>JAEZCB010000113.1 GCA_023412755.1 Bacteroidota bacterium
CTGTGGGTATAGATGAATTGGCGCGCAATGCGGAAGTGTCCCTGTACCCGAACCCGACCAATGGCCTGACCCGTTTCGATTATACCCTGCATACGGATGCGCCTGTGACCATCGAGTTCACGGACATCGCTGGCAAGTTGGTGAAGACCTTCTATGAAGGCCAGCGCGCTGCAGGCGAACATCGCTTGCAATTCGATACCACGAACCTTGGAGAAGGTGTTTATCTATACACGCTCCGGGCTGGTGAAGCACGTACCACCGGCCGTATGGTAGTGGTGAAGTAGATCCCTCCAGGACGCCGCATGGTGTCCCTTGGAACATCCGGATCGGCCTAGGGCCGGTCCGGATGTTCTGTTTTAACGATTCGCCACCGATAACGGCATCCATCACCTTTCTCTATGTTCTCGCAGGAAGCCCCCGGTAGTTTCGGCCGAAACAGCACCTGCACATGAAGAACCTACTAACCCTTGCTGCCTGCGCCTTGCTCATGGTACAGGCGATCGGCCAGGCCCCGGCCTCAGAGAAACTAAGGCCCGCCACCATGGATGATCATAACCAACAGTCTCCAGAAATTCCGGTTCAAGGGGTTGGAACGCGCAACGTGGTTTTCCAGGAAGATTTCGCCAACGGCTTGACTGGAAATAATGGTTTTGGCCCATGGACCGTTAGCGGTTCCCACGGTTCAATGTGGCGCAGAAAGACCACCGGGCCCTTGGGTGCTTTCACCCCGACGTCGGAGAGGATCCAATCCACCACGGTTTCGAACGGCTACATGTTGTTCAACAGCGACTCGGTAAATTGTACCTGGAACGGAAATTCACCAACGCAGTTGCCGGAAGCACAATTCATAGATCCGGAGGGATCACTGGAATCACCGTTGCTGGACCTGAGCGCCACGCCCTTCGTGCAGCTGCGTTTCCAACAACGTGTGCGCTATTGCTGTGGCTCCGCGCCGCATCTGGTGGAAGTGAGCCATGACGGTGGTTTCAGCTGGCCATTCCAGGTATTTGTCACTGAAGAAGTCCCGGCCAATACGCTCTCAGGCACACTTACCCATACGGTGAATCTCTCCGCAGCCATCGCTCCGGATCCATCCAATGTGAAATTCCGCTTCCGCCATACTTCTGATGCCAGCACCTCCCATTACCATTGGCAGATCGATGACGTGGTGCTGGTGGAACAAACGCAGTATGACCTGAAGCTTCTTTATGGCTACATCTCCAACGTGAACAATGGCAATGAATATGGCCGGATACCAGCCACCCAGCTGGTGGATGGGTCGATGGTGACCGGTGGCGGCTTCATCAACTTCGGTTCGCATGCCCACGAAAATGTTGTTCTGGAGACCGCCGTATCACATGGCGGGGATCAGGTGATCCTCTCTCATATCGAGTATGATGAGATCTCTTTCGCCGACACTGTGGATGCCATGGAAATAGCTCAGATGTTGAATCCTGTTCCGGGAACTTATGATGTGAGCTTCAGGGTATCATCCGATCAGGAACAGGAGGGTGATGAGCATTGGCCGAACAACACCGTTCCTGATAGACGGTTCCATCTGACCGATCACCTGTACGCATTGGACAATGTCGGGGGACACGCACCCGGCCAGCAGGTGCTTTCTGGAATGGGCACCAATACGTTCGAGAACAACGCCGATGGGATCATGCTGATGACCCAGTATGTGATCACCTCACCGATCACCATCACCGCTGTGGAGGTTGGGCTTGCCAATGGCACATTCCCAGGTGGGCAGATCCATGTGGCCATTTACGATAGTGCATCCATCTTTCCCGGATACCCGGATGACCTCACCCCGAATTTGGCCATCCCCTTGGGCTATTCCAACATCGCCCATACCGTGACATCCCAGAACATCAGCGCCCAAAAGGCCGTGGTGCTTCTAGCGACACCCACCCTTCTCCAACCCGGTATCTATTATGCCAGTGCCGAACTCTACGGTTCCGAGCAAGGACAACAGATACGGGTATTGGATGATGAGACCATACCACAACCCTCCTGGAGTAGTCTGGTATACCTTCCCAATGCCACCGATCCGAACTCCACACCCAACCGGATCTGGACCAACGGAAATGCTTTGGCAGTAAGGTTGGTGTCGGATCCATCCATCTCGGTCGAAGAACATGGCCGATCGGCGCATTTCGCCCTGTACCCCAACCCTGTGGTGGATGTGACCACCATAAGCCTTGAATTGATGCAGGCTGGGCGTGTGACCACTGAAGTGAAGGATGCAAGTGGCCGCATAGTAGCTTCCACCGAACATGGCCACCTGCCCATTGGCTCCCACCGCCTTGCCACCATACTGGATGTACTTGCTACTGGGGTCTACTCGCTTGCCTTGCATACGCCGGATGGGACAGGGGTGGTAAGGATGATCAAAGCGAACAAATGATCGCTACTCTAGGAATGCGGACTTGACCCAACATGACCAAGAAGATGCGCAAGAGCACCTTGCCTTGATCTGGTGATACCGTTGCCTGGTTCCGGCATGCCTTTCCTACCTACCATAGTGGTATGTACAGTGAAGGCATGCCGGACCGTGATTTTTGCATCAGCCTTCAACTTGTATTTTCTTTGTCCCTTGCACGATCGATCAATTAACCAATTGCTGAACATGAAGAAGTTCTACATTGCTGTGTTATGCCTTGCCGTGGGAGGCAACACTATGGCCCAAGATGCCGTGAAGGGCACCAAGGGCTTTTCACTGGTGGCGCCAAGCCTGGAGCGCCCCCAACCAAAGCCGTTAACAGGCGGGGAGCGGGAGAATGTGCTATGGTCCGATGATTTCTCCGATGCCAATACCTGGGAAACGGCCATCTGGCCTGGATCGCCGAACACACCATGGGAGATCCTTACACCTGCAGACCTTCCTGGGGGTATATCCCAAGGTGAGTATCCAACGCCGATCATCGCAAGTACCACTGCTGCCAATGGTTTCGCATTGCTGGACTCAGACTTCTACGGAAGTTCCTCAGCCACGGCCATAGAGAGCAGCACGCTCACCACCGTCAACCCGATCGATCTTTCCGGATATGACAATGTGGTGCTGCAGTTCGAGACCTATTACCGGAAATGGACCGCGGAGGAGATCTATGTGGTGGTAAGCACCACCAACGCCGACTGGCCCAACCTGGACCCGTCCTTCGATGTGGCCACCCACAACGCCACCCCGAATATCACCAACCAGGTGTATTACGTGTTCCCGGGCATGGAGGTGCAGGAGCCGATCGCCAACCCCACAAAGGTTCGGATAAACATCTCTGACTTCGCTGGAGGAGAGCAGGAAGTATATGTCCGCTTCCATTGGACCGGAACCTGGGGTTACTCCTGGTACGTGGATGATGTATCCATCATCGAACAGCCTGAGTTCGATCTGGAAATGAACTACGCGCTGGTTTCACATGTGGATCCCATCATTTTCCCCGAAGGGATCTCTGTACCTGAGTATGGCCGTGTACCCAGCTCACAGATGTCCACCACCCTATACGTTGGTGGCGGCTTCAACAATTTTGGTTTCGGCGAGCACACAGGCCAGCAGATCGAATTGGAGATCCTGGACCCGGCGGACAATGTGTTCCACACGGAAGTGCTCGACCCAATGGGAATGGTGGATACCTGGCAGGCCATCACCGTGCCGGCCATGGGCGTTGGTCTCTACAAGTTCAACTTCAGTCTTGTTTCAGACCAGGAGATGGCAGGGTCGGAGTTCTTTGACAACAACATGATCACTCGATACATGGAGGTAACGGATGATGTATACTCCCTGGACAACCTGGGCAACTATGAAACGGGAGTACCTTTCATTTCATCGTTGGGCACTCCTTCCTTCACCAACAACCAGGAGGGTATCCGCTTGATGACCGCCTACGACCTTTCAGCTCCCTTGACAGTGTACGGTCTGGAGATCCTGCTCTCCACCAACTCCACCCCCAACGGCCTGATCAACATCGCGATCTTTGACAGCATCCACATCTTTGCGGATACAGCTACGTACACACCGAACCTGACCTCCCCCATCGCCGAAACGATGGAGCAGTATACGCTCACAGCTGCTGATATCAGCGCTGGCCGCATCGTAATGCCATTCGATGATGGTGTGGAATTGGAGGCTGGCAAGATCTATTACGCCAGTGTTGAACTCTATGGAAGTACCGCCAGCGAGATCAGGGTCCTTGATGATGAGACCGTGCCTCAGCCACAATGGCAGAGCCTGATCTACCTGCCGGCATCCACTGGTGGTACGAATCCGGCGAACCGTATCTGGTCCAATGGCAACGCATTCGCCATCCGCTTCCTGATGGATCCAACCATCTCGGTGCCTGAGCAGACCAAACTCACCGGTGTAAGCATGTTCCCCAACCCGACCACTGGCCAGGTGAACATCCACGTAGCCGAAGCAGGTATCTATGATGTGGAGGTGATGAATGTGCTGGGTGAGCGCATCCACACCACCCGCATCGTGAATAACAGTGTACTGGACCTCTCCGGCCAGGCCAAAGGCGTGTACATGGTGCGCATCAGCAACGGTAATGCGTCCACTGTGGAGCGTATCACGCTGAACTGATCCCCGATCCTTCCCAAGGAAAAGGCCCCTGCGCAACTGCAGGGGCCTTTCTTTTTTGGCCTTCAGCGGTTGCCTCCGGTCATGGCCTTCTTCACCTGCCGCATCAACCCACTGGCGAATATGAACTCGTTGAGTTCCTTGTTGTCGCTGTGTAACAACTCATCCTTGCTACCGCTCCACCACATCTGTCCTGCATGGATGAACACGATGTTGTCCCCAGTCTCCATCACCGAATTCATGTCGTGTGTGATCACCACTGTGGTGGTGTTGAACTCTTCAGTGATCTCCTTGATCAGATCATCGATGAGTATGCTGGTCTGTGGATCCAAGCCACTATTGGGCTCATCGCAGAACAGGTATTTCGGATTCATGGCGATGGCACGTGCTATGCCCACCCTCTTCTGCATGCCACCGCTCAATTCCGCGGGAAAGAGGTTATCCTTATCCAGGATGTTCACACGCTTCAAACAATGGCGGGCCCGCTCCTCCATTTCCTTCTTCGACGTGGTGGCGAACATCTGCAGGGGGAACATCACATTCTGAAGAACAGTAAGGCTGTCGAACAGGGCGGAGCCTTGGAACAACATGCCTATCTCCTGCCTGATCTCCCGCTTTTCCAATGGAGACATCTCATGGAATGAGCGGCCCTCGTAGAAGACCTGCCCTTTTTCTGGCTTGTGCAAGCCCACCATACACTTGGCCAATACGCTCTTTCCGGAACCACTCTTGCCAATGATCTGGTTCACCAGGCCTTTTTGGAACTTGGCATTGATGTTCTTCAATACCTCCACCTTACCAAAACGCTTGCTCAGATCCTTTACCTCGATCATATGAGCAGGAGCTGCGTGAGGGCGTAATTCGCTATAAGGATCACCACGTTGCTGTATACCACAGCCTTGGTACTGCTGATGCCCACCTCGCGGGTACCTCCACGGGTAAAGTATCCCTGATAGGCACTCACCGTAGCGATGATGAAGGCGAACACCACCGTTTTGATAAGTGCATAGGTGATGGTGTAGGGATCGAAATCGTATTGGATCCCGTGAAGGTAGTCCACAGATGAAACGATGCTGGTTCCCACGCCGGCCATCCAGCCTCCGAAGATGCTAAGGAACATGCTCATGATCACCAGGAAGGGATTGATGAGCATGGAGGCTACGATCTTCGGCAGGATCAGGTAACCGGCGGAATTCACACCCATGATGTCCAGTGCATCGATCTGCTCCTTCACACGCATGGAGCCGATCTCCGCAGCGATGTTGGATCCCACCTTACCTGCAAGTATCAATGAAATGATGGTAGGGCTGAATTCCAGGATGGTGCTCTGGCGGGCCGTGAAACCCACCACATATGAAGGGATCCAGGCCGAATCGATGTTGGAACTGGTCTGAATGGTGATCACCGCTCCCATGAACACAGAGAGCAATCCCACTATACCTAAGCTCTTGACGCCCAGCAGGTCCATCTCTTCAATGGTCCGCTTCCAGTACAAGCCTAGCCGTTCTGGACGGCTGAAGGTATCCTTCAGCAGGAGAAAGTACCGGCCGATGTGATAGATCACTGTCATACTGCCAATAGCGGGCTAAAATAGCCGTTCAAGAAGGGGTTTCGTGCATCTGGCTTTCGTAATCCACCCCCCTTACCTACTTTTCCCCTCCTCATAAGGATGCTGCGCCATTCTGTCATAAATATCTGCCGTATCGCCATATGGATGGGTCTGATATTCCTAACCGGTTGTGCTTCACAACCTTCCAAATATAAGCGGAAGAAGGGGTGTGATTGCCCGAAGTGGAATCATCATTTCGCGCCTGATGAACGGGGTCTCCATGCTAAATTCGGCCCAGCGATCACCTGTCCAGCCCCAGGTGCATCGCGGCTGGTCCGCCAGCCTTTAGATCGGGCCATATAGTCGACCTTAGCATACTCTCTCGCGAAATGAATTTCGCCAACGATCTGGAATTGATCCGCCGGCATGTACCAGCGGGTGCATTTCCTGTAGTGGTGCATTGGTTAAGGCGGAATCCGGTGTTGGTGAGGATAGTACCTCCACGCCAGACGAAACTCGGCGATTACAGGACCGCGACACGCACACTCCCGCACAGGGTAAGTGTGAATGCGGATCTTAACAAGTACGCCTTTCTGGTGACCCTGGTCCATGAATTCGCACATTACACCACCTACACCCGTTCCCGCAGGTGGAAGGATCCCCATGGGGCATATTGGAAAAGCGAATATGCCCGCCTTATGCGTCCATTCCTTAGCCGGCAGGTCTTTCCGGCCGATGTGCTGAGGGCATTGGAACATCATCTGCAGGACGCTCCGGCCAGCAGCTGCACCGACCATGGTCTCATGCGTGTATTGCGCAAGTATGACCGCGATCCGCGTCCGCTATTGGAAGAGATCCCCGAGAGGTCCATCTTCCGATTCAACCAACGGATATTTGTGAAGGGGCCACAGCTCCGAAAGCGATACAAATGCCATTGCCTCAATGATAGGCGTACCTATTTCATCGATCCATTGGCCGAAGTCCACATGCACTCGGCGCTTACCACACGGAAAGCTTCCTGAGCTGGTGGCCTTGACATAGCAGATGACGAAAGAACATACCTGGTGCGTGATCATGGCGGGCGGCGTAGGCAGCCGCTTCTGGCCAATGAGCCGCAGTGCCTACCCGAAACAGTTCCTTGATTTTCTTGGACTGGGCCGCACACTTCTTCAACAGACCTACGATCGCTTTACGGCCATTTGCCCGCCGGAGAACATCCTGGTGGTCACCAATCTCCAATACGCGGGTATCGTGAAAGACCAGCTTCCTCTGTTGAAGGAAGACCAGATCCTTGCGGAACCCAGCCGTAAGAATACGGCACCCTGCGTGGCATACGCGAGCCATGTGATAGCCAAGCGGGACCCTCATGCCAACATCGTGATCGCACCGAGCGACCATCTAGTGTTGAAGGAAGAGGCTTTCGTGGACACCATCGATCTGGCGCTGCGACAGGCGGCCGAAGATGATCGGCTTGTGACGCTGGGTATCATGCCCAGCAGACCGGATACCGGTTACGGCTACATTCAATTCCAGGACGCGCCGAAGCCACATCCCCGGGTGAAAAAGGTGAAGACCTTCACGGAAAAACCCGATCATGAGACCGCGCTGCGTTTCCTTGAAAGCGGCGATTTCCTTTGGAACGCAGGCATCTTCATCTGGTCTTTGAAGAGCATTATGAAGGCGCTGCGCACACATCTACCGGAACTGGATTCCCTCTTCTCCGAGGGGGCTGGCATGTATGGCACTGTGAAGGAACAGGAATTCATAGCCCAGGCATATCCGCAGTGTCAGAGTATTTCGGTGGACCATGGCATCATGGAGAAGGCCGACAACGTGTACACCATCGTGAGCGATCTCGGCTGGAGCGACTTGGGCACCTGGGGAAGTCTGTATACCCACCTGCCCAAGGATGCACAGGAGAATGGTGCTGTAGGTGGCATGGTGAAGCTATACGATAGCCACCGCAACATGGTGCACATGCATGATGACCGGCTGCTTGTGATGCAGGGCATGGAGGATATGATCGTTGTAAGCACCGAGGATGCATTGTTGATCTGCCGCAAGCAGGACGAACAGCAGATACGCACCTTCGTGAACGACTTGAAGACGGAGACGGACGATAGGTACATTTGATCGAACCAAATGGCAGCCCTGCGTTCACTTTTCCCTGAGCAATGGCCTGCCTGGTATCGGGTGGCCTTTGTTTGCGGAATTGCCGCTCTGGTGCCTCTCTACCTTTTCGATCCAGAAACGCATACCGGCTTCCTCGCCTGCCCCACCTACAAATACCTTGGCCTCCTCTGTCCAGGCTGTGGGTCTCAGCGCGCCCTGCACGATCTGTTGCATGGCCGGATCGGCGAAGCCTTCGAGCATAACGCCCTGCTCACGTTGGCGATCCCCCTGCTTGGCACGCAGCTTATACTGCCCTGGCTTTTGGGTAGAAAAGAAGCTTCAGGGAGCATGGCGGTTGTGGCATTCTGGGGCATCCTGATCATCGGCTGGACGATCTACCGCAACCTGCTACACCACCCACACATTCAATAAAGGGGGCCATGGGGCTACCTTGCGGCCGAAGAGTTGGAAAACGAAGTGTCCGGACATCTGTTGATCACCCAGGATCACGTACTGGAAGAGGAGCTTTCGCGCTTTTCCAATGAGAAGATCGTGGCGCTAGATACAGAGGCTTCCAGCTTCCACCGATATCGGGAGCGGGTGTGCCTGGTGCAACTGAGCGATCGCTCCAGCACCCTGCTCATCGACTCGATCGCCTTGAAGGACCTTTCCCCGCTGCGCACGTTGCTGGCCGACCCCGGGATGGAAGTGGTGATCCATGATGCGGATTATGACCTGCGCATCCTGGCCAAACACCATGACATACGGGTGGAGAATGTCTTCGACACGCTGGTGGCGGCAGAATTGTTGAATGAACCCGAGATCGGGCTGGCTGCTTTATTGGGGAAGTACATAGGTGTGCAGGTTGATAAGAAATTCCAAAAGGCCGATTGGAGCCGGCGGCCGTTGCCAAAGCCCATGCTCGAATATGCGGCGGGCGATACAGCGTACCTGATCGAACTCCGGGACATCCTCGCACAGAAGCTCAAGGAAAAGGATCGCTGGGAATGGGCGGAGGAGGAGTTCTCGCTACTCACCGATGCTCCATTCAACCTGCCTGCCAATGATGAGCCCGGTTATCTGCGAATGAAGGGCGCCAAACTGCTGAAGCCACATCAACTGGCCATACTTCGTGAAGTTCATGCATGGCGCGATTCCGTGGCCGAGCAGATGGACCGCGCTCCTTTCATGGTGCTGGGCAACGATGTTCTGTTATCCCTTGCCACCGATCCACCCAAGGATATCGCTTCGCTTGCACAACGAAAGGGTATGCCCGAACGCGTCATGGAGCGCTATGGCCGCCGGATAATGGCCGCGGTGGAAAAAGGAATGGAAATGCCCAAAGATCAATGGCCGAGACTTGAGCGACCCAGGCGTTGGGAAAAGGATCCCGATCACGAAGACCGGCTGAAGCGGCTGAAGCAGGTTCGAGACAGGCTTACACGTGAGCACGAGCTGCGGCCTGGCATCGTGGCGGCCAACCAACTATTGCAGGAAATAGCAAGGGTTAGACCCGGCGATCTGGAGGCACTTGCGGAACTCACCGGCATAAGACGCTATCAGGTGCGCTTGTTCGGGGAAGAGCTGCTCAAGGCGATATAAGCCGACCCCAACGTTGCTGGCGTGAGTTTCGTATCTTGCGGATCCCATAGTTTTATTATGATGACATTCAGAAGCTTTTCATTGGTGGGCATGCTTACGCTTTCTGTTTCGGCACTGGGACAGGTGTTGGTGGATACCATTCCTTTTCCAGGCATGTTGAATCTGAATTTCTGGGGTATCCATGTTACACCGGACACCATTTTCCTGGGGGCGGACGGCCCCGGCCATATCTACTATGCCAACCATGCCGGGGACACGCTGGGCCACACAGCAAGCGGATATACCTACAACCATGGTCTGATCAAACGGCCTAACTCCTTTCTGATCGCTTCCCAGTATTCCACACAGGGAGCCAAATTGCATGAGATAGGGCTTGATGGTGATTCTCTGGACACGTGGACCTTTCCACCCGGTCTGCTGGCATCCACCTCCGGCAGTTTCAATACGGGTGGGGTGGGCGGTTTGAATGAAGCCGGCGATGGAGCAATTTGGTTCACGGCCTACAACCCCCAATCCGATACCTATCCCCACACCTATGCTTACAAGTGGGTCCCTGGATCACCAACATTCCTGGATACGGTGCCATTGCTGGGAAAACAACCTTATGGGATCACCGTGAAAGGTGACACGCTCCTTTACGTGATCGATAATCTGCAGGGTGATCAGGAGCGCATTTACGCTTACGACCTCACGAACGAAGAGGATCTCTTTTCCTTCGAATTGCCGGACACACCGATCGATAATGATCAACGTCCCTTTGGCATGCACTGGGATGGCAACTACCTCTATCTGGTGGCCAATCGCCAGGGCGGAAGTGCCTGGGCACACCAGACGATCTTCATTTATTCGTTCGATCAGTCGGTTGATGTACCTCTAAACCAGCGGGCGGAGGAGATACGCATCTACCCCAATCCTGCTTCGGCAAGCCTGCACATCGAATTGCCTGCAGCTCCGCGATCCAGTGTGCGCCTACAGGTACATGATGTCACCGGAAGCATTGTACATCAGGAAAATGTCTCCAGGTTATTAAATAGGGTGGATGTCTCGCAATGGCCGGCCGGCCTCTATTTCGTGAATCTATCCGAGGATGGGAAGCCGGTGACCACGCAAAGACTTTCGATAACCCGCTGAAGCGATCAGCTGGCCCTACCTTTCAGATCCCAGTGATCTTTGATCCTGCGACCATCCTCCCCAGTGATCAGGGTGCGGACATAACGCTCACCCTTGATCGCCCCGTCCGTTCCGCGTTTTCCTATGAAAAGCAGGATCGCGTCCCCGGCTTCATCCGTCTTCAACGTTAGATCGTAACGCTTGTAGCGCAGTTCCACCACCGATGTTGGTGCGTACTTCTTCTGGATCAGCTTCAACAGATCGGGACCCAGTGGCATGAGTTGAAGTTACACCGATCTTGATCCCGTTCTCAAAAAGACCAGGACCGGACCTATTAGGCACGTTGAAGGCATCCAGGAAATAAGTTCGATCTCGCCGGATCAATAGCCTCCGCCAGATCGCTGGCCCTTCTCGATCGGATGCCAGGTGGTCTTCACTTCTTGCGCGGCCAGGATCATGTATGGATCGGCGGCTTCGTCGGCCATCCAGTCACGCTCCTCGTGGAAGATGCATCGCTTGAGATCCACTGTGGCTTCCTGCTGCACCAGCATGCGCTCCTCACCCTGCGTATCGGCCACCACCACAGCGTTCACATCCATATGCTGTGCGAGCGGCTTTAGCAGTTCGGAACGGAAACCTGTGAGTATGTTCACTACACCGCCTGGCAGATCGCTCGTGGCGAGCACTTCGGAAAGCGTTACGGCAGGAAGTGGAAGTTTTTCGCTGGCTATAAGCACAGCGGTATTGCCACCCGCTATCACGGGTGCCAACACGGAGGTGAGGCCGATCAAACCAGTCCCCTCCGGGGCTAACATGCCCACTACTCCGGTAGCCTCCACCATGCTGAAGTTGAAATGCGAACTCGCCACTGGATTCACGGCGCTGAAGATCTGCTGGTACTTGTCGCACCAGCCAGCGAAATAGATCCATCGATCCACCGACGCGGCGACCTCCGCCTCGGCATCTTCCAGCGATGAACCATGCAGCATGAGTTCCTGGATGAACTGTGCACTGCGGCCCTCCAGCATCTCAGCGATGCGGTAGAGGATCTGGCCACGGTTGAAAGCGCTGCGCCCGGCCCAACCTCCGAATGCGGTCCTGGCCGCACCCACCGCGTCCCGAATGTCCTTGCGGCTGCTGCGGCCCACGTTCGCAAGAGGTCTTCCCTGCGGTGACAAGGGCTGGTAATAACGGCCACTCTCGGTACGGGGGAACTTGCCGCCGATGTAGATCTTGTACGTCTTCAACACGGGAAGCCTTTCCTGCTTTGGATCCGCTTTGGCCGCTCCATTGCCGTTCAGCCGCTCATTGACTACCCGTTTCTTGCTCGTGGTGCTCATCACTACTCCAAAGCTAAGGACAGGCACTTCACCTCCGCAAGATCTTCTCCATGGCCTTGCCCTTGGCCAGTTCATCCACCAACTTGTCCAAATAACGGATCTGCTGCATGAGCGGATCCTCGATCTGCTCCACACGATAGCCGCATATCACCCCGGTGATCTTGGAAACATTCGGGTTCATTTCCGGAGCCTTGGCGAAAAAGGTCTGGAAGTCCACCTTTTCATCAATGATCCTCTGCAGTGCTTTCGCATCATATCCTGTTAGCCAATGGATGATCTGATCCACCTCGGCCTTGGTGCGGCCTTTTTTCTCCGCTTTGGCGACGTAGTGCGGGTAAACGCTTGCGAAGGACATACGGAAGATGCGGGTGTTCGGGTCCATCTTCGAAACAGAAGGAATTGGTTACTAGGGATCCTGCTTCAGACGCTCCATCAGTTCTTTGATCGTGATGGAGATCCATCAAAATTGCCATCGACCAGAAGAAGCCACACAAAAACGAAGATCGGTCTAATTTAAATTCAAATACGCCCCCAGACCATGTACCCCACCTTCCCTACCGTACCCGCTTTCCTTGTAGCCACCGAACGGAGACGTGGGATCGAATTTGTTGTACGTGTTGGCCCACACCACACCCGCACGCATCCGGCTGGTCAAATTAAAGATCTTGCTACCCTTGTCGGTCCATACGCCGGCGCTTAGCCCATAGGGCGTGTTGTTGGCCTTTAGCACCACTTCATCCACGGTGCGGAAGGTCTGCACAGCGAGCACCGGCCCGAAGATCTCCTCCTTGGCGATGCGCGAGCTTTGCGAAACGTTCAGGAAGAGCGTAGGGCGGATCCAGAAGCCTTTCTTCGGTAGATCGCATGGCGACTGGAACATTTCGGCGCCATCCTTTTCCCCGTGCTTCAGGTAGGTGTTGATGGTGTTGAGCTGCTCTCGGCTGTTGATGGCGCCCACATCGGTATTCTTGTCCAGAGGATCGCCCACCACCAAGCGTTTCATGCGGTGTTTCAACTTGCGGATCACCTCGTCGTACACGCCTTCCTCCACAAAGAGGCGGCTGCCCGCGCAACAAACGTGGCCCTGGTTGAAGTAGATGCCGTTGATGATGCCTTCCACCGCCTGATCGATGGTGGCATCGGCGAAGATGATGTTGGCGGCCTTTCCGCCAAGTTCCAGCGTGGCCTTTTTGTGGGTGCCCGCGATGCTCCGCTGAATGAGCTTGCCCACGCCGGTGCTGCCTGTGAAGGCGACCTTATCGATGCCCGGATGCTCGACCAGGGCGGCCCCAGTGCCACCCGCACCGGTGATGATGTTGACCACGCCCGGCGGCAGATCGGCCTCCTGGATGAGTTCGGCAAGCAACAATGAAGTGAGGGGCGTGGTCTCTGCCGGTTTCAGCACCACGGTGTTGCCGCAGGCCAATGCCGGCGCGATCTTCCAGGCGGCCATAAGGAGCGGAAAATTCCACGGGATGATCTGGCCCGCCACGCCCATGGAGCTGGCGTTCTTCCCGGGGAACGCGTACTGCAACTTGTCCGCCCAGCCGGCGTAATAGAAGAAGTGGGCAGCGGCCAATGGAATGTCCACATCGCGGCTTTCGCGAATGGGTTTGCCCCCATCCATGCTTTCCACAACGGAGAACTGGCGTGCCTTTTCCTGGAGCATGCGCGCGATGCGGTAGATGTACTTGCCACGCTCCTTGGCAGGCATTCGTGACCACACTCCATCGTAGGCTTTTCGTGCAGCCTTCACCGCTGCATCCACATCGGCCTTGCCTGCCTCGGCGATCTGGGCGAGCGGCTTCTCGGTGCTGGGGTCGATGGTCTGGAAATACTTGCCGGTGGCGGGCTCCACCCAGCGCCCTCCAATAAAGAGCCGGTACCGCTCATTCAGTTTGAAATGATCCCTGCTCTCCGGTGCGGGAGCGAGTGCCCAGGTGGCTGATCGACGGTCCTTTGCCATTGTGTTCAAAGATACTTCGTGCATCCGGCTCCGCTTGAGCAACAACAGAAGAGACCACCGCATCCCCAATATAGGGGATGCGCAATGAGAAAGTACTTAACCAACCCGTGAAAACTCACGTACCAGATGTTTCTTTGATCGCTTCTCTTTGGGGCACAGGAGCAATGGTACGAGGGGTTGACGGTGTACCGGAGCAAATGACCTCCCCCTTGCCAGGACCCGGCGATCGAGAGATCGGCCGGGTCCTTGGTTTCCGGTCAATCGATGGAGAAGTAGTCCGCTCCCTGGTAGCGCCCATCGTGCTCCTTCTGCAATTGCATGAGGATGTCATTGGCAAGGCCGCTGGCTCCGAACCGGAACCAAAACGGATCCAGCCATTCCTCTCCCAATTCCTCCTTCACCATCATAAGGTAGTGCAAGGCCTGCTTACTCTTGCGAATGCCGCCAGCGGGCTTCATGCCGATCATTTGTCCGGTGCGAAAAAAATGGTCGCGGATGGCGTGGAGCATGACCAGCGTAACCTCCATGGTGGCAGCTGGATCGATCTTGCCGGTGCTGGTCTTGATGAAGTCGGCACCCGCGGCGATCGCGATATCACTTGCCAGACGCACCTTGTCATAGGTGCCCAATTCACCAGTTTCCAGGATCACCTTCAACCGGGCTTTTCCGCAGGCTTCCTTCACGGCGGCTATCTCATCATGCACAAAAGCCAGATCCCCGGCATGGAAGTGTCCGCGGGATATGACCATGTCCACTTCATCGGCCCCTTCCTCCACGGCGAAGCGGGTGTCAGCGATCTTCACCTCACGTGGAGCCTGGCCACTGGGAAAGGCAGTGGCAACGGAGGCCACTTTCACGCTGGTGCCCTCCAAAGCCTTCTTCACCACGCGCACCAGCGTAGGATATACGCACACGGCCGCCACCGTTGGAAGATCCGCAAGACCATCATGCAGGTGCACCGCTTTATAACACATCTGCCGCACCTTATTGGCCGTGTCCGATCCTTCCAATGTGGTTAGATCGATCATGCTCAAGGCGAGCTTCATGCCCTGCACCTTTGCGTCTTTCTTGATGCTTCTGGACTGGATACGGGCCACCCTTTCCTCGATCCCTACCTGATCCACCGTGGGCGTGCTCCGCGGATCGGGGATGGCCGCATTCGGCTTGATGAGCGCTGGCATAATGACAAAGATAGCAGGGTGTGTCCTGGCCGATGGACCGGCATCAAAGAAGAAAGCCCGGATGATCCCGGGCTTCACTAAGACAATGCACTTGTTCAGCGCAGAGTGAAACGGATGGGAAGGTTGTACTGCACCGATACCGGTTTGCCGCGCTGCTTGCCCGGCTTCCAGGAAGGCATCGACTTGACCACCCTGATGGCTTCTTCATCACAACCGCCACCGATGCCACGCAATACCCGCACATCGCTGATCTTGCCATCCTTGGCCACCACGAAGGTCACGTAAACAACTCCGGAAATACCGGATTCCTGGGCCATGGTAGGGTACTTCACGTTCTTCCCAAGATACTTGAACAGTTCCGCTTCGCCACCTGGAAAGGACGGCATCTCCTCCACAATGGTGAAGATCTGCTCTTCCTCCACCGGTTCTTCCGGTGCAACGAAGGTCTCCACAACGGTGGTCTCGGTCACTTCCATATCGATCTGCTCCACCTCCTCGATCTCTTCATCGTCCTCCACGATCTCGATCACGGTGGTGGGTGCCGGGGGTGGTGGTGGTGGTGGAGGTGGCGTGGCGCTCGGTGGTATCACCTCCTCCTCGAGGAATTCCATGTCCAGTTGGCCCAACTCGCCAGGTCCCCGCTCGAAGGCGGTCCATTCGAAAGCCACCAAGGTCAAGGCCAATGCGGTAAGCAGACCAATAAGCATGAAGCTGGTCTTTCTCTTTTCCAGATCGGCCTCCGGTGATTTTTTCGGTTCCATCGTTTCAGGGTTTTCTACCTGTGCAGTACACTTCTGCGTACAGCAGGTTCAAAAGTAACGCTCTCATCGTTCACGATGGTGCATGAGCTTCGCCTCTCCCCAACGCAGGTAGGCCATTCCCAAGATCACACCCACGACATCCGCGAGCAGGTCCGGGAGATCTCCTTCCCGGCCCAGAGCCATGGTCTCCTGGAGCAGCTCGATGATCCCGCCATAGATCACCGCAATGGCAAAGCCTGCGAGGAAGGCGTGCTGGCGCAGATCCAGATGTGCTGCCTGTCCACGCGCCCATTTCACAAGGAGAACGAAGAAGACCCCAAAGAGGATAGCATGTACCAGTTTGTCCAGGGGCAGATCGCTAAGAAAACCGTAGCGCGGCACGGCGCTCCCGGGCATGAGGCACACCATGAGGATCAGGATGGCCCAGGCTATCGCGAAACCCGGTCTGCGGAACATACGCCGCCCTAGGCTGCCACCAGGTCCCTGTACTGTTCGGCGGTCATCAACCCCTCCACCTCGCTCTTGTCCTTCAAGGTTATCCTTACCAACCAACCCTTACCATAGGGATCCGTGTTCACCGCCGCCGGTTCGTCGGAAAGCGCGCTGTTGAGTTCCGCGATGGTCCCGCTTACGGGCATGAACAGGTCGCTTACGGTCTTCACTGCTTCCACGGTGCCAAAAACGGCCTCCTTTTCCAACTCCTGACCTTCGGAGTTGATGTCGATGAAGACGATATCACCGAGTTCGCCTTGTGCGAAATCGGTGATGCCAACTACGGCCTCGTCACCTTCCATGCGGATCCATTCGTGATCCTTTGTATAGCGCAACTCCTGCGGGATATTCATGTGCTGGTTGGTTGATCACCTCCTTGAGGAGGGAGGCCAAAAGTAGCGCCTAACCCATTGAAAGCATATAGCGCGTCCAAGCTGATCACTGGGCCAGCGTGAACCGCAGGCTGATGCCCGCGTTCGTGTTCGCGCTCGGGAACGAAGTGGTGATCTTCGGGGTGTTCACGACGCGCTCGTAGAACGCACGGACATTCAATCGCTGGTTGAGCACATAATCCGCGCTGGTCTTGATGGACAGAATGTTCTGGCCAGCGGTCACCTGATTCTGTTGCTCCTCCATCTTGCGGATAACCGTGAAATTGTCCCGCAGGCTGAGGTCCACCCGCAGGTTGAGGTCGCTCTTGGGCGTATTGCCACCGATAGCGAATGGGAAATTCACATTCTTGAACCGATACCCTGTCCCCACCACGTATTCCTTGCCGCGGATCTCGGTCACCTGGTAATTGGTAAGGCTGAGGCTGAGGTTCCGATCCCTGTTGTATTCCACTTTCAGCAGCATGCTGTTGGTAAGCGTGGCATCGAAGCCCAGTAAGGGGCGCATCACTTCCTGCACGCTGATCACGGAGATCTGCCGCTCTGGAATGAAGTTGCCCGCCGCATCCACTTCGTATGCTCCAGGTATGTAGAGCAGATTGGTCTGGAAGTTGGCGATCGTGAAGTTGGAGCGGTAGCTGTTCTTCACAGTGAAGGTGCGGAAGCGCTTGCTGAAGAATTCGAATTTCGTGAGTCCATCGTAGGTCATATCCCAGTTCGGTGCGGGGATCAGGCTGAATGGATCAAGCCTCACGTTATCCGCATTCTTTCCGGTGTAGGCCGCAAGGAATGCGGGGATCACCACATCTTGATTCGTGGGCCCGTAGCCTGTGTAATAGCCGGTCTCCGGATCATATACGGATTGTTCGTTGCCCTGGGCAAGGCGCGCACTGATCACCGGCCGGTTGGCCAGCACCTGCTGGAACACATCGTTCACATAGTTCTCATTGTCCGTGGAGAAGGCGGTGGCCCAATTGAGCATGCTCACGCTGAAGTTTCCGAACTCCCTGGGGCTGTCATTCACATAGGCCTGGGCATCTTCGTTCCAGCGGAAGAATGAGCTACGGTTCTCCGCGATGGTACGATTGGCCGAGAACTCCACCCGCATGCCACGGAAGGGCTCCACGCTCAACCGTGCATTCATGGTCTCGGTGCGTGTGTTCGTATATGGGTTGAAGATGGATGGCGTACGCACCAGCCAGTCGTTGCCGGCTGCCGTGGAGGCGAAGTCCCGGACAAGGTCGCCGCTCAGGTTATGGTTCTGTTGCCCGGCGATGAAGCCGAAGCCGGGCGCATCGAAACCATCCATGCCCAGCACATTCGTTTTGCGGTCGTACCCAGGCAGGAGCATGCCGGAGTTCTGGCTGTATGTCACGGTGCCAGTGCGGATGGTCATAAGTATGCGCGCGAGTCCTTCCAAGGGGCGGATCTTGCCTTTCTCAGGTTCGGGTTCTTCCTTGGGTTTCGGTGTGGCCGGCCTTGGCGTGTTGCTCTGTGGCCTGTTGGTCGGCTTGGTCTTGGCCTTGTCGTTAATCTTCTTCAAATACTTCGATTTGTTGTACAGGTTCACGAAGTTGAATTGACCGTTCACCGAGATGTTCTGCGAATTCTGGATCACATGCCCCAAAGTATCCTGCGTGAGTGGCGCCCTGTCCCATTGGTATCCCGCGGTGTAGGATGTGTTGGCCGTGATCCAGTCCGTAAGCGGGAACTTATCCAGCGGAAGAGTGTAGGTGAGATTGATAATGTGATCGTACCGCGTCACTTCACCAAAGTTCCCAACGCTCGATAGCACGCTGTCTTTCCAGAGCTGGTATTCATCGCGGTACTTCGGATCCACGCGGCCCGGTGTTTCACCAATGAATGCCAGGTTGTTCGCATTGAAGTCCAGTTTCAATGCACGCGTTATGTCATACCGGAAACCATACTGGCTGTTCCAGTTGAAGTTCTTGTTGTAGGTGGGTCGCTGCGGCAATGATTCTATATCCGGATTGGGGCGGATGAGCCGCTCCAGGTACATGCGATCCACCGATGTACGCATGCTGATCTGTTTGAAGCCCATGTTCACATTGAAATCCTTCACCAGCTTCAACCACTTGCTCTTGTTCACCAGGCCCACACCCGCGAAGGGTTCGAAAGGTCTCGGTTTAGGGTTATGCAGATAGGCTATGGAACCGCGGTATGTGCGCGTATTCTCCACCGCCGTATTGATGTCATAATACTCCTGGTCGCTGTAGGCATAGGAGATGTTGAAGTTCTCCACCTGATAGAACTGTTCTTCCTGGCCGGCGGACCGCTCCTTGCGCACATTGGTAAGGTTGATACTTCGCCGGCGGGTGTAGGTTCGGGATAGCTTCAACCGTTCTCTTCGTTCTTCACGAGTCAACGTTCGTGTTGCATCATCGAACTCGATGTCCGGATTCAATGGATCGAACTGCGGATTGCTCACCTGCTCGGAATAGCCGATGAACAGCGGCACTTTGATGTTACTGCTTTCCGGCAGGAATTTCCCCATCTCCAGGTTAGCGGCCACATCGATGCCGTAACGGGTCTCACGCTGCCGTTCGCTCACGCGTTTGTCTATGCTTCCCCAGAATGGTGTGCTGTAGTTACCGGCAATGCTCACATTCCCAAGGTCCGCCAACTGCGCATTCACCCTTGCCAGAGCGGCCCACCCACCGCTTTGGTCGAAATCGGTGAGGCGCAATTCATTCACCCATACCTCCAGGCACTTCGGTAGACCATCATCGGCCTTCCAAGGATTGGCCTCCAGGCCTTGTCGTGCGGGGTTGCGGATGCCGATCATGATCGTACTCATGCGGCTCAGGTTCGGGTTGCCCTTCACAAAGATCCGCCGGTCACCATCGGTTCCCTGGTACCGCTGTGTCTTCACCGCACCGGTCTGATCGCGCTGGATCTTCAGATCGTTCAACTTGGCGAATTCGATCACCATGTTGTTGGCCTCCGGCCATACGTTGTATGGATCGCGGTTGAAGAATTCCGAAGCGGTAAGCGGTATTTCGTATTCGTAGTAGTTCTGGTCGAAGTCGTTGCCCAGGCGGATGAAGACGGTGGCATCACCGAACTCCAGCGGCACATTGATGTCGGAGCTTTCCGCATGGATGTACATGCGCAGCTTCTTGTAACTACGGATGTCGAACTGCACATTGCGGAAAGCAGCGCGTGAATCACCGTCACGCAGGTTGCACACCTTCATCTGCAGGGCCTGTTCGTTCAGGTTTCGCAGGTTGGCGCTCGCCACATCGATCTCCTGGTTGATGTCCGGCGGCAGCACATAGTTGATGGGGTAGCGGTTGCCGTTCTCTTCTATGTTCACGGCCGCCACTTCGAAAAGCGTGGCATCCGGGTCACCACCGATGCCTTCATCGGGGGTCTCCATGCTGAAGAGGTATTTGCGCCATTCGCCACGTACGAATTCCAGCCTGGCGAAGCGCAGCGTCACCTCCTGCTGCCAGCCATGCATATACATCCTCATGAAGCGGATGCTCCGGAAATCCTGGATGCCATTCACCACACGAGTAGGCTGGCGCACTGGCACTTTGAACTGGTACCAATACACCTGCTTGGATCCCTCCGGTGTGTTGGCCGTGGCCAGGATCCTATCCGCGATGAATCCGCGGCCAACCACCATATCCTGCGGACGCAGGTCGATCCTGTAATGGAAATAGCTTTCACTCTCGCTCAGATTCTGGTCCTGGTTGATGTCTTCCGTGCTGGGCAGGGTGGTCTGCTGTGTGGGGTAACCTTCACCAGAATCCTCATCGGTAACGCTGTTACCTTCCGGACCATTGAAGTACTTGTAACGCTGCAGTATGTTCAGTTGCTCCGCATCCTGCTGCGCACCTCGGAAGAAACGATAATCATCATTCGAAGGGTCATTCATGATGCGGGCCATGGCCTGCGGATCGGTGACAACCTGCCCGATCTGATCCAGGTATTCGGAGAAGAAGTTTTGTTCCGTGAGTGAACCTGTTGCCTGGAACGCATTTCCGGGATCGCTGGGCAGGCCTTCCAGCCCCACGTCCTGCATGGCATTGCTGTTGTTCTCCGTAATGGCGAACGCATTCACCACGCTTTGGGTGGTGGGTACCAGACCCCAGGCCGTGACATCTGTTTCCTGGGCCAGATCGGTCTGGTTCTTAGGCAGGCCATTCTCAAAGAATTTCCGGCCATCCCGCAGGATATCCTCGCTGATGTTGCCAAGGTCGATGTAGAGCTGTCCACCGGTGCTGTTCACCGAATTCACGTTGGTGGCGGGATCGCCCTGGCTGTTGCTCGCGTTGTAGAAGGGGTCCATCACCCAGAACTGGATCACTTCGATGTTACTGGCCTCGAAATCCGTAGTGGTGATCCTCCTGGTGATACCGGCCCAGTTGTTCTCCGGATCGTTGAAGGTGCCGTCGGTGTTCAACCGGCCGCTGGAGGGTTCGTAGTTGTATGGACCACGTTCGCGAGGGTAATAGGTAAGGTCCAGCACCGGGATATTGGCAGGCATGCCGGCCGCCAACTGTCTGTTGGGGAACACTTCCTGTTCCAACACCTCGCGCATGCGGTGATCACTTCGCATGGCCGCATCTCCGGCGATGTGTGATGGTGTGAGGTTGTTGTTGCGGAAGAACAATGGATCGATCACATACCAGGAGAGTTGCGCACGGCGGAAGCCATTGCGCAGATCGTTCACAAGGTCTCCTTCAGGAAAAAGTGAGGGTATGCCCTGTGGAGTGGCCGCATGGAACCAGAGACTCTGTGTGCGCAGGTCAATGGTGCTCACACTGCCTTCGAAGTCATCGATATAACTGGTACCGGCATTGCCGATCGCCCGGCTGTGCCCTGGAATGAGGTAGGCACCTTCCACCGAAGCGCTGATGTTCGATTCCGCCTTGGTGGCATAGAATGGCAGCTTGTCCACCATGTTCGTAAGCCATTGCGACTTGGTCTGCCAACTGCCGTCCAATCCTACAATGGTGTTCGCGATGGGTTCATCACCTGCATTCACCTTTTGCGTGAGCGGACGCTCATAGAGATTCATCACCGTGGCACCCAACATCAGATCCTTGTTCACGCGGTAATCGAAACGGGCTCCTGCAAGGGTCTTGGTCTGTATGCTGAAGAGGGAGTTGCTCTCCAGCGAAACATTCACAGGCGTTCCGCTCTCCAGAATGCCTTGATTGAGTATGCGTACACGGCCCAGATTGTAATCCACCGTGTAATCCTGATTCTCCACCAACTGTACCCCACCGGCGGTCACCGAGACCGATCCTTGCGGTATGTTCACCGCGTTCAACGAGATCACATCGCTGCTGGCGCTGCGGAAACTGCCTCGCAGACGGAAGCGGTTCAACTCCGGAATGAAGGTGGCCGCCGTTTTGGTGGAATCATAGAGTTGCTGGAATACAATGGTGCGGCGGATCTGTTCGGGTTGAATGGGACTGTTCGGATCAGGCCCGATCAATTGCCTGTCCAGATAACTGCCGAAGGGTTCCAGGACCGGAAAATACACGCGGCCCGTCTGGGATTGTATGGTACCCCCGATGGTGGCAGCATTATCCACAAAATCGAACCAGCCATCCGGATTGGGCGCATTGTTCGGATCCAGTCTATCGAGCCCAAGCGCCTGCAGCAATGGGATCTGATCCAGCGGTGCACGCGGAATGTAGTTGATGTCCACCCCTGTAGTGGGGTTGTTGTACACCAGATCCAGCCTGAAGTTGTCCGGATTCACCTGGAACGCACCCAGGGAATAGACGTTCTTCATCATCAGGTCCCAAAGTGGCAAGCGGGGGTCGGTGATGGTGGCACGGAGCAGACGCAGGATCAACGCGTCCGGAGGGCTAATGCCATCGGTGGAGAATTCCCCCACCTGGAAGGTCTGTCCTTGATAGGTGTATTGGTATGCCACGCCCAAGACCTCATCGTTGTTCAAGGATTGGTTGAGGGTGATGAAGCCCAGGCGATCGTTCAAGGAGAATTCGTTCGGTGTAAGCAGACGGGCGCTTTCCAATTTCTCGAAATGCCGTGCCGCCACCATACCCGTGGACTGCAGGGCACCGGTGGCATTTACGAATCCGCGTATGCCCGCATTGTTGCTTACGATGGAATAGAGCGAGTTGGCATTGTTGCTCGCCTCTACACCTGGCGCGTCCACCAGGAGGTTGGGCGGTAGATCCCCACTCACCTTGTTCGCAGCGATGGCCGCGGCATCGGCGTTCTCACCCAGGTCGGTGAATGCCACGATGTTCCTGTTCTGCTGGAAATCCTGCCGGGTATTGGTGACCCATACTTCCACGCGTGTGATCTGGATCCCACTGTTCACCGTGGGCAGCGTACGGAGTGCGTTCTCGTAATTGTCGCGGAAGTAGTGGCTGAGGAAGTAGTGTTTGTTGGCCTCATACTCATCCGCTTTGATATCGAAGTTGGTGGTCTGCGCCCCGCCTTCGGTGGCCACATTACGCCGCTGTCCCTTCTCCTGGCTGAAGATCGCGGTGGCGGTAAGGCGGCCGAAACGCAGCTCCGTCTTCAAGCCAAATAGACTTTGGCTGCCCTGGATCAGCGTACCCTGCAATGGAAGACTCACGTTACCGGCCTCGATCTTTTGGATGATCTCATCCTCATAACCGGTATAATCCAGTTTCACCTGGTTCTCGAAATCGAAGGTGGCCTGGGTGTTGTAATTGGTGTTGATCTTCAGCTTTTCCCCGATGTTACCCACCAGGTTCATCTGTATCCGCTGATCGAAGTTGAAGGTGGTGATACGCCGCTGGTTGATGGGGATCCGCGGGTTCTCGGTCTTGCTGATGTTGACCCCGAAGATCACCTCGGCCGATCCACGTGGTCTTATATCGATCGTGTTACCACCGAAGATCCGATCGAAGACCTCGCCACCCACCTTCAACTCAGGGATCAAGCGGCTTTCCGCACTCTTGCTATCCTCCTCTACCCGCTCGGTCCAATAGGTTTGCATGGACTGCTCCATGTCGTAGTTGAGGTACTCCTCCAGGGACATGCTCATGGGAGGCCGGTAATCGAAGGAGCCGCCCACTGTGCTTTGCATGATATACTGGCCCGTTTCCGGATCGTATATCACATCATTCTGGATATTGTCCGGATCATTCAGGTTTAGCCCTCCGCCAGTACTCCCGCCTGGTGCCACGGGATCGGTGATCGGCCAGATCAATTCAACCTCCGGTGAATCCACAGGAAGTACGGATCCATTGTCTGAAAAGGCCGGAACCCGCCGGGGAGTATCCGCGTAGGAGGCCAGAGTGACAAGCAGCAACAAGGGCAACCCGATCCTGGCGATCTTACCTGTAGCGAAAACAATGGGGGACCTTCCCGGGAACATCAGGTGTTTCGAGCTCAGAGATTCTTCAATGAGAGCCGTATCAACTCTTCCAGGGGGGGCGGTTCCGTGGTCTTCTCTTGCAGGACGGACCGGAGTGCGCGCTCTGCCTTTGCGCGATCCAGCCCTAGGGAGACCAGTGCCGATAACGCCTCTGAGGTGACCGTATTGCCCGGGATCGACGCGGCCACAGGAGAAGGCAGGGCGAATGCGGCCAGCTTGCCCTGCAGCTCAGTAATGATGCGCTGAGCCAGCTTGGGGCCTATCCCTTTGATCCCCTTCAGCATGGCTTCATTACCTGTGAGTATGGCGGTATGCACATCCTGTGGGGTCCGCTCGCCCAGGATGCTCATGGCCAGGGTGGCACTTACCCCCTGCACTTCGATCAATTGTCTGAACAAAAGTCTTTCGTCAGCGTTTAGAAATCCGAATAGGCGGTGCTCGCTGGATCCTGACCGTACATCCACCGAAACCGAATAATGGATGTGCAGCCGGCAACGGCCCTTCGTATCCAACGATGCGATGGTGCGGTGCGGCACGTGTACCCGGTAGCCTACCCCGTGGCATTCCAACACCACGTGATCTGTCCCTTTGTCCAAAAGTTCACCGTTCAGGCTTTCGATCATCCTGTCCCTTGGTGGTAAGTAATAAACTCAGGGTAGAAGTCTGGCGATGGGCCTGGGGTTCGGTGATACGCTGGAATAGAAGGGGCCGAAAATAAGAGAATGATGCCGATCATGGAACAGGTACTGAAAAATGAACACCGCCATTAACTTTCGGCATGCGTAGGAAAAGGCTTGTTGCCCTTACCGGCGCGGGCGTGAGCGCGGAAAGCGGATTGCGCACGTTCCGGGATGCCGACGGCCTATGGGAAGAGTATCCGCTGGAAGAAGTGGCCACCCCGCAGGCCTGGGCCAGAGACCACCGGAAAGTGCTCCATTTCTATGACCTGCGCCGCCAGCAAGTTCTCGCTGCGGCACCCAATCCGGCCCATTTCGCTCTTGTAAAACTGCAAGAGTTCTTCCATGTGGACGTGGTGACACAGAACATCGATGACCTGCATGAACGGGCAGGGAGCCAACACGTGCTGCACCTGCATGGGGAAATACTCAAGGCTCGCAGCACAGTGGACCCGGAACTTATCATTCCCTGGCGTGAAGCGTGCCTGAAGAGCGGGAGCCTTTGTCCAAAAGGATCCCAATTGCGGCCCCACATCGTATGGTTCGGCGAGGAAGTCCCCATGATGCCCGTGGCGATGGACCTGGTAATGCAGGCGGATGTGCTCTTGATCATCGGCACCTCGTTGAACGTATATCCGGCGGCAGGTTTGATCCACTATACGGATCCGTCATGTGATGTATATGTGGTAGACCCGGATCCGTCCCTCAGGGTGGACAAGACGGGTGTGAAGCATATAAAAAGTACGGCCAGCGAGGGCGTACCCATGCTGGCCGAACAACTGATCACGACCGAACGATCGGCGTAAGCTTATCGGGTGACCACCAATTTTCTGGTGGCAAGGATGCGGCCGTCCTGTTCAAGGTTCGCGAAGTAAACGCCTGTAGTAAGGCTGCTGGCCGGAAGGGTTGTCAACCCCTCTGCGTTGCGCAATCGCATGCTGCTCACCTGCTCACCCAGTACATTGTATATCACCAGGTGCGTATTGCCTGTGATCTTGCCAAGTGAATGGAAGATGCTGATGTCTGATCCACTATTGGGATTGGGCCAGGTTTCCATGGTCGCCTGTCGGTCCAATTGTTCGGCGATACCAACGGATCCACCAAAATCGATCTCCACCCAACTGCTGTCAGCACCATTGGGATCATCCATATCATACCATACGTAGCGGAATCGGGTAGTGCCTACCTGGCCTTCTGGCATGTAGTAGGCGGAAAAGTTGTTGTACACGCTGCCCGGGGTCATATCCACCCAGTGCTGTGAATCCCACGTGGTATTCACTCCAGAAGTTACTGGAAGGTAGCAGACACCCCAGCAGAAGAAATTCTTGGAACCTTCGATCGGCCAGACCTCATATCTGCGCACATTGACCGATCGGGGCATTGCCCCGGCCAGGACAGCATTCAGTTTTACCGTATCCGTGTCATACCCTGGGGTAAGTGGCTTGTGGATCACCGATCCGTTCACCACTTGGCCCTGGTCGTTGGTAAGCAATACCAATCCCTGTGCATGAAGGGCTGAAACAAGAATGAGGACCAAGGCCAGAAGTGCGTATCGTCTTCCCATATCGTTCTGGTCCACCGCCTTATAGCTGATGTACCGTTGCCAAATGTAGCAGAGATCATGCCGAATGGTCAAAATAGCTACGCCTTAGAGCTACTCAGGATCCCAAGTTTCGGTGTTTTTGGTCACCTTTGTTCGCCCTGAACCCTGTATGTTCGGCTTGTTAATGGAAGTTCGCCTTCCTTACCCCTAGCTTCACAACAAATCCTGCACAAATGCGATCTGGACTTCTACTCGTTTCTCTCGCGCTTCTTGGTGGCAGCGCCACCATGGGCCAGAACCAAAGCTGGTCAGCCACAGATGTGAATGGTCAAAGCCATGATATCCAGAGTTATCTGGACCAGGGAAAGACCGTACTGGTCGACCTTAGTGCCCATTGGTGCGGACCCTGCTGGGCATGGCACAAAAGCGGCATTATGGAAACATTATACCATGAATTCGGCCCCGATGGCACCGGAGACCTGGTGATCCTATTCATAGATGCCTCCAGCAATCCTCCCAGCAATTTGAATTTGCTGAATGGTATCGGCAGTGGCACCCAAGGCAACTGGCTTGAAGGCACCAATTACCCTGTCATTGGCCCCAATGGCCAGGGGTTGAGTGTAGCAGGCAACTATAATTTCGATGCCTTCCCCACCCTGTTCATGCACTGCCCTGGATCAAGTGCCGGTGTGGAGATCAACCGCCAAAGCACTTGGACCTCCTTTTTCAACAGCTGGCGCAGCGCCTGCCCGGCCCCATTCAATAATGGTGTGAATGACGCGACCGTATTGCATAAGGCGGATGTCCAACTGTGCCCTGGGGACGCTCCATCTGCCACCATCTACAACATGGGCTCCAGCAACCTTACAAGTGCTGTAGTGGAATTCAAGGATGGTAATACTGTATTGCAGACAGTGAATTGGACAGGGAACCTGGCCCCTTGGAACAGCACCGAAGTGGAGTTCGACCAAGTGAACTTATCCGGAGAACAGACACTTACCGCAGAGGTGACACTTCCAAATGGGCAGGCCGATGATCATCCCATCGGTGATTCCGAAGATCTTGGATTCCGGCCCGCTGATGACGCACAAACCACCACCATTCACCTGGAACTGCGCACGGATAATTATGGATCGGAAACCACCTGGAAATTGTTCAATAGCATGGGGCAGGTGGTTGCACAGGACCCTCCCGGTAACTACGGTAACAACACTGTATACAACTATTGGTTCGAGCTCGATCCCTCCCAGTGCTATCGCTTCGAGATCTACGACCAATATGGAGATGGCATCTGCTGCTCCTGGGGGCAGGGCTATTACAAGCTCCGCAGTGGAGGGGTGGTGATCAGTGAAGGTGGCCAGTTTGGCGCTGCGGAGGACCGCAGTTTTGTGACCGGTACGATCAGCGGTATCGAGGATGATCTTCTGGCGAATGCACTCAGCATTTACCCGAACCCAACCAATGGCTTGCTTTCCATCGGAATGGAGATGGCCAACGCTGGAAATGTGCGTATCGCAGTTGTGGATATGCTTGGAGCTTTGGTCCATGAAGAGAGCCGGTCTTTCGCGAGCGGCGAACAGCGTACGACTCTGGACCTGGGTGCCCTTGCCAATGGAAGCTACCTGTTGAATGTACAGGCTGAAGGCATGGTGGCCGTGAAGCGATTCACCATAGCCCGATAGAACTGGATCGAGTGGATGGTCAGCGATCTGGAGCGAACTTTGCTCCCGGTCGCTGACCATCTACTTTTCACACCACCCATAAGACACATGAAGCTCCTCGCACCGTTCGCATTGCTCCTGTTCTTCACCACACTCGCATCCGCACAGACCGGCTCACGGCTGCCGAGCACCACCGTGAAAGGATTGGACGGCAAGCATTACGACACCAAGAACTTCAGCAACGATGGCAAGCCCATGATCATCAACTTCTGGGCTACATGGTGCGCACCATGCAAGCGGGAGCTAACCGCCATAGCTGATCTATATGATGATTGGCAGGCGAAGACCGGCGTGAAGCTCATCGCCATTTCCATTGATGATGCCCGCAGCATGGGCCGTGTAGCACCGTACGTGAACGGCCAGGATTGGGATTATGAGGTCTATCTGGATCCCAATGGCGACTTGAAGCGTGCCCTCAATGTCAACAACATACCGCACACCTTTCTGGTGAATGGCAACGGGGAGATCGTCTGGCAACACAACAACTACGAGCCAGGAGATGAGAACGAGTTGTTCAAGAAGGTGCTCGAAGTAGCGGGCATGTGACCGCCCTCCGGTGTGACCGTTACCATAGTTCTAAAAAAGAACGCGATCTTTCGAGACCCCTGCGACGGGCTCGCCAATGACACGGTTTCTCTGTTGCCTTTTTGGGCTTCTGCTTCTCTTCATGCTGATGCCGCTGGCCAACTTCGGCCAGGATGCCGGCCAGATCCACGGCAACTTCAGCAGCGATGCACAGTATTACAATGATGATGATGCCATTGGCGCGGTGGTACCACCACAGAAGTTGGGGGTGAACGCCTGGGCCAACCTGATCTACACTTACAAGAATTTTGAGGCTGGTGGCCGCTTCGAAAGCTATGAACCACCGTTGGTAGGCTATCCTGCCGGACTTCCCTATCGTGGGTCCGGCGTAGGGTACCGATACGCGAAATTCACTTCCAATGAATTGGAAGTGACGGTGGGCAACTTCTTCGAGCAATTCGGGCAGGGCCTGATCTTCCGCAGCTATGAGGAACGCTATCTGGGTGTGGACAATGCCATGGATGGGTTCCGATTGCGGTACCGGCCATACCGTGGCGTGTATTTGAAAGGGATGATGGGCAGACAGCGGCTGGCCTTCGACAATGGTTTCACCAAGGGAACAGGTATTGTGCGGGGGCTCGATGGCGAGATCCATTTGAGGGAACTGCTGGATAGCGCATGGACGGCCATTGGTGATCTGATCATCGGGGGCAGCTTCGTGAGCAAGTACCAGGAGGATCGGGATCCACTTCTGGTGTTGCCGGAGAACGTTGGAGCAATGGCGGTGAGGGTCAATTACATTACTCCGAAATGGAATGTGTATACCGAGTATGCGTACAAGATCAATGATCCCAATGCCCAGAACGGCTTCATCTATAAGCCAGGCCAGGC
>JAEZCB010000119.1 GCA_023412755.1 Bacteroidota bacterium
GTTCCCTGGGTAGCGAAACGCCAGAGCTTGCCGAAGGCATGACCGTGGCACACGAGCGTTTCGGCAAGGGCAAGGTGCTGAAGATCGAAGGCAAGGCACCGGACCTGAAAGCAACTGTGTTCTTCCCCAGTGCTGGTCAGAAGCAATTGCTGTTGCGGTTCGCGAAGTTGACCGTGGTGGAGGGGTAGATGGATGTTGGAACCTGTAGTTTCGACCCTGTGGGTCGACCAGTTCGGAAATTGAGCCGTCATACCAACCTATCACCGATCCCTTACATTTGAACCCATAGCGCCCGGCCCGGCCTTTCGCTCAACATGTGGCCGCGGCCGGTCCTGATCCTTTTCCGATGACACCTTCCGCTCCCAAGAGCTTCGCGTTCGACTACAACACCCAACGTCCGCGCCTGATCATTCCCGAGTACGGCCGCCATGTGCAACGCATGGTGGAGCATTGCATGGAGGTCGAGGACCGCGAACAACGCACCCGTACCGCAAAGGCCATCATCCAGGTGATCGGCAGATTGAATCCGCAGCTGCGCAACAGCGAGAATGGCGACCACATGCTCTGGGACCACCTCTACATCATGAGCGATTTCAAGCTCGATGTGGATGCACCCTTCCCCCCACCCACTGCGGAAGAGCTGGAGAGCAAGCCCAAGCCGGTACCATACCCCAAGACCAAGATCAAGTTCGGCCACTACGGCAAGTTGGTGGAGCGCATGATCGACCAGTGTGCGGCCATGGAGGAAGGCGAGAAACGGGATGCCTACGCGCACCTGATCGCCAACCTGATGAAGAAGCAGTTCCTTACCTGGAACCGCGATACTGTGCCCGATGGGGTGATCTTGAAGGACCTGGCCGAGTTGAGCAAGGGCAAACTGAAGTTGAAGCAAGAGGCCCAGTTGGCCAGCACGAATGAGCTATTGAAGGCACAGCAAAGCGGCCCCCGCAATGAGGTGGATCCCCGCAAGCGCCAGGGCGGAGGTGGCAAGAAACGCCATCGCAATCGCAAGAAACGGTACTAGAGGGAGTCGCGAGTGCGAGTCGTGAGTGCGTGTCTTTGAAGCTAGATCCAAGCCTTCACTCGCTACGCACCAAGCTGCCCAAGGCATTCACTCGTACTCGAGACTCGCACCCGCCACTCACACTCCCCGGTTCATACTCCGGCCGTAGGGCACTTCGTTCACGTTGCAGGAACGATTTGCTTTGATGCAATTCGATCCCGCCATGGCATTTGATAAAACACCGACCTCCGATCTTCGTTCAGCAGGGAAGAACGACCCAGGCACCGTGACCAAGACCGCAGACGCCACCAAAGCGACGAAAAAGATGGGAAGCTTCCGCATACAGGGCGGCCGAAAATTGAAAGGAACCCTAACACCACAAGGCGCAAAGAACGAGGCTTTGCAGATCCTTTGTGCGGTGCTCCTCACCCCGGAACCCGTCACGATCAAGAACGTCCCTGACATCGTGGATGTGAACAAGCTGATCGATCTGCTGAAGCATATGGGCGTGCAGGTGGAAAAGCTGAATGAGAGCGACTACCGCTTCACCGCGAAGGACATCGACATCGAGTTCTTCATGAAGCCCGAATTCAAACAGATGGGCGGTGGCCTGCGCGGCAGCGTGATGGTGGTGGGACCGCTGCTGGCCCGCTACGGCCGCGGCTACATCCCTACACCCGGGGGTGACAAGATCGGTAGGCGCAGGTTGGATACACACTTCATCGGCTTTCAAAACCTTGGTGCTGAATTCCATTACGATCCCAAAGAGGCCTTCTACCGGGTGGAAGCCAAGAAGCTCAAGGGGACCTACATGCTTCTGGATGAGCCCAGTGTCACCGGCACCGCCAACATCGTTATGGCCGCAGTGCTCGCCGAAGGGCGCACCACCATCTACAATGCGGCTTGCGAACCTTACTTACAGCAGCTCTGCAACATGCTCAATCGCATGGGTGCGAAGATCAGCGGCATAGGCAGCAACCTGCTCACCATCGATGGTGTGAAGGAGCTGGGCGGCACCGAACACCGGATGTTGCCGGATATGATCGAGATCGGCAGCTTTATCGGTCTGGCGGCCATGACACGCAGCGAGATCCTGATCAAGGATACCGGTTATGACCACCTCGGCTGTATTCCGGATGTGTTCCGTAAACTGGGGATCACCGTGATCCGCCAGGGCGATGACATCCTTGTGCCCGAGCACGATCATTATAAGATCAAGACCTTTATCGATGGCAGCATCATGACCATCAGAGATCATCCCTGGCCGGGTTTCACGCCCGACCTGCTGAGCATCATGCTGGTGGTGGCCACCCAGGCCCGGGGAAGCGTGCTCATCCACCAGAAGATGTTCGAGAGCCGTCTGTTCTTAGTGGACAAGCTGATCGACATGGGCGCCCAGATCATACTCTGTGATCCGCACCGCGCCACGGTCATCGGCCATGACTTCCAGCAACCTTTGCGCGCTGTCACCATGACCAGTCCGGACATTCGCGCGGGCGTTTCCTTGCTTATCGCCGCCCTCAGCGCCGAAGGCACCAGCACGATCCACAACATCGAACAGATCGATCGCGGGTACCAGCATATCGATACCCGGCTTAAAGCATTGGGAGCGCGGATCGAGCGGATCGCCTGAAGATCACATGCAAGGGAACCGAGCCGCGGCACGTTATTTGGCTGGCGGTTGAACACACACCACCTATTTTTGCAACATGACACTAGCGAATATCATGTCAAAGACACGTTTGATCACCATTGCTTCCATAGTCCTGCTGGCTATTTATGGCTTCAGTTCGCGCATGGGCCAGGATAGAACGGGTGACAAGGCGGCCATCGGCACGAACATCGGTGATCGCGCACCCGAATTGGCATTCATGGATCCCGATAGCAGCAAAGTGCTCAAACTTTCGGATCTGAAAGGCAAATACGTGCTTATAGACTTCTGGGCCAGCTGGTGCGGTCCTTGCCGTAAGGAAAACCCGAACGTGGTGGCCGCTTACGAGAAGTATGGCAAAGCCAAGTTCAAAGAAGGTAAGGGTTTCGAAGTGTTCAGTGTAAGCCTGGACCGCAATCGTGAAGCGTGGAAGAAGGCGATCCAACAAGATGGTCTGAAGTGGAAATGGCACGTGAGCGA
>JAEZCB010000152.1 GCA_023412755.1 Bacteroidota bacterium
GGGTATCGGTGGTGGTATCCATGGAGCCGAAGGTATACGGGAACCATGATAAAAGTGGCAATACCGCGCCCGGCTTATGATCATTCAAGAAAAAGAAACTGGAAATGGCCGGAGCACAGGATCCACGCGGCCTTGATCTTAACAAACCTTAACGGCGCACCGGGGGCAGTAACTTGGGGACCCTTAGAATTTTGCATTCAAGCGGACAAAACACGGCAGCATGGAGCAACCCCTAACAGACAGCCAAAAGGCGGTGACATCCGAGAGCATTCGCGTGTTGAATGAACGGATCCAGCAAGCCAGTGGATTCGTGGATCTCATCGATCACGAGATGGAGAAAGTGATCGTTGGGCAGAAGGACATGGTGCAAAAGCTGCTGGTGGCGCTGCTAGCCGATGGCCACATCCTGCTGGAAGGTGTTCCTGGGCTGGCCAAGACCATGGCCATAAAAGCTCTCGCCCGCACGGTGAGTGTGGATTTCAGCCGCATCCAATTCACTCCGGACCTGCTGCCCGCCGACCTTATCGGCACCATGATCTACAGCCAGCGGAACGAAGAATTCACTGTGAAACAGGGTCCGATCTTCAGCAATTTCGTACTGGCCGATGAGATCAACCGCGCACCGGCCAAAGTGCAGAGCGCATTGCTGGAGGCCATGCAGGAAAGGCAGATCACCCTCGGCGCCAGAACGTATCCGCTTCCGGAACCCTTCCTGGTACTGGCCACCATGAACCCCATTGAGCAGGAAGGCACCTATCCCCTTCCGGAAGCCCAGACCGATCGCTTCATGTTGAAGGTGGTGCTGGATTATCCCCGCAAGGAGGAGGAGAAGCTGATCATACGCCAGAATGTACGCCCCGGTGGCATGCCCGAGCCTCAACATGTGGTGAGCGGGCACGAGATACTGCAGGCAAGGCAACTGGTGCGTGAGGTGTATATGGATGAAAAGATCGAGCAGTACATCGTGGACATTGTTTATGCCACGCGTAAACCAGAACAATACAAACTCACCGATCTCACCTCGCTGATCGGCTTTGGCGGCAGTCCCCGGGCAAGCATCAACATGGCCCTTGCAGCGAAGGCCTATGCTTTCACCAAGCGCCGTGGCTATGTGGTGCCGGAGGATGTGCGTGCGGTATGCCCGGATGTGCTGCGCCACCGGATCGGACTCACCTATGAGGCGGAAGCGGAGAACATCACCGTGAATGAGATCATTGGCCGTGTGCTGAACACGGTGGAAGTGCCTTGATCCCTCACCATGGCAACGCCACAGTATGCCACGCATGAACTCCGTTCAACATACCAAGGAGCTGCTGAAGAAGGTGCGGACCATCGAGCTGAAGACGCGTGGCCTTAGCGATCATATCTTCTCAGGCGAGTACCACAGCGCGTTCAAGGGGCGAGGCTTGACCTTCAGCGAAGTGCGTGATTATGTACCGGGCGATGAGGTGCGCACGATCGATTGGAATGTGACCGCACGTTTCGGCCATCCTTTCGTGAAAGTATTTGAAGAAGAACGCGAACTCACCGCGATGCTCGTGGCGGATGTGAGTGCCTCGGAAGATTTTGGCACAGCCAGCCAGCTGAAACGGGAACTGATCACCGAGGTGTGTGCCACCATCGCCTTCTCGGCGATCAAGAACAACGACAAGGTGGGCCTCATTCTCTTTTCCGATCGGGTGGAAAAGTTCATTCCACCGAAAAAAGGAAGAAGCCACATACTGCGGCTGGTGCGGGAGCTGCTGGAATTCCGCGCTTCGGGCAAGGGCACCGACATCACGGAAGCCCTTCGATACATGAACAATGTGATCAAGAAACGCTGCATCGCGTTCCTCATCAGCGATATGATGGATGATGGATACGAGCACGTGCTGAAGATCGCCAACCGCCGCCATGATCTGGTGGTGTTGCGCACTACCGATCCGCGGGAGACCGAGCTGCCGAATGTTGGACTCGTGCAATTCCGCGATCCTGAATCGGGGCTTGTACGCTGGGTGGATACCGGCAGCCGTGCAGTGCGGAACGCCTATCGTGCCGCGGCATTGAAACACCAGCATCGCACCCGGGAGATGCTTCGGCGCTCCGGTGTGGACCATGCCGTGATCAGCACGCAGGAAGGCTACATCAAGCCATTGATGAACCTGTTCAAACAAAGGGATCAAGGCAGATGAGGTGGATCCTTTGCATAGGCCTGTTGCTGCCTTTCCCATCACCGGGACAGGTTCCAACGGCTGTGCTGGATACCACCGTGATCCGGATCGGCGAACAGACCGACCTCCTGCTTACCGTGGATCTGCAGGGGATCGAGCCGGGCACGCCGATCATACCACCACGCATTGCGGATACACTTCAGCGCCATGTGCATGTGGTACAGGTCTCCGAATGGGATACGGTGCGGACGAGCATGCCGGGCGGTGCGGATATCATTCAGCTTGTCCAACGGATACGCATCACTTCCTTCGATACCGGATTCTGGGCCATACCGCCATATCTATTCACCATAGGCCAGGTTGGAGCCGAAACAAGGCCGCTCCTGCTTGAAGTGCGTGGCGTGGATCTGGGCGAAGTGCCGGAGTTGCGTGACATAAAGGACATCCATGAAGTACCCTTCAGCCTTGCTTCTTGGGTACGAAGGCATTGGCATTGGATCCTGCTGCCGTTGGTGGCCGCGCTGCTGCTATGGTGGCTGGTGGCCTACTGGCGGCGCCGTCCCCGCCCTGTGGTCCAGGAGAACAGCACCGAACCCCAGCAGCCGCTGCACGAACGCGTGCTGCAGCGATTGCATGCGCTGCAGGAGGAAAGGCTCTGGCAGAATGGCGAGCACAAACTCTACCACTCGCGCCTCACCGATCTATTGCGCGGATACATAGAGGAACGGTACAACGTTCCCGCGTTGGAAAGGACCACTGATGAACTGATGCAGGAAATGCGCGTGGCACCGATATCCGCCGATCACCGCCTGATGCTGCGCAACATGTTGGAACTATCGGATATGGTGAAATTCGCCAAGGCCACCCCCTCGCCTGCCGAAAATGAAATGATGATGGCCAACGCCATTGTCTTTGTGAAGGAGACGGCACCCGCACCAGCCATGGCCCATGCGTGAACGCGATGGAAATATTACCCTGTTCTGGACCATACTGGCCGCTGGCGGTGTGGTGATCGCCTGGTACCTGCTTGTGCGCCGCCATGAACTGGCGCACCCCTGGATGCTCTGGATATTGCTACCGATCTGGATCCTCGCTTTGCTGAAGCTGCGCCACAGCGATGACAAGGGAGCGGTACGCCTGCCCACCCTATCTGCCCTGATCAATGGCCCGCTCGATCCGCTGGCCTTGCTGCGTCCGTTGCCATGGTCCTCTTTCATCTTCGGCGCCTCATTGCTCACCCTTGCCATGGCGCGTCCACAAAGCAAGGACAGCTGGCAGGATGTCCAACGTGAAGGGATCGACATCGTCATCTCCCTGGACGTCTCCACCAGCATGCTTGCAAGGGACTTGAAGCCCGATCGCCTTGAAGCAAGTAAAAAGGTGGGTGTGGATTTCATCGACGGCCGCCCGAACGACCGCATCGGTCTGGTGGTGTACGAGGGGGAGGCATTCACCCAGTGCCCGCTCACCACGGACCATCGCGTACTGAAGGATCTCTTCCTCAACACACGCAGCGGCCTTATCGAAGGCGGCACCGCGATCGGCCTTGGACTGGCCACGGCCGTGAACCGCCTGCGCGAGAGTGAGGCCCGGAGCAAAGTGATCATCCTGCTCACCGATGGGGTGAACAATGCCGGCGCCATTCAACCGATCGATGCGGCTTACATAGCCGAGCAATTGAACATGCGGGTGTATTGCATCGGCGTTGGTACCACCGGCAAGGCGCTCTCACCTGTGGGAAGATATCCGAACGGCCAATTGCGTTTCGAATATGCTGATGTGGAGATCGACGAAGAGAAGCTCAAGGAGATCGCGGAGATCACCGGCGGCAAGTATTTCCGTGCCACCAATGAACGCAAGTTGCGGGAGATCTACCAGGAGATCGATCAGTTGGAGCGCTCACGCATTTCCGTTACGGAACATAGTGCACGGCATGAGGAGTATCTGCCGCTGGCGCTGGCCGGAGCAGGCATGCTCCTCTTCGGTTTTCTATTGGACCGTTCGGTGCTGCGCACACTATCATGAAGAGGCGTGGCACATACCGGATCACCATGGCCGGCGTGGTCGTACTGATCACCGAGGTGTTCACCGCCGTAGCCTTCATCGCATTCTGGTTCCTCCTGTTCCGCGCCACACAAGCCTTCCGCTTCGAACGTCCGGAATTGCTCAAGGCGCTTTGGGTGGGTCCTGTGCTCGGCATCATCTTCATTCTGCATTTATTGTGGCGTGATCGGGCGCTGGCCCGTTTCGCTTCAACCAACACATTGCTCCATGCCGTACCGGGTGTCTCCACCACGCGCATGGTGCTCCGTTTCCTATGCTTCCGCCATGGTCTGGGTTTCGTGATCATCGCATTGGCACATCCGCAGTACGGCACCCGGCTGGAGGAGGTAAGGTCCCAGGGTGTGGACATCATGGTGGCGATCGATGTGAGCAACAGCATGCTCGCGGAGGACTTGAAACCGAACAGGATGGAATCGGCCCGCCGCGCCCTCTCCCGCCTGTTGGATCAACTGCGTGGAGATCGTCTGGGCATGGTGGTCTTCGCCGGAGATGCCTTCGTGCAACTACCCATCACCACCGATCGCAGCGCGGCAAGGCTCTTCCTCAATTCGGTGAACACCGATGCCGTTCCCACCCAGGGGACCGCGATCGGTACGGCCATCGATCTGGCACACCGCAGCTTCGATCTGGAGCAGCCGGGGAGCCGGGCCATCATTGTTATCACCGATGGAGAGGATCATGAGGATGATGCGGAAGGTGCCGCGCGTGCGGCGGCCGAAGATGGCATCGTGGTGCATACCATTGGCATGGGTACGCCGCAAGGTGGTCCATTACCCATACGCAGAGGCGGCCAGCTCACCGGTTTCCGAAAGGACGCGCAAGGCAATACGGTGGTGAGCCGTTTGGATGAAAGCATGCTGCTGCGCATCGCATCCGCCGGCAATGGCACCTATGTACGCGCGACCGACCGCGGTGCGGGCATGGAGGAATTGGTGGAGGAGCTGCGTGCCATGGATCCCGCTGATACCGGCACCTGGAGGACCGCGGCACATAGATCACAGTTCCAATATCCATTGGGCCTGGGCTTGTTCCTGATCCTGGTGAGCATGTCCATCGGTGAACGACGCAGGCCGGCACCATCCATGAATTGGACCACATGAAGAACGCATATGCCATAGCACTAGCGCTCTTCGCGATCTCTTGCGGAGATGCGCGGGAACGTGCGGCCGAAGATGCCCTGCGGCATGGCAACGCCTCCTACCGCGAGGGCCGTTTCATGGTGGCCGTTGAGCGTTATGGAGAAGCACTTCATGATGCGAGAGTATTGCATAATTCAGGCAAGGCGGCGTACCGTGCGAAGGACCATGATCTGGCGGTGGAACGCCTCCGGGCCACCACGGAGGTCTTCCAGGACCCCATCCATCAGGCCGCGGCCTTCCATGACCTGGGTGTGGAACGGGTGATGCAGGCGCGATGGGCGGACAGCATGAGTGTGGTGCTCGCAGAGAAGGTCGCGGGACTTTCGGCGGACGAGACGGATATCGCCTCCCGCGTGAGACTCGCCGTGGAACGGGATTCTCTGCGCCAGCAGCGCACACAAATGATCTCACTCACGGATTCGGCATTGGTACGGGCTATCGATGCGTTCAAACAGGCCCTGCTGCGCGTACCCACGGATGAGGATACGCGTTATAACATGGCCCTCTCCCAGCGTCTTCTTGCAACACGGGAAAAGGACCGGCAGGAGAAGGATGGCGACAAGGATGAACAGAAAGAGTTGAGTGAACATGCCAAGGCTTTGATGGCGCAGGCGGATGAGCTTGTTGAACAACATCGGTTCAAGGAGGCATTGGAATTGCTGAAAGGGGGGCTCCAAAAGGAACCATCGCTGGCGAAGGAAAAGGAATACATGGACAAGTTGGAGGTGGTCACAAAAGCCGCAGAAGCCACATGATGCGTATGATCATATACATGCTCTTGTTGCTTTGCCATCTGATGCCGCCCACGGTATGGGCGCAGGAGCTGTCTCCCGAAGCCTACTTCAACCAGGCCTCCAAGGAGTACATCAAGAAGGACAAACTCACCGCGTTGCGCACCCTGGACAAGGCCTTGCGTGAGCATCCCGGGGATCCCCGGCTTCTGGCGCTCGCCGAGGAACTCATCAAGGAGGATGAACAACAGCAGCAGCAACAGCAGCAGCAGGAACAACAGCAGCAAGACAAGCAAAAGGAACAGGAACAGAACGAGGATGCCCAGCAGGATACGGGAGATGGCAAGGGGGATGAACAGGAGTCACGGCCCGAGCAGGGAAATGAGCAGGAACGATCCGAGCAGGGACAAGGCAGGGAGGAAAAGCACCCGCGATCCATAGCCCCACAGGATGCCCGCAGAATGTTGGATGCGCTGGAGCGGCAGGAAAAGGATGTGCAGGACAAAGTGCGGGCAAAACAGCGGCCGGCCAACCGCAGACCCATTGAAAAGGATTGGTAGCATGAATATGTTGAGATACCTCTTCCTGCTCCTGCCTTTACTCAGTACCTGGCACACCTTCGCGCAGGAGATCGCCTTCACGGCCACCGTGGACAGGAATTCCATTGCCGTAGGGGAACATGTGAAACTCACGATCACCCTGGTGAACAGCCGCGAAAGCTTCAACGCACCGGATCTAGGCGGATTGGTGATAGACCGGGGGCCATTTGAGAGCAGCAGTTTCAACTATGTGAATGGGCGCATGACCAGTTCCGTGTCCCGCACATGGATGCTCACCGCCACCCGCCCCGGCAAATACACCATTGGTGCCGCCAGCGTGCGGGTTGGAGGTGGTGTGATCACCACGGAACCGATCACCATAGAGGTGGCCAAAGGCTCCGCACCACCAGCGGACCCCGGTGTGGCGCAGGGGCAGGGCCGGGACCCCAACCTATTCGTCACCATTTCCCTTTCCAAGAACAAGGCCTATGTGGGTGAGCAGGTGGTGGCCAGTTATGTGCTCTATTCACGCTACCCGAACATCGAACTTTCAAAATACGATCTGCCAAAACTCGATGGTTTCTGGACGGAAGAGATCGATCTGGGCGATGCAGGCTGGGAGGAAAGACCGCAGGTGATCAACGGCCTGCAATACCGTGTGGCGGTGCTGAAGAAGCAATTGCTCTTTCCCCAGCGATCAGGGCGCTTGAGGATAGAACCGATGAGCCTTACTTGTGTGGTCAATCGCTCCTTCTTCTCCCGTGGTACCGCCATAGACGTCACCAGCAATGCCGTGGAATTGACGGCCCTGGAACTGCCGCCCAATGCTCCTGCGGAATTCTCCGGTGCTGTGGGCGAATTGCAGATGAACGTGAGTGCCGACCGTACGGAGGTCAACGCCGATCAAGCCATCGAACTCAGCGTGCGCATCAGTGGCCGTGCTAACCTGAAACTACTGGACGCCCCAAACCTGACACCACCGGCGGAATTCGAAGTGTATGATCCAAAGGTGAATGACAAGATCTCCATTGGATCCAACGGCATGGCCGGCCATCGGGAATTTCAATACCTGATGATCCCACGGCACGATGGCACCTATGAACTGGATGGTGTCACTTTCGGCTATTTCGACCCGAAGGCCGGAGAATACCGCACCCTGCGAAGTGGACCACTTACCATTGATATGGCTCCCGGTGAAATGACGACCATGCCCGGAAGCGCCCGCGTTAGCGGCAGAGAGGTGCAGGTGCTGGAGCACGACATCCGTTATATCCGAACCGGTGATCTGGAGCTTCGGCGCATAGGTGAATGGCTGTTCGGGTCCGCCAGATGGATCACCGCGATGCTTGCACCCACACTGGCCTTCCTACTTTTCCTGGGATGGTATCGCACCAAACGTTCAGAAGAGAGCGATGTGGCGGGCATGCGTCGTAAAAAGGCGGACAAGCTGGCGCGCAGGCGGCTTTCAGAAGCGGAAAAAGCTTTGGCTCAGAACGATCGGGAAGGCTTCTATGCGGCACTTCACAAGGCTCTGAATGGCTACCTAGCGGACAAGTTCGGGCTGGGGATGGCCGAAATGAACTCCATGGTGGTGAAGGAACGCTTGAGCGTGTTGACCGATGGCACCGCATTGGCGGAAGGATACACCCGGTTGATCGCCATTTGCGAAATGGCCCGGTATGCGCCCATCGAAGAGGTGCCACGCAAAGAACTGCATGCACAGGCAATGGATCTCATCGGCAGGATAGAACAACGTTCATGACCATGCGCCACCTTCTACGGATCTTCCCCTTACTCCTCCTGACCACGGCCATGCAGGCCATGGATGTGCCGGAGGCGCAGCAAATGGTATCGCGGGCACAACAGGCCTATGCGGATGGTGACCATGAAAAAGCCCTGGAATTGTTCGATTCGGTGAACACGGTGTACACCTCGGCCGGGCTATTGTACAACATCGGCAACTGCCATTTCAAGAGCCAGAACATCCCCAGGGCGATCCTGTACTACGAGCGCGCGCTGAAACTGCGACCCGGTGCTGAGGATGTGCAGGCGAACCTGGAACTGGCACGCCAGATGATCGCGGACCGGGTGAACGAGATGCCCGGCAGGAGCATAGGCACCATCATCTTGGGGGCTCTTGGTGGCGAAAAGGCCGATCATCCCGCTTGGGTGGCGGTGATCGCCTGGTGCCTCACGCTGCTCCTTGCCGCATGGGCCCTGCTGCTACGCCGGACGAACATGAAGCGCGTGCTTTTCGCGGTGGCCGGTATTTCGCTGATCATCACTATCGCAGCGATCGGCATGGCAGCGGTTCGGAAGAACTCGATCCTCGACCGGAGTGATGCGATCATCATGGCACCGCGCATCGATGTGAAGAGTGAGCCACGTACGGCTGGCACCACATTGCTGGTGTTGCACAAGGGTACGAAGGTGGGCATACTTCAATCGCTGGAAGACTGGCACGAGGTGGTGCTCGGTAATGGCGCGGTAGGCTGGATACCCGCAGGTACTTTCGAACGGATCTGACCCCTGGCCTCCCGCCCCCTGAACACAGTGAAAGAGAAAGGGCCGCCTCCTTTTGAGCGGCCCTTCACTATTCCTACAAATGATCACTATTGCGGCATCTGCTGGATCCGTACCGCCGTGGGCACTGAGCCACCGACCGAAGTAAGGATCACATCGCGATCATTGGCGGTGCCGGTGTACTTCACCACACCATCCATGTTCACATCCTCCAGCAGGTATCCATCGCTGGTGTTGGAGGGCACCACTGAACCGATCGCGACGAGAACCTCGTCCCTATCGTTTCCGGCATTGGTGTAGCTCACCATGCCATCGCCATTCACATCGCCGGGCCACATGGCGCGGATGCTCCCCTGTGTCATGCGCGCACCGGAACCATAGGTGGGTGTGCCGGAGGTGGTGAGATCGATCATCTGGCCATTGGTGGAGATCGCCGAAGCCGTCATTATGCTCAAGTGGTTGCGGTGGTGCACCGCGAGATGCCTGCCCTGTGTGGCCACGGAGAATTCGATCTGCGAAGATCCATCCGGGGCCACCACTTCACCATTGGCACGGACCAATGCCGCCATCTGTTCCACCACGTTGAAGGATCCGGGCTCGCGCAGTTCCAACAGCACCCAATCCACGATCTTTTGGGCACCGGTGGCCTGCATCAACGAAGAGGCGATCTGCTGGCCCGGGTTGGCTGGTGAGAAACCCAATGCGCTATACGGTTCGGTGGTGGGTATCGCTCCCTGGTCCTTCAGGTCGGTACGCATGGTGCCATTGCCGAGCAGGGCACCACCCATCATCACCTTCGCCCCTACGGAATGCGTTACCTGAACGCCGCATCCTTCGCCCTGCACCCGGTAGATCACCTTGGATCGGAAAGGCTGCAATGTGATATCGCCATCCACCGTATTGCCATCCACATCCACCCAGCAGCCTTCGGGTATGGAATAGCTCTGGCTCATGGTGAATTCATTGTAGAACAACAGATGGTCCGGTGTGGGATCCACCTCCTGTACGGTGACCCGATGCAATTCGATGTTGTCGATCCAATACTTGGGAAAGGCAATGCGATTGACCAGCTGAAGCAGTGCCTGATCGGAGAGTTGGCTTTGGAAATAGAACTCCAGATCGCGGCGCTCCGGTGAGAAGGGGATCTCCTTTTCCCCGATGGTGTTGATCCCGCCCATTTGCGAAATACCCTTGATACCAGCGTCCATCACGCCATGCTGATCGGATTGGATGCTCAGGCGCATGCGGTACCACTGACCATTCTGCATGCTGAACTGATGCGGGCTACGCACGTTCATGGAGGGATACACATCCGCGTTCGGAAGAAAGACCTTCAGCGCACCATCATCCAGATACTCATGATCGATGGAGACCTGGCCATTGCCCGGATGCACCACCCAGTTGCTGATGGACTGGGAGAAATCGCCGTTCACGATCAGGTTGTCCGAGAGTTCCGTCAAAGTGGTATGATGGGTGAGCCGCAACGGGCTTCGTGCCGAGCCTGCATCCTCGTTGAAGGTGGTCTGCCACTGCTCCAATGTGTATCGCTTCTCACCCCCACCCATGAGATTCTTGATCATGATGCTCAACTCGTTGTGCGGGTTGAAGTAGCGGTTGTTGGTGAAGGTGCCGAAATCCACATGGTTGGCGGAATACACCTGGTAGTGACGCATGCAGAACTGGTCTTCGCGCAGGCTGTACATCACATTACCACTGTAGATGGTGTTGTAGTTGGCCACATAATAAGGTGGTGTGGCACCTGTACCATGGCTGTTGGAATAGTCCGAGAGGCTGAGCTGCACCCCGTTGTTGAACATCACATTGTCCTTGATCTGGTTGCCGCTGGATTGCATGGTATGGTCCACATGTATACCGGCGCTGGTACAATTGGCCACGGTGTTCCGTTCCACGGTGGTGTTCTTGATCAACGTGTTACCAAAGTAGATCCCGAAGGCGATATAGTAATAGATGCTGTGGTTGGTGGCCACACTCTCCAGGTCGCCCACACAATCAAGCACCACGTTGTCCCGGATTATCGCGCCATCCGCATGATCGAAGGAGATGCCGGCACCATCATTCAGGATCGAGGTGGCGTTGATCACCACATTCTTCTCCACAAGCACGTTCTTGCCCACGCCGATACCGATGTATCCGATGTTGGTAAGCCGGTTGTTGCGGATCACTGTGCCCGTGTTGCTGGCATTGATCCCCCAGTAACCCCAGGTCTGCTCACCCATGCCGGGGCGTACCGCGATATCGTTGAAGATGTTGTCCTCCACCAGCGTATTCTCATCATACACGTTCATTCCCGCACCGAAGGTGTTGTGGATATGGTTGTTGATGTACTGGTTGGAATGACCCGAACTTGAAATGCCCTGGTAGCAGTAGCGGATCTCACAGTTGGTGACCACCACATTGTTGCTGACCGATGTGCTGATCCCCTCTTTGGTCTGGCCCTGGATGATCAGGTCCTCGATACGCATATGCGCACGTTGCCAGCCGGGTACGATGCCCATATCATAGATGGACGCCAGCACACCCAGGTTATTGGGGTTCGCATTGTTGGGTGCCCATAGGTAGAGCTGTTGCGAACCTTCATCATAATACCACTCACCCGCCATATCCAGCTGGTGCAGTTTGCCTTCAATGAAGAAACCCCAGTCCTTGTTGGATAGGTTGGTGGTGATCGGCTCGAAGTTGATGCTACCGCTATTCGATGAGGTGATCTTGGCGGTCTCATAGCTGTAGTTGGAAGTGCGCACCACCAACCTTGCATTGTTCCAATACCCCCCACTTTGGTTCAGATCGGAGCAGTTGATCTGGGTGGTGCTGCCCTGATCGTTACGCAACCAGCCACTATTGGGGAAGCGTGCCAGCTGCATCACCACGTTGTTCACCAATACATACTTCGGTGCCGTGGAAAGGGACGCACGCCAGATGTTCCCGGAATGCTGTGTCCAGTTGGTGACCGGCACACCACCGGAAATGATGGGTTTTTCGCCGCTTCCATAAGCTCCGACCACGATGGGGTTGGAGGAAGTACCGGATTTCGGAATATCCAAACGGCCAGGATAGACACCACCGCGCTCGAACAGGATATGATCACCGGGTTCGAGTGAATAGATGATCTGTGTCACACGGGCGATGGAACGCCATGGTGAAGATTGGGATGTCCCGCTATTGCTATCATTCCCATTGTGGGAAACATAATAGGTCGTGGCCATTCCCATAAAGGAGGAACACGCCAGGAGCAGGGCTGCGAGGGCTCTTTTCATACTTGCAGGGTCTTGCAATTCGGTGCGCAAGTTGGGAACAGAAGTGCCCAGCGAATTCCCCATGAACGTTAAGCATTTGAACATTTCGACAAGCAGTGGCCGCCACCCGATGTAGGATCGATCTTGCACAACGATCCGCCATATTCCCCGCGTCAGCATTGAAAAAACCACTACCCTGATCGTGGAAAACCCACACACCTGCCTAATACCGGCCGATCGTCGGGCATGGATCGCTATTCATCGGTTCCTGCATGGCCAGGGAAGCCGGAGAGATGCGCCAAAGGGGATGTCGGAGGCGTGTATCCGGATCCGTTTCCAGGCTGTGTTCAGGGGTCGATCTGGTTTAATTCCTCACGGTAGGCCCGTTGGAAATAACCCCTTGGGCTGGCCGATCATATAGCAGCATTATCCATGGCACATATACCTTAGCGGCCAACGATCCCGTAGCTCAGCTGGATAGAGCATCTGCCTTCTAAGCAGACGGTCACAGGTTCGAATCCTGTCGGGATCGCTCTCCTCCCTACATCCGTTAGTGCCATGCCCTTTTCGCTCCGATCGAAGGGGAACTTCCACATCGTGCTCTGGTTGTTCAAGGATATCTGCTGGGTACTGGAGATGCACGAGGCCGGCATCATCATGATCCTTCCAACGATCGCGATGGCGCTGCATATCCTATGGCGTTCCAGGCATGATGCGGGCGAGATGCTGCATGCATTGGCCGTTGTCTTCTGGATCATGGCCAATTCCATCTGGATGATCGGCGAGTTCTTCTACGATGATGGCCTGCGGCCTTGGGCCACCCTCTTATTCACCTGCGGCATCATGGCGGTGGCGCTTTATTACCTGGTGATCCTTCCACGCCGCAATTGGCTCACGCGCTTGCTACCGGTAAATACCCGGAGGCGGCAGCCTGTTGAGGAGCGGGATCCCATCTAATTTCGCCACCATGCCACTGGCCCGCACCCGGCTCCGGATCAAGCGTACCCTGCGCATAACGCTGGCATGGGTGGTGGTAGGCGCCATAGCAGCACTCTTTGAACACAATGCGCTCATCTACCGCGGAATTGATAGCGACATCATGACGCGGCTGAACGAGCGCAGCCTCACCAACTTGATCGCGGGGCTTTTCGGCGGCGGCATCTACATCTTTCTGCTGCGGGATCAACTTCGCCGCTTCCCTTACTTCACCGCACTTGTCATCGTGGCGGCCGTCATGTTGCCTGTGGTGGCGGGTATTTCACTTTGGTGGCCGGGCCTGTTCCATCATTCCGCTCCGTTGCCCGCGCCGGAGGCACTGCTAAGCCTACGTTTTCTCGGCAACTACCTCTTCTGGACCGGCCTTATGGCGGGCACCATGCTCATGGTACGCCTTAACGATCAATATGGCAATGGTGGGCTGGCCTACCTCGCCGGCCGGTACCATAAGCCCCGCCAGGAGATGCGCATCTTCATGTTCCTGGATATGCGCAGCTCCACCACCATCGCCGAGCAGCTGGGCCATAAGCGCTATTTCAAACTGTTGAATGAGCTCTTCACCGACATCACCGATCCGATCGTGTATTCACGCGGTGAGATCTACCAGTATGTTGGCGATGAGATAAGCGTAAGCTGGCCATTGAGCAAGGGCGTGGCCCGGCAGCGCTGCGTTCGATGCTTTCTGGATATCAGGAAAAAGCTGAAGGATCGCGCGGCCCATTACCAACAACGCTATGGCATTGTGCCAACTTTCAAAGCTGGATTCCACTATGGTAAGGTGACAACCGGTGAAGTGGGCCTTGTGAAGAAGGAAAGGATCTACAGTGGTGATGTGGTGAATACCGCGGCGCGCATCCAGAATAGTTGCAACGCACATGGCGTGGACAACCTGCTGTCCGAACAGTTGCTGGAGGTATTGCACCTGCCCGCCGCATATAAGGTACGCGAGATCGGAAGCATCAAACTGCGCGGACGCAAAGAACCGATCAACTTGTGGACCATGATGCACGAGGACGAGCGCGTGGAGGCCGAACCGAAGGTGGCCCGGATTCAGAAGATGTTGATCTTCCTGCCCTGGACCACCACATGGTTCGCGGTCCTGGAAATGTAGATCACCTCATCACCAAAGAGTGCCGGTTCGTGCACAGGTCTCTCGCGGCCTATGCGCACATGCTCTCCATCACGCAGCCCCCAAAGTTCCCGGTCCAGGTCCATGTAGACCAGCATATCCTTATGCATGGCCCACCATTCGGGAATGAAGGCTTCGGTGAGTGCGGGCTCGCCATTCCGGACCACATGGAATTGCCCATCAAGGACGTAGAGTAAAAGCGGCCCGGACAATTCGAACAGCGTAGGGTGCCGCTCTGTAACAGGCATGGACCGCCCATGGCTGAAGAGGTGCAGACCACCCACCGGCAGCGTGTAGGCCATTGTGCCTTCTGCCGCCCGCATCTCCAGCGGTCTTTGGGATGTCAATTGTTCCATGGTGCCACCATGGTAGAGCTGGCAACCTTTCACGGGATCCCACCATGCAGCGATATCCCTGCCGGCCGCAAGCGGAACAGCCTCTTCTTCCGTGGCAAGTTCAATGAATAGCCCATCATGGAAGAGCATGAGCCTGCCTGCCGTATCAGGATACAAGAACGTATTGCTGCCAAGTATCGGGGTGGCGTGCGGCCGTAGCGGGATCTCATAAGTGTTTCCTTCATGGAACAGCTTCATGCCCTGCACACTGGTGTACCCGATCAACTCATCCTGCACGTTGAGGTCCATCACCCCAACTTCCATCACCTGCGCCATTCCATTCACCAGCCGCTTCAATGTATCCGCTGCCAGCCAGGCCAGTTGTAGGCGTGTCGCATCCACCGCGCCCGCGCCCTCGGCCTGCAGCATGAAGAGCTTCCGATCATCCGCCAGGAACACCTTCAAATGGCCATCATGGTCCTCGTACACCACCTTGCCCTCCATGGTGAAGACACGCTTGGGTGGCCGGGGTTCCATCTTTTCGAACCGGCCATTGGCGAAGATGTAGAACCTATCCTCCAGTGTGGTGAATGGCACCTGGGCCATGGAGATCGCGCAAAGGCAATAGCTGAAGAATAACAATGCCCGGCGCATCAGCCCATCTTCTTTATCCGGGTCAATTCGTGGACACGCACCTCCCGCTTGCGCCCCTTGACCGGTACGATATGCTGGGGCCCCACAATGAATCGCTCGGATACGTCCGGGAACCGTTCAAGCAATTCGGCGGAGACCAGTATGTCCTTCTTCATCTCCTTGGTCACGCCCAGGATACGCGAAAGGCTGTTCATGACATCGCCGCTGAGATCGATCGCTCTTTTGATGTGCCCGATCTGTGCGGAGATCACCCTGCCACCGTGCATGGCCGCCCTGTAATGCGGCACACAACCATATTCACGCATCAGTTCTTCCTTGTGCATATCAATGCGCTCCACGATATCGAAGTAAAGATCGAGTGAGTTCCAATAACGCACGCCGGAACGCAGGCGCCAGGTGAAGATCACCTCATCGCCGATATACTTGTGTATGTCCGCCTCGTTGCGCAACACAGCATCGGTCATCAGGGAGTAACTGTGGTTCAGGAACCGGAAGTATTTCAGATCGCCCAACCGCTCGGCCAGGGCCGTGGATCCCACCAGATCGATGGTGAGCACGATGCGCTCTTCCGCTTTTGGCCTGCCGTAGGTACCGAACAGCAACCCCAGCAGCATGCGCCGCCCCATCAGTTCCTCCACCTGCACCACCAGCAGGGCGATGGAGGTGACCACCACCACCCGCAGCATGAGGCGGTAGAACTGCTTCATAAGAAAGATGTCCTCCACGCGGAAGGGTTCATCTGTCACCAGCAGCACGAAGCGCTCGGTGTCCAGCAGAAATGCCAGGGCGATCAGGGCGATGGTGAGCAGATTGACCAACAGTACCTTACCCAGGAATTGCAGGGGTATGGCAAGCGATCGGAAGCGCCTGCCGAAGAGGAATTCCTCCAACACACCTGTCCATAGTCCAAGCAAGGCCCATGCGAAGAGAATGGCATCCACACTGTCTCCACTGAAGAGGGTGAGGACCCATGCTACCGCCGCGGCCACCAACGCATACTTCAGCAGTTTGCGGAGTTTGTATCGAGTTATGGCCGTCAAGGGGCCGCGAAATTAGCTGTCCTTCAGCCGCAGCAGGTCATCTTTGCGGCCATGCCCCTCTCCTGGAAGAAGCTTTTGAGTCATTTGTGGCCCGTTCCGGTGGAAAGCGTGCAGGGCACCATGGGTGAGCTGGAGGTACGGTGGGAGAATGGACGGAAGGTGCTCAACTCCCACGGTGCGAATCAATCCTTCGGCAGTCTGCACCAGGTCTGGCGGCTTACGTTCGAAGCTATCCACCTGGCCAATGACCCACCCGGGAATGTGCTTATGCTGGGTCTGGGCGGCGGAAGCATACCGAGGATCCTGCGCGATGAACTCGGCCTATGCCCTGCGATAGTGGCCATAGAACAGGACCCGGTGATGATCGATCTTGCGCGGCGTCATTTCGACCTTCCACCCGATATCACCGTACTGGAAGGCGATGCATTGATCCAGATCCACGCGTTGAAGGAGCGTTTCGCGCTGGTGTGCGTGGATCTTTTCCATGACCTGAACATGGTGCGCGGCGTGGAGACCAACGGCTTCATTCACGCGCTGCGGGACCGGACCGGAACAAATGGAGCCTGTTGCTTCAACACGGTGGCATATGATCAGGCCAGTGATATACGTTGTGAGCGCGTGCTGTCCCAATTGAAAAAAGCATTCTCAAACGTACAAGAGTTGCGCTTCGCGGAAGTGAACCGCGTATTTGTCGCGTCTTGAGCCGCTACTGCCGATCGGATTGGGAAGTACGGCCGCCAGGCCCGAAATTTGTCTTACGTTCCCAGATGCCGCTGCCTCCCCCGCCTTATTTCCCTCGGCTTCACTGGCTTTGCCTTTGGCTTGGCGCGGTGATCACCGGCACGGCCACGGCCCAGCCCTGTACCATTGACATAGGACCGGACCATACCATTTGCCAGGGCGGCAGCGTAACGCTCAACGGCCCGCCGGGTTATAGTAACTACCTCTGGAGCAACGGTTCTTCGGCCCCATCCATCACGGTTTCCACTGCCGGCAATTATTGGGTGCAGGTTTCCTACCCTTCCGGAGAATTGGCTGTGAATGGCGATTTCAATGGGGGGAACGCGGGTTTTGGCACACAATTCAACCCGGATCCGAACCTGAACCAGGAGGGTGTCTATTTCATTGGTGTGAATGCCGCCCACCATCATCCTCAGTTGCAGGGTACCGGAAATGGCCTGTTCATGATGGTGAACGCCGGCTGGATGCATGGCGGTTTCGCCGTATGGTGCCAGACCCACCCGGTATGTCCGGGACAGACCTATGAATTGCGTTTCCGGGGTGTCTCACTTTCCTCCCAGGGCCCTCCCTGGCTGGAATGGTTGGTAAATGGAGTTAGTACGGGTGTCACGCACGTTACCAGCGGGCCCAATTCCTGGCAGACCTTCACTACGCTCTGGACGGCTCCTCCGGGGGTGACCTCAGCCAACTTCTGCCTTTATCTCACTTCTGGATACGGCGTGGGCAATGACATCGGCATAGATGATATCTCCATATCGTCCACCATCGTCCTTACCGATGATGTCAATGTGAATGTGACCCCGTTGCCGCCTGTGGACCTGGGTGCGGATGCCGTGCTCTGCGATGGCGAAAGCCTCACCCTTGATGCGGCGGTTCCGGGTGGCACCTATCTCTGGCAGGATGGCAGTACGGCCCCCTCTTTCCAGGTAGTGGCTCCCGGGAATTACGATGTGACCGTGACGGCGAACGGCTGCTCCGCCACCGATGCGATCAACGTTTCCTATATCCCGAATCCGGTGGTGGACATCGGTCCGGATCTGATACTCTGTGATGGTGAAACAGCTTTGCTGGATGCCACTACCCCTAATGCTACTTATGAGTGGCAGAATGGTGCCACCACTCCGACCTTCACGGTCACAGCCCCTGGCATCCACCATGTGCAGGTGACCGTGAATGGCTGCACGACCTATGATGAAGTGGATGTGCAATACTTGCCGCTCCCCGATGCTTCGCTGGGTGGTGATGTCACCATATGTGCAGGTGATCAGCATGTTTTCGATGTAGGTACCCCGGGTGGCACCTACCTCTGGCATGATGGCAGCACCGGCCCTACCTACACGGCCACCACCGCAGGCAATGTGGGCGTGCAGGTAACAGCCAATGGCTGCAGTGACTTTGATGCGGTGAGTGTGGCCGTATTGCCGTTGCCTGTTGTGGATCTTGGCCCGGACCAGGTGGTATGCCCCGGCACCATGGTGATGCTGGATGCCACTCTACCCAACGCCACTTACCTGTGGCAGGATGGAAGTACGGCGGCCACCTTCAGTTCCGATCAGCCAGGCACCTATTCGGTGGAAGTCACCGTTAACGGATGCTCCAACACCGGCTCAGTCACCATCACCAACCACACGCTCGCGGATGTGGACCTTGGCGGCGTGTTGGAATTCTGTGAAGGCTCTTCCATAATGTTGGATGCCACCACTCCGAATGCGAGCTATTTGTGGAGCACCGGAGCCACCACCGGCACGATCACAGTAGGTTCACCAGGCACCCACTGGGTGGATGTGACACTCAACGGTTGCACTACGCGCGATTCAGTACTCGTGGAGCAGGTGCCATTGCCAGTGGTGGACCTTGGACCGGATCAGATGCTTTGCCCTGGCGGAACCACCACCCTGGATGCCACAGCCACCAACGCAACCTACCTCTGGAGCAATGGTGCGGACACACCGTCCATTTCCGTCGGGACCGGTGCCTATTGGGTGGAAGTGACCGTAGATGGGTGCAGCGCTACTGGTTCCACCACCATCGGTGAACACCCGTTGCCCATTGTTCCACTTGGTAACGATACCACACTTTGCCCGGGTGAAGAATTGATGCTGGACGCCAGCCTTGCCGGTGCCAGCTACCTCTGGCAGGATGGAAGCACCGGCGCCACTTACCTGGTGAATAGCAGCGGCAATTATTCAGTGACCGTGACGGATGCCAACGGATGCCAGAATTCCGATGCAATTTCGGTGGCCTACGCGGATCTTTCGTCCGTGTACCTGGGTGCGGATGCCACCATTTGTGCTGGTGAACAATTGGTGCTGGATGCCACGGTGCCAGGTGGCAGCTACCTCTGGAGTACGGGGGGCAACACACCCACCATCACGGTGAGCACTTCAGGGTCCTACTCGGTCATCGTGACACAGGCGGGCTGCACCGTTGCGGATGAGATCCATGTAACTGTGGTGCCTTCACCTACCGTGGATCTTGGTGCGGACCTCCTGCTATGCCCGGGTGAGACCGTGATACTGGATGTGGAGCAGGCCGGCGCCACCTATCTCTGGACCACAGGCGCCACCACCCCATCCATTCTCGTGGATCAGGAGGGCACCTATTCCGTGACGGTCACCAGCGCCAATGGCTGCACCACGGATGGATCCATCCAGGTGATGTATGCTTCTCCGGAGGCGGTGGATCTAGGGTCCGATCAGACGCTTTGCGAAGGTGGTTCCGTGGTGCTTGGCTCCATGCTTAACGGCGCCAGCTACCTCTGGAACACCGGCGCCACTACACCCACCATCGAGGTTTCAACGGCAGGGATCTATTGGCTGCAGGTGACTCAGGGATCCTGTTCCGCGAGCGATACCATTTCCGTGGATGTGCTACCTGTTCCGCAGGTGGATCTGGGGGCGGATCAACTGCTTTGCCCTGGCCTTAATGCGACTTTGGATGCCACCTGGCCCGACGCCACCTACTTGTGGAGCACTGGTGCCACCACACCGGCCATTGCGGTGGTATCCAGCGGGAACTACAGCGTTTCCGTGGATCTGAATGGGTGTATTGCGGAGGATGAAGTGGTGATCACCATACTCGATGCCTTCGAAGTGGATCTTGGGCCAACCCAGGAGATCTGCGCTGGTGATGCGCTGCTGCTCGATGCCACAATAACCGGCGCCACGTACCTCTGGAGCACCGGCGCCACCACCCCCACCTTGAACGTGACCACGAGCGGTATGTATTGGGTGGAAGTGGGCCTTTCGGGCTGCATGGTAACCGATACGGTGGAGGTAGTGGTACATGATCCTGGCACCATTGATCTCGGACCTGATCAGGATCTATGTGAAGGTGGTTCGGTCATGCTGGACGCCACCCTGCCTGGAGCCACGTACCTCTGGACGGACGGCAATACCGACGCCTCGCGCACCATCACCAGCAGTGGTACCTATGGGGTTACGGCCACGGTGGGGCAATGCACGGTATCGGACCAGGTCACGATCACCTTCCACCCTGTGCCGGTGGCCGATCTCGGCGCTGATGTCAGTATTTGTCCGGGGCAACAGGCCCTTTTCGAGACAGGCATGGCAGGCGCCACATACCTCTGGCAGGACGGCTCCACCGGCCATACCTTCCAAACTTCCACTCCAGGGTTGGTGCATGTAACGGTCTCGATCGGTGATTGCAGCGCCAGCGACACGGTGATGGTGACCCTGCTGGATGGCCCTGTCGCGGACCTTGGCGGCGAACGCATCCTATGCGAAGGCACTTCGATCCAATTCGATGTGGCACAGCCGGATGCCAGCTATCTCTGGGACGATGGAAGCACATCACCGCACAGGACCATTGCCGATCCCGGCACCTACTGGGTGCAGGTGACCAAAAACACCTGTGTATCGCAGGATACAGTGGTCGTGGAGCTCTTCGAGACAGCACTTGTGGACCTTGGTCCGGATCTGCATCTGTGTCCAGGTGAGACCGCCACCCTTGTGAACCCGGTACCGGACGCGCAAGTGATCTGGAGCACCGGGTCCACGGCGAACTCGATCGTTGTGGATGCCCCGGGAGTCTATTGGTTGGAGGCCACCGTGGAAGACTGTGAGGCCTCCGACACTGTCATGGTGACTTACACCGATCTGGCCATACTGGACCTTGGGCCTGATCAGACCTTATGCGTGGGTGACAGTTTGCTGCTGAGCGTGGATCCACAACTGGCTGATGTGCTCTGGTCCACGGGAGCCACCACCCCCACCATCCAGGTCACGGAGAGTGGCACCTATACGGTGAATGTGCAGCAGGATGGGTGCACACAAAGCGATGGGATCACCGTGGCCATGCTGGAACCCATCACCAGTATCGATCTGGGCCAGGGTGGCACACTCTGCCCCGGCGATCGGTTGGTGCTGGATGCCACGCTACCGCTACCAGCTACCTACCAATGGAGCAACGGTGGCAGTGGTCCGCAACTGACAGTGGATCAGCCTGGCACCTATTCCGTACATGCGGTGGGCCACTGTGTGGATGCAGTTGGAGCGGCCATCATTGGTGAAGGAGAATGTGGCCCGGTGGTCCATCTGCCCAATGCATTCACGCCTGATGGGAACGGCCGCAATGAAGTGTTCAAGCCTGTGGTGGATGGCGACCTGGCCAACTACCACCTGGAGATCTTCGATCGCTGGGGTGAGCGCATCTTCAGCAGCAATGATCTGGAACAGGGCTGGGATGGGCTCGTGGCCGGACACCCGGCGGCCGATGGCGTGTACGTGTGGCGGCTGTACTACCGAGCCGCCGGTAGCGGCTCGTTCAGTGCCCAGGAGCGTATGGGCCATGTCACACTACTCCGCTGATCCTTCCTGCGGCGGCAGGGCAAAGCCTTCCTCCTTCCAGATGAAGCTTCCGTCCGTGAGCCGGATATAAGCGAACCTGCCATCACGCTCCACGCGGGCGGTGTTGGGTCCTTCCAAGGTCACTTCGTCATAGATCGTTGGCAGCACCTCCCGCCCATCCAAAGCCACCAGCCCGGTACCCTGTGCATCGGTCACCACCACCACGCCATGCTGTGGATCACCAACCGCGGAATAACGCAGGGGTATGATCTCCGTACCCGTACTGTCTATGGCACCGATACGCTCGCCACTCTGCACCCGTGCCAGGCCATCCACCATCTCCCACGCTTGATCATACCGATTATCGAACAGGACAGTGCCCTTGCGATCGGCGTAGCCCCATTTGGTGCGCTTGCGAAAAGGGATCAGAGCACCGGTGGTGCGGCCGATATCCGCGAACTGGCAGGGCCATACTTTCTTCCCCGTGATGTCGATCAGGCAACGTTTGCCACCCTGCTGCACCTCCGCAAGACCTTTCTCGAAGTCTCCCCAATTGGCTATGCTTTCCGCCGCATCGAATTCCATGGGGATCACGATCCGGCCGGTCATGTCCGCATATCCACTTTTCTTTCCTTCCACCACCAGCGCCAGCCCATCCACGAACGGTCCGATGTGTTTGTATTTCACCGGCATCAATTCATCCCCGAAGGGACTGATCAAACCCATGGGTCCATCCTTCCGCACGCGTGATACTTCCTTTTCGAAGCCTTCCACCCAATCATAGCCGGGAGCCACCACGGTATTGCCCTGCGTATCGATCACGCCGAAACCTTCCTCCGTTCCCACCACTGCCAGCCCGTTGCGGAAAGTGCCCGCCGTAATGAATTGGAAAGGGATCACCACCGAACCACGTGTGTTTATATACCCGTACAGACTGTCCTTCGCGGCATAGGCCAGGCGCTGTGAGAATTCGCCCACATCGCTGAACTCCAGGGGCACCACCAGGTCACCTCCCCTATCCACGGCACCCATGCGGCCATCCTTTTCCACCGCGCTCATCCCTTCATAGGGATCGAATATCTCATCGTACTCCACCGGGATCACTTCACGCCCGGAGCGGTTGATGGTACCCACCTTGCCGCGTGTGCCTACCAGCGCCTGTGCGCCCTCGAAGCGCTCCACCCATTCGTATTCCGCCTTCACCCGTTCGATACCCTCATCATCGATGAAACCCCAATGTCCCTGCCGGCGGAATGGCAACAAGGTGAGGCTGGCCGACTTGTAATCCTCCACCAGTTCCTCCACAAAGGGATAATCCGGATATTCGGTGAGAAAGCGCGTGATGGCATTGACACTCAGATCCCGCGTATGGATCTCGTACAGGCTACGCCACGCATCGCCCACCCGCTGATTGTCAGGAAAACGCTTGATGAAGGCTTTGTATTCCTCCGCCGTACGCCCGCGTGTGCTCAAGCGGTAGATCCCATCCTCCGCGTTGCTCGCATACGGGCTTTCCGGATGTTCCCGCAGGAACCGCACATAGCTCTCCAGATCACCCTCGCTGGTGCTTTCCCGGTAGATGGCCTCCTGCAGACGGCTGCGTGCCTCATACACCTCCCGCGCATGCGGGTATCTGTCCATGAAGGCCTGGTAGGCGGCTGCGGTATTGGCATCGCGCGCCCTCTGGAAGGCCAGCTGGTCCCGCAGTTGTATGGCCTCAGTACGCCGGTGGCTGCCGGGGAAGGAATGGATGTAACGCTCGTAGGCTTCTATGCTGTTGCGGCCATGGTAGATCTCCCATGCCCGCTCATACACATGGTGCTTCTGCGCCTCTATGGCGGTATGGTCCACACCGAATTCGGCCACCTTCTTCCTGCGCTTGTCATCTGCGGCGGTGAAGGCCACATCCGCACGGATGATGTAGGCATGGGCCGAATCCAGATCATAGAATGGGTTGTTGTCCCGCCCGGCGATCACACTCAATCCATACCATGCCGCCGCCGGCCGCTTTTTGGTGTTCTTCTGGAACAGCTCCCGGGCCAGGAAATAGTTGTGCACCTCCAGCGCCTCGAAGGCCTTCTTCAAGTTCGCTGAAACAGGTAGAAGCACAAGGAATGCCGCGGCGCTGAGCACTACGCGCAGGTGGTCTCTCAACATGCGTGGACAAAGTTAGCCATGGCCACACCGGGCTTTGGGCGAACTTTATGCCGCACTTCCACGGTGCCCTGTCAATGGATCAACGCCTTACGCGCCTGGAGCGTATCCTCACACCGCGCAATGCCCGCCTCACGCTCCTGTTGATCGCCGCGCTTTCCCTATTCTTCGCCGCGCAGCTCCCCAACGTGCGGCTGGACCATGACTTTGAACGCTTCTTCCCCACCGATGATCCGGAACTGGACCGTTACATGGCCTTCCGGGAGCGCTTCGGCAACGACAACGATCTTCTGCTGGTAGCGGCACCGCACCACCCCACCATCTACGACACGGTCTTCCTTCGCCGTATGGACACGCTGGCCGGCCAGCTTGGCCGCATACCCGATGTGCTTTCGGTACACACGCCTACACGCATGTCGGAGCCGCGCGTTACTCCGCTTGGGGTATTCCAGGTGCCTTGGCTGCGCACCGGCACGGCCGGAGAATTGGCCGCTGATTCCGCACGCATACATGAGCATGGTGAACTGATCGGCTCCTTCATTTCTGCCGATGGCGGTGCCTTGCTCATTCTTTTGCAGACCCTGCCGGACCTGAGCAAACGGCGCAGCGATGCCCTGTTGGAGCGGGTGGAGGAACTGGTGAGGGAAAGCGGTGTGACCGATGTGGAACTGGCCGGCCGCGTACATGGCCAGTACTGGTACATTGAAAAGATGAAGGAGGAGCTGGTGCTCTTCTTCACGGTATCGGTGCTGCTGCTGGCGCTCTTCCTTGCGGTGGCCAACCGCACACTTTGGGGCGTGCTGGTGCCCATAGGCGTGGTAGGACTCACCGTGCTGTGGCAGGTGGGGCTCATCACCCTGCTTGGGCTGCCGCTCACCATACTCACCATGCTGGTGCCCACCATCATCTTCGTGGTGGGCATGAGCGATGTGGTGCATATTCTGGAGCGCTACATTGAAGCGTTGCGCAATGGCCATCCAAAAGCACGAGCACTGGCCGTGGCATACCGTGAAGTGGGGCTGGCCACCTTCCTCACCTCCCTCACCACATCCATCGGTTTCGCCACGCTGCTCACCAGCGGCATCGGTCCCATACGTGAATTCGGTGTATTGAACGCCATTGGCGTACAGCTCGCATTCTGCCTGGCCTTCACGCTGCTGCCTGCCACATTGCTGCTGGTGCCAACGCCATTGCAGGCACGGCGTGCGGAACAGCAGAGCATCTGGCATCCGGTGCTGGCGCGCACCTTCCGCTTCGTGCTGCGCAACCGGCGCTGGCTGCCCATGGCCTTCGCGGCGCTAACGGCCGTTAGTGCGTACGGCATAACCAGGTTGAAGGTGGACAACCAGCTGCTGGAGGATTGGAGCGAGGAGGATCCGCAGAAGCAGGCCTATTACTGGTTCGAAGAACACTTCGGCGGTGCGCGACCCTTCGAAATGGAGGTTTCGATGTATGCGCCCAACGCATCGGTTTGGGACCTGCCTCATTTGCGGGCCATGGAACGGGTGGAACAACACCTGCGGGAGCACCATGGCATTGGGGCGATCGTATCGCCGGTGGCGGTGGTGAAGGCGGTGAACAAGGCGCTGAACGGTGGGCAACTGGAATACAACAGGCTACCGGAAGATGAACAGGAAATGCGCCGGGTGCTGCGCCATGTGGAACGCCTGGGTGCACAGCGTACCAGGGTGGCCACGGACGATGCGCGTACCGCACGCATAAGCGGCCGCATGCGTGATGAAGGCGGGTATCTGCACCGGATCCGTGACCAGGAAATGCGCTCCTTCATCAGTGCCCATACGGACAGGAGCGTGATCGAATTCCGGCAGACCGGCATGGCCTACCTGATAGACCGCAACAACGAGCGGCTGAGCAGCCAGATGATCGGCGGCCTGAGCATCGCCTTTTTGCTCATCTCGTTGATCATGGCCGGTGTGTTCCGCAATTGGCGCATGACCATGATCGCGTTGATCCCGAACGTGATCCCCCTGCTGTGGGTAGGCGGCATGATGGCCGTGGCCGGCATAGACATCAAGGTGAGCACCGCGATCATCTTCACCATCGCATTCGGCATAGCGGTGGATGATACCATACATCTGCTCGGCAAACTGCGGGTGGAATTGCAGAAAGGCAAGACACTCCCCTACGCGATGAAACGGGCGTTCTTCTCGGCGGGCAAGGCTTTGATCCTTACCACCATCCTGCTGCTCTCGGGTTTCGCACCGCTGGTGGTGTCGGACCTGGCCAGTGTGTACTACATGGGCCTGCTGGTGGGCCTCACCCTGTTTATGGCGCTGCTGGCCGATCTGCTGCTGCTGCCGATCCTGGTTCTGAAATGGCTGCCCGTGCGAAGGAGTTGATCAGGTACTATTGAACGATGAGTTTCTCCACTTGGATCGAGCGGCCCCCGCTACGCAGTTCCAACATATAGATACCCGAAGAGAATGCCTGCATGGCCAACACGAACTGCCCTTTCCGTTCCTGCACCCGCATGGCATGTACGGTACGGCCCAAGGGGTCCCGCACCAATACCTCTCCGCGCTCCGCTCCTTGCAGATCATACTCCACCACCACCCGCTCGGTGGCCGGGTTGGGGTATAACCACAGGCGATCCTCTTGCGGTGTTTCCATCACCTCCACACTGAAGTCACCAGCATGCAGGCGCGTTACAAAGCGCTGCAACGGATCGTTGGTGTAGGGGTCGCTGTAGCCGTAGTAGGTGCCGTAGATGTAGTAATGCTCGCCATCTAAAGCGGGTACCATACCACGCACGCTTGCATAGGTGATATCCTGATAGGTGAAAGATGATACACCACTATCATGGAAAGCCCAGGTAAGCTCGCCACTGCTGTTGAGTATGCACATGCCACGGCGCGGTTGTCCATTCACGTGCTGGTATTTACCCAGTACCACGACATGCTCATCATCCCATGGCTGCACACCCAGCACTATCGCACCATGTCCGCCAACGGATGGTAATGAGCCTAGATCAAATGCAGGGATCGTGAACGCGGGATCCAACGATCCATCGGGCATGAACCGCACTAGCTTAAGTGTATCGCTGATCCCTGTAATGCGGAACCGGCCTGCGGCATATACGCGTCCATCTTCCAGTCCGTAAAAGTCTTCGGCATTGCCCGAATATACCCCCGTAGTGAACGTGGTATCCAGGCTTCCATCCGCATGCAGGCGAAAGATCCTATCCACCGGATGGCCCTCGAATTGGTTTCCCCCACCACTTACTATGAATTTGCCATCGGGCAATTCCTTGAACCGGTATATCGCCCCATTTCCTTTCCGGTGTACCCGCGTGGTGTCCACATGCCCTGTGTTTGTGAACCAGATGAAGTTGTGCAGACCAAGCGGGTTGCCAGCCGTATCATACAAATGGTGCAGGCCGCTCATCACGACCCGGCCATCGGGAAATACGTGATAGTCGCCGCCTTGGAGGGGGAAGAATAGGGGATCATTGGTCATTGTAATAAATTCTGGATCTAGTGTCCCGTCCAATTCGAAACGACGAACTATACCTCCATTATCGGCATAGATCATACCAGACCATGGAGTTATTTTTCCACCCATAAAGACCACATCAGGAAAAGATGTATCCTGGCTTCCATCCGATAGCAGACGCACCCCTCCACGGAAATAGATATCGCCGGGGAATTTGATCATCCCGGAGACCAGGATCTTGCCGTCCTCCAATGGCAAAGCCGAGTAAACC
>JAEZCB010000017.1 GCA_023412755.1 Bacteroidota bacterium
CTTCCATGGTTCTGTGTTCGTTGGTTGAAGGAAAGGATCTTCAGCCAATTGACACAGTTCGTCTAACAGTCTCAGACCGTGATCGCCTATGATCAGCCTAGTCCGGAATTTCAGGGGGGTTCTGTTCCGCTCTTAACAGTACCGCCACTGGAAACGTCCTGAATATCTTGCCAAGGCTCATCCTGCCACCTTCCGCCTCCAGCACATCCCCATCGCTGAACACATTTCGCCAAAACATCGGGGCACCGTCTGGCAACGCGAAGGTGGTATCGCCCCAGACCTCCTCCTTTAGCGGGAGTTGCTCCGGGGTTATCACGCGGGTCAATAGGCGCGGCACCAGAACCATGCACCATTGGTCATCATGCTTTCGTACGAAGGCGACCACATGGTCATTGAATTTGCCTTTGAACAGGAGCGGGTGGTACTCCCCGTGATCAAAGAGCGCCTTGTACTTCTTCCGCAGGTGAAGCAACTTGTGGATCAGGTATAGCTTCACGCGTCCATCGGAAGGATCCTGCAACAGATCATAGTGTAGCTGCGACATGTCTTGACGTTCCCGCTCCACGATATCCTTCAGATGGTCCTTTCGCACTTCGAAATCCACCGGCCGACGATTATCCGGGTCTACAAGACTCAAGTCCCATAGCTCGGTGCCTTGGTAGATGTCTGGCACACCGGGACAGGCAAGCTTTAATGTGGTCTGGCAAAGTGAGTAGATCCAACCGTAATGCGCCACCTTGTTGAAGAACGACTTGAAGGCGCCGAGGAATTCGGTGTTCTTCTTCAACAGTTGCTTCACCAGATCCTTCACCGCAGTTTCATACCCCTCATTCGGTTCGCTCCAATTGGTATTCTCCTTCGCCTCACGAAAAGCCTTCACCAGATACTCCTGCACCCGTTCCACCAAGGTGTCATCCACGCTTCCATCGATAGGCATCACACCCACCAGCGTCTGTAGCATGAAATAGAGGTCGTTCTGTGTAGGTATGTTCACCGGGGTCCTTTTGCGAATGATGTCCGTCCACCGGTGCACGTGCTGCTCCCATTCATCTGGGATCTCGCTCAGCACCTCCAACCGCATGCGCGAACCTTCGCCACGCTTCGTGTCGTGCGTGGCGGTGGCATTGATCGAGTGCGGATACGTCCGCGATTTGTACCGCATCAGTTCGTGGAAATCGCGGCGCTTCAGGTGGAACACCTCCGGACTGTTGCCCACTTCGTTCAGCAAGATCAGGCGGTTGTAGTTGTAGAAGGTGGTGTCCTCCACGCCCTTTGCAGCAAGGGGGCCCGTGAATTGCTGGCTACGCCGCACGAAGAACAACTTGTTCTTGATACGCGCCGGGTCATCACCATCGGACACTGCGAAGAGCGAGCGCAGGTGATCGAACTGGACCTTCCTTTCCGGGGCGAATCGATGTGCGTTCAAGAAGGTTTCATCCACCACCTTGGTGGCCAGCTCATCCAGCGGAAAGCGGTTCACATAGATGCGGTACACGGGGAAGCTCGCCAGCATCACGGCCAAAGCTTCGCGCCATTCATCCAGGGGTGTGGCATCGTCCAGGAGCTGGCGTTTGTGTAACACGCGCAACAGGTTCTCCAGCTCCCCGGCCATCTGATCGCGCAGGATGAAGGTCTTCTTCTCGAAAACCAGTTTCTCGTAATCCACCGCCGCGTGCGGTACGAGCTTCTTGTAGAGCTGCGTGAGCTTCTCTTCACCGCGCGGATCGGTGTAGAGGTTGCTCACCCACGCAAGGAAATCGTAACCGCTGTTGCCCTGCACCGGCCAGTTCTCAGGCAAGGCCTCATGGCCTTCAAGGATCTTCTCCACCACCAGATAGCGGTCCGGGCCGGCAAGCTCGCGCAGCCTTTCGAGATAAGTCGTCGGATCGTACAACCCATCGATGTGGTCCACGCGGAGGCCCTGCACCATGTCCTGGTCGCAAAGTACCTTGATGAACTGGTGATACTTGTCAAACACCGCGCGTTTGCCGACCCGAAGGCATATCAATTCGTTGATCGTGAAGAACCGCCGGTAATTGATGCGCTTCTCCGTCTCCTGCCACCAGCACAGGCGATAGTACTGGTCGCTATGCATGGATTCCAATTTTTCCGGCGAGTTATTGATCGCCTCCAGCGTTTCCTCCATCGCCTTCTTCAGCCTGGGCCGCACCTCCAGCACGTCTACCAGTTCCGAACGAGCATGCTCCCAGCGCACCGCATCGATCGTTCTTCCGTGGCCGGCTTCCTCCAGAACCTCTACACGCTCCTGCAATGCATCGCGATCATCGCCCACCACAACATGCTGGATCATCTGTTGCAACACGCGATAGTACACGGGCACACTCGCCGGGTACTCGCTGTCGAAGTATTTGAACCGAAGTCCCAGTGCCCCGAACACGAGCTCCAGCTGCCCTTCCTTCACCACCTTCTCCAGAGGCTCGCCAAGGAAAGGAACCATCAGCCGCGGCCCCAATTCCGGGTGCTTCCAGTTAATGTCGAAGAACCGTGCGAACCCACTGCGCTGCCCTTTCTCGAGCACATCCATCAGCCATGTGTTCTCTGGATGGAATACCATGTGGTTGGGCACAATGTCCTGCAGCCAGCCCATGCCGTGCTCGCGCAGGTACCGCACCATCTCATCGAACTCCTCCAGCGTGCCAAGATCAGGTCCTATGCGATGTGCCTCCGCCACATCGTAGCGGTGCGTGCTGCCGGTGCGCGCCTTGAAGAACGGTGCCGCATAGATCGTACTGATGCCAAGCTCCCGCAGGTAATCGAGTTGCTCGCGCAGGTGCTTTAGGGTGAAGTCCGGGGTTAGTTGTATGCGATACGTCGCAGATGGTATGTAGGGCATTCTATGGGCATAAATGGAAGACAAATAGCTGGATACACAGAGGGGACGATGCTATGAAAAGTCCATTGCTGGCAAGGGTATACCAGGTTCTGGGAGTATGAAGTTAATGCGAGTGGCACGGGGTTGGACCATGTACATGTGCAATGGATCGCGGAACCGGAACACCTGTGCGATCACCGATCATTTTGCGTGGTGGGATGCGTGAGCGATAGGAGTGAAAAGCCCGCAAGCGACGACGTAGGAGGAGTGCGGACTTGTAACGGATAGCGCGACCCGAGGCTTTGCGAGGGGCACGCCCAAAAAACCATTACGCCGTCTGCACCACAGCGCTTGCCTTTATGTTCAATCGCGCGTAAAGCTTGCCCAGGCGGCGCATCCAATCAGGGTCTCCATCGGTGCGCATATGGTCCTTGTAAATGGTGTCCTTGAGGCGGAATGCGATGTTCTGCGCCTGCCAGTAATCGACCTGAAGTGGTGAGTTGTTGAGCACATTCAAGAGCTTCAGCGGGCGTACGAGCCGGGCAGGATCGTGGGGTTCACGTTCGAGGTCTTGCAAGAGGCGGGTGACCTGCAGACCGGCCTCGTACTCCAGATCCTCGTTTCGTAACTGCACGTTGAGGCGCTGCGCTTCGTCCAGAAGATTCTTGATCGTCCGTGTGTTCGGTCGTGGCGCCTGGAACAGGTTGAGGAGCTTGGTGTTGACGATGTGTTCGATGGTCATCTGCAACGCTACGGGCAGTCCCAGACCAAGATCATTCACCGCGTTGATCAGCGGATAATGGCTGTCGAACTCGCGTTCGAGGCGGTTCTCGATGTTCTTCACCGTGTCCTGGAGCACGCTGTTTAGGATGCGCCGCTGGTCGTCCTTGAAGAGGTGCCAGAACGAGTAACTGTGGGTGCCGAAATGTTTGTCGATGCCCATGATCACACGGCTGATGTTGCCCCTCGCGAAGGCTTCTGAGAGTTCGGCATGCATGCTTTCGAAGCGTTCATGGTTCTGGAACTCCCGCACGCCGGCATAGAGTTGGTGATCGCCCATGTGGAGCACGGCGAAGGTGATGGTCTGTTCGCTCCAAGTGATCTTGCTGCGGATGCGCACACGGCCGATGGCGAGTTTCTGGTGACCCGCCTCCTTCAAGTCGTAGTGCTCGCTGGTGGCCTTGTAGCTGTAGAGTTCGAGATCCTCGGGGTCATCCGCGAATAGTGATGATACCGCATAGTGGGCACCAACGCGAATGAGATCAAGGACGGCAGGTTTCACGAATTTGTTGTAGACGTTCGCAGCGTTGCCATGCTCTTTCACATTACTGGGGGCCTTCTCCAACAGTTGCACGAAGGGGGTCTCGTAGTCCCGCCCATCGATGCTGTGCGCGAGCTGGATGGCACGTGCTGCGTAAAAGATGTCCTGCACGGTCTCGATGCCTGTGACCTCATCGAAGAACCAGCCGCAGCTGGTGTACATGAGCATGCAGTGGTACTGCATCTCCAACAGGCGGAGGAATATGATCTGTTCCTGGCGCTGCAATTCCCGGCCCGCATGCTCGCGCATGAAGCGTTCCACATTCTTCTCGGAACGATCCATGACGAGTTCCACATAGGCGTTCCGCGTGGTCCATGGATCGGCTCCTAGCTTGCGCATCCCCGCCTCGTACATCGGCTCCACGGCATCGCGCAGCCAGTCCAAGGCTTGGCGTAACGGCCCCCGCCATTCCTGGTGCCAGCTGTTGCTGCCGGTATTGCAGCCGCAGTTGCTGCGCCACCGTTCAACGCCATGGTAACAGCTCCATGAGGTGTCCTCGATGATCTCCGCTTCATGCACCGGAGGGAACTTCTCGATGAACTCGCCGTAGATCGTGAGCTTGGCCATCTGTTCCTTCTTCATGTGATGCAGGGCGTAGCTCAGGGCCATTTCGCCGTAGCGGTGGTGGTGGCCATAGGTCTCTCCATCAGTGGCGATGTGCATAAGTTGCGGCTCCCCATCATGCGGATCGAAAGTGCTGGTGAGACGGCCGGCGAATTTCTCACCGCTGGTAAGGAGCTTCTCGAAAGCCACTGCCTGTGATACAGGACCATCGTAGAAGAAGAGGATGATGCTGCGGCCACTGGGAAGTGGGCAGCGGTAGGCCTTGCGCGGGTCAACGCGCGCATTGGTGGCATCGTGCCAATGGCTCTCACCGATGCGCCTCGTGCGTTTCGCCTGGTATGGCGATAGTATGGTGAACTTGATGCCGTGCTCGGCCATCACCTCCAACGTTTCGGTATTGGCCGCGGTCTCGCCGAGCCACATGCCCTCGGGCTCACGACCGAAACGCTTGCGGAAATCATGGATCCCCCAGATCACCTGTGTGTGCTTGTCGCGCGTGTTGGTCAGCGGCAGGATCATGTGGTTGTACGCCTGTGCCAGTGCCGATCCATGCCCGCCAAAACGTTGCATGCTTTCCTTGTCGGCATCGAGGATCGCCTTGTATGTATCCGGCGCCTTCTTCTCCATCCACTCCAGGAGCGTGGGCCCGAAGTTGAAGCTCATGAAGGCGTAGTTGTTGATGATGTCCACGATGCGTCCTTCACCATCGAGGATCCGCGATGCGGAGTTGCGCGCGTAGCATTCATCGGTGATCCGCTCATTCCAATCGTGGAACGGATGCGCGCTCTCCTGCAACTCCACCTCGTTCAACCACGGGTTCTCGCGCGGCGGCTGGTAGAAGTGACCGTGGATGCAGATGTACCTGTTCATTCCTTGCCTTGTAGAACGATCATTGATGCGGGTGAAAGTATCAGACTGTCGGTGGTCTTGATGGAGGTCTTTCTTGCCGTCCCGAGCGTGGCCGAGGGACCGCCACCCCACTTGGTATCAGTAGAATCAAGTACAAGGTCCCATTCATCCCCGTGCTCCCTATTGAGGAACGTTTGTTGCGTCCGGTCACTCATATTGAATAACGCGTAGAGGTACGGCTTCATGCTCCGGTGCATCAAATGAAGCACCCGTTCCTCGCCGTCAAAGTAACATTCAAGATGATCCTTGCTGGCGGCCACCAGCGCGGGTGCGGTCTTCTTCAGCTGAATGAGCATCTTGTAGAAGTCGCGTAATGCCTTCTGCCGTGGATCACGTATCCAGCTGTGTTGAAGTTTCGACCGCTGGAAGGTTTCTTCGGAACCAGGGTCGGGCGGCTCCTCCTTCCACCCGAAATCAGAGAATTCCTCCCTCCGGCCTTTGCGCACGGCCTCCATAAGCTCTTTGTCGGTGTGGCCCACGAAGTAGAGGAAGGGATTCTCTTCGCCGTACTCCTCGCCCATCCAAAGCATGGGTGTGTAGGGTGAAAGAAGATAGAGGCCGGCGGCCACCTTCAGCATGTCCCACTCCACCAGTTGCGTAAGCCGCTCGCCCAGCATGCGGTTGCCCACCTGATCGTGGTTCTGGATGC
>JAEZCB010000026.1 GCA_023412755.1 Bacteroidota bacterium
ATCATAGTCGTTGATCGCGGTGGCCTTTACACGGATCCGCGCCTCGCCGCCCTTCGGCTCCGGAACGGGCACATCCATGATCCGCAGATCTTCCGGCTGGCCATACCTGTTGCAGACGATCGCTTTCATGGAAGACCAAAGTTGGGTCGTGATCCTACTGAGCTTCAACGATCCGTGTGAACGGTCGGGTGGTTACATGAGAGGTGATCGGGGTGGTCCATGATCAAGTCGCTACGTGCATTTGTGGCATCACTCCAATGTCGCATGACGAGATCTCCGTGCGGAGAATAAAGTTGTTATTCTCCGCAACTCTTGCGGAGAATAAGCGAACGGATCACCATCACCGCCATTCGCAGTATTCATTTATTCGTGCAGCTTCCCGACCCCTGCAACATCGATCGGGTGGCACAGCTCAATGCCGGCAAGAAAGGGGCTTACCACGCGGCGACAATGCGGAATACCTGATCTCACGCTATCAGGGATCTCCCGATCACCCTGCGGACGCCGCTGCCCGGCGGTTCTTCACATTGATCGCATGCACCGCCAGAAGCACCTCCAGAGGGTCTGGTGGTGGGCCTCCCATCCATTCGATCTCGTGGTTATGATCCATGTGGCGCCAACTGGGTTTGGATAGGATCCGCAGCCGCTCCTGCCCTAACGCATCCGTAAGGGTATGGCGCATGGTCCAGAACGAGTTCCTCTTCAAGACAAGATCACGTTCGGGTCTTCCCGGTCTTTCCAATGTGGCACCACCCTTCCATGGAAAACGCACATGCACTATGGGCACGTCCTGCAACCTGGCCGCAAGTCCGGTGCTCCAGAAGCTTTTCGCCCCCACATCATAGATCCCTTCCGGCAACAGGATCTCCGCTCTGGAACTATACCATTTGGGATAGACCAGCCGGCCCAGCTCCTTCCCACCATCATACAGAACGGTGGTCCGCCGTGGCTGTCTTTGCAGGCGCTGCATACCGCCAAGATCACCAACCGGGCGCACAACGAAAAGCGGATCAGGATGAACGGCGTTTCCGGCTGAACAACGCATGCCGGGCCACAGGTTCTGCCGATCTTCGCGGCATGAGGATATTGATGGTGTGCCTGGGCAACATCTGCCGTTCGCCCATGGCGGAAGGCGTGTTGAGGCATCTGGCAAAGGATAAAGGGATAGACCTGCACATCGATTCAGCGGGAACCAATCGCTACCACACGGGTGAGGCACCCGATCCGCGCGCACAACAGGCCATGCGCAAATACGGCATCGACATCAGCGGCCTTTGTGCCCGCACCATCGAGCCGGAGGACTTCCTCAGGTTCGACCGCATTCTGGTGATGGATCGCAGTAACCTGGGCAACGTGCTGCGCCTGGCCCCGGAGGAGAAGCTTAAGGAGAAGGTGCGCCTGCTCATGGACCATGTGCCCCACCACCTGGAGCGTGAGGTGCCGGATCCCTATTACGGTGGTGACGAAGGCTTCGATAAGGTGTACCACATGCTGATGGAGGCTTGCGAGGCCCTATTGGAAGATGTACGTGCCCAACGATAAGGCCAGATTATACCTGTTGCCTGTGTGGCTGGGTGAACAAGGTGGTGTGGAACAGCTGCCGCCGGAGAACATCATGCTGGCCGCGCGCTTAAGACTGTGTTTCACCGAACATGAGCGTACCGCCCGCCGCATGCTCCGCCGCATGGTACCGGATCTGGATCTGGATGCACTGGAGATGCACCGGCTGGACAAGGACACTTCCGCACAGGAAGTAAGCTCCATGGCTGAACGGCTACTGGAGGTTGGCGAAGGTGCCATCATCAGCGAAGCGGGCATGCCCGGAATAGCGGATCCGGGTGCCACGTTGGTACGGGAGGCGCACCGGCGAGGCATACAGGTGGTGCCACTCACCGGCCCCAGCTCCATTTTCCTCGCGCTCGCAGCATCCGGTCTCAATGGCCAGCGCTTCTGCTTCCATGGCTACCTGCCGCGTGTGCCGAATGAACGGAAGCAGGCCATCCGCGGACTGGAGCAGGCGGCGCTCTCCACCGGCACCGCACAGATCTTCATGGAAACACCCTACCGCAACGATCAGCTGTTGGAGGATCTGTTGCGTACCTGCGGACATGCGACCCTGCTAACCATAGCGGTGGATCTGACCCAGCCTGGAGGCATGGTGCGCAGCGATACCATGGCAGGCTGGGGCCGCACCAAGTTGGTGCTCGGCAAGCGCCCCGCCGTGTTCATCCTGGGTCGCTAGCGCCGCCAAGTGGCGCTTTTCCGGCACGTTGTACATGTTCCACCCGTACGGTGTAGAACACAGGAGAATAAGGTTCGAGCACACCTTCCACCCCGCGGTCACCAAAGGCGTATTCGCTGGGCAGCACCACATCGGCCTGTTGCCCTTCGCGCAGCAACCCGATGGCAACCTCCAGGCCATTCACCACCTGATCCTTGTCCCCGTAACGAAAGGTCAGCGGTGCACCGTTGCGCTCTGTGCTGTCGAACACCTGGCCATCCTGCAGGCGCCGGCCCGTGTAGGATATGGTGACCACATCGCCCCTGCGTATGGTGGTGGTATCCTGGGCATGACCTTCTATGTAGTAATGCACCATGCTGGTGCCCCAGCGTTGCCATCCCTGGCCAAGCCGCTCAAGGAATTCCTCCAATACCACGGCCTCCCTTTGCTGCGGGTCCATGGCGCCTAGCGTATCCGGCTCCTGCGCGAGCTTGGGCAACCGTATGGCGATCATGGAAGCTTCCGTTCGCAGCATCTGCTCATCCACATGGGCTGGAATGCGGCCGGGAGCGATAGCCTGCCAGGGGAGCATGTCCGCACGGGTGATCATGCTCATGCTATCTCCTTCATGCATGCGGATCATCAGCTGGTCGAAGGCGCTCTTCCTCAGGTGGTCCACCAGGAACCAGCCTTCGGTGCTATAGAAGGAGCCAGGCATGGAATCCACATCCGAGATCCGCAGGCGCATGAGCACCACATCGCCATCCTGCGGCAGGCGTGTACCATCTCCGAGCATGTGCAACTTCAGGTGCATGTCCTCTCCGATATGCTTGTATCCCGTGTACGGAGAACGCCCGCATGCCACCAGCAGCACGAGCATCAAGCCAATGGCGACAGGGCGCATCATCTGCCCGCACTCACTTGCACCAGCCCTACGTGGTACACCACCGAACTGCGCATGGGGATCTCCTGCTGATCACCGATCAGGCCGTGTGCCCTGTAGGAGGGTATTATGATCACCGCACTATCTCCCGGAGAAAGGTATTGTATGGCCTCATGCAGGCCGCTTTCCACATTATCCATCTCCACCAAAAAGGCTTGTGGCTCGCCGGGATCACTGGCATATGCGGTGTCCCCGTTCAACAGCTCGGCGCGGTAATGCACCTGTGCCCACTGCCCTGGGGCCACGGTGGCACCCTCCCGATCACGAAACAGCTGATAGCGCACGCCAGTGCCCGTGGTGCGCATGTCCAGCCCATGCCGGCGCACATACAGATCGATATCGTGGTTCTCCCGTTTTATGGCGCTGCGGTTCTCCTGGATCATGTCCTCCTGCGTGGGCTGGCGCCGGTCTATCACCGGGGTGCGCCCATCATTGCCACCGCACCCGAGTGCGGATACGGTGATGGTGATCGCCAATGTTCGGATCATGGGTAACGGGCCAGAAAGTCCGGCAACAAGCTAACGAAACGTTGGATCGCATCCGGCATGGACTCCTTGGTCTGCCCGCCGGCCGCGTTGATGTGGCCTCCGCCTTCGAAGTGTTCCTTCATCAATTCATTCACCGGCAGCATGCCTTTGGAGCGCAGGCTTAGCTTGATGCCGTCCGCCCGCTCCATGAAGAACGCGGAAAGACGGATCCCGCTTATGCTCAGCCCGTAATTCACGATCCCCTCCGTATCGCCCGGCCGGTAATTGAAGCGCTCCAGATCCTCCTTGCCTAGCCAAAGGATCACGCTGCGCAGCTCTTCGCGAACATTCATGCGCTGGTCCAGCGTGAAGCCGAGCAGCTTCAACCTTTCAACCGTATTGTCATCGGAGATGGAGCTGTGCACCACATCGATGTCCACGCCCTTGTCCATGAGTGCCGCCGCCACCCGCATGGTATGGCTGGTGGTGTTGCGGTAACGGAAAGAACCGGAGTCGGTGACCATGCCGGTGTAGAGACAGGTGGCGGCATCCTCTTGGATGAAGTCCGCATAGCCGAGTGCCACCACCACATCATGCACCAGCTGAGCGGTGGAACTGGCCTTCACATCCGAGATGGCCACATCGGCGAAATCCTCCGGTTCCTGGTGGTGATCGATCATCACCCTCTTCTTCGCGGACCGTATGGCCCCCTCCAGGTCCCGCACACGATCTGGCCGGTTGAAATCCAGGCAGAACAGCAGGTCCGTCTTGGCGATGATGGCATTGGCCTGTGCCTTGTCCGCCTCGAACACGACCACCTCCTGCGCACCTGGCATCCATTGCAGGTACTGCGCGGGCGTGTTCGGCATGATCACCGTGACCTGCTTGCCCGTGTTGCGCAACACGTGCGCCAGGCCAAGGCTGGAGCCCATGGCATCGCCATCCGGATTGTGGTGCGATACGATCGTGATGGTTTTGCTGCGGGCCAGTAACTGGGCAAGCCGTTCAATGCTTTCCGCGGAGACATGGGGGGAAAAAGACATGGGGCGGCAAATGTAGCCGCCCCATGAGGTATTGTATCGTGTTGCGGGATCAGAAGCCCAGCGGTGGCGAGGTCATGTGTTCTATAAGGATGCCCACACAGCCGATGTCCAGGTCCTGCTGGCCCTTCTTCAGCTTGGAGCCATCACCGCCCATGGCATTCACCTCGATGGCTATGCGCTTGGTGGCCGTGCAGGTGAATTCGACCTCCTGCACCATGTCGTGCTCGGTGTTGTCCCACAGCACTTTCTCGATCTCATCGTACACGCGGTTGTCCTGGCTGTTCTTGGAAACGGTTATCCGGGTGCTGGTGCCTACCTGGCCACCTGCCTCATCGGTGATGTCCTCCTTTTGGGCCAGTGCACCGGCATCGCCATCGCGCGGCACGCGGATCTTCTCCACCAGTCTTATGGCGAGGTTCTCACCAAGGATCTTATCATCGTGGCAGAGCGTGATGCGGTAATCCTGCCCACGGTACACGATGATGTTAAGTTCGGTCTCCTTACCCACCTGCACGGAAGCGCTCTTGCTCTGCCCATTCAGCGAAAATCGCTTGTCGGTGGAGCGCATGCAGTTGAATTTATGGAAGTCGGTGCACATCTGTTGGGCCATGGCCTGCTGCGCGAACAGCAGTACGAATGAGGCCGTAAGGGTCTTGATCATGTTGCGCATGGCCTTTTATTGGATCTGTTGCTGGTCTTCGGGTCTGGTCAATTCCTCGCGCAGGGCGAGCACGGCGTTCATCAGGTCGGTGTAGGTATCATCGGTGAGGAGCAGGTCGGTATCGTTGCCGATCACCAGTTTATCTTCGGTGGGTGCGGGTTTGGCGGGGCGCTCACGGGTCTCCATGATGTCGTAGATATCGCGCACCTGCAGGAGCTGCTCACGCAGGGAGGCCACGTCGGCATCATCCGGATACATTTCCATGATGGCCAGCAGATGCTCCAGGGTCACCTTCTGTTCGGCGATGCGATCGGTGAAGGCATCGTTGCGGCCGAAGGCCTCCACCTGGCGGATCAGGATCTGCATGCTTTCCACCCAGCCACCGGCGAGCACCAGCGCGAGGGTGGAGCCCATGCGTTCATCCTCCAGCTTCTCGTAGGCCTTGAGGTAGGCGTTGTTGCTGATCACTTCCAGGCTGTCGCCACGGGTGAGGTTCTGCTCCAGGCGCACAAAGTCCGCATCGCTGAAGGCGGAGGCGATACCCATTTCCTCCGCCAGCTTTTTGGTGGTGAGGTAGTAGCGGGCCACTTCCACATTCAGGCGGAAGGAACTGGCGTATACCAGATCGGTGGAATAGATGCCGAAATTGACCGCCCGGCTTTTGCGGCTGATGTACTTGTCCGCATGGGTGGTGGGGTTCAACAGCCGTTTGTGCCCTTCGCCGGCAAGGTCCCTTACCAGGCTGAAGAGTTCATTGGGTGTAGGCATCTGGTAGATACTGGCGGGGGATGCTCCTGCATCCTCCCCGCCGATCACCAGGCCAGGTGTCTTCTCGCTGACGCTCTTTTCCTGGCCACCGCAGGAGGCGAGCAGGATAAGGACGGCAGCTGGCAGGAAAGTACGTTTCATGGGTGAGGCGGTTTGGTAGGGTGGTCCATAACAGGCGGCCATTCCTACGGCATACGAAGGAATAGTGTTACGATCCGCGGTCCTTTGTGCTGTACGATTACTTTTGCGCGGCTTTTTCAACAACCCTACATGGCAGGCAACAGGACTTTCACCATGATCAAACCCGAAGCGGTGGCCGCAGGCCATGCTGGCAAGATCCTGGATATGATCATTGGGAACGGCTTCCGCATCATGGCCCTCAAATACACCCGCCTCAGCGCACAGGAGGCCGGCCGGTTCTATGAGGTGCACAAGGAGCGCCCGTTCTATGGCGAACTGGTGGAGTACATGGCCAGTGGCCCCATCTTCGCCGCGATCCTGGAAAAGGACAATGCCGTGGAGGACTTCCGCAAACTGATCGGTGCCACGGATCCCGCACAGGCCGAAGAGGGCACGTTGCGCAAGCGTTTCGCGGAGAGCAAGGCGAAGAACGCGGTGCACGGCAGCGACAGCGATGAAAACGCCGGGCTGGAAGGCAACTTCTTCTTCAGCGAACGCGAACGTTTCTAGGGCCGGAAGGCTATTCCTGTTCAGCACCGCCCATCAGGCCGCGCAGGTCCAGGTGTATGTATTCGGTAAGCACGTCCGCGTTGCGGGCCACTTCCACCCATTCCACGGCTTCCCAGCCCACGCGCATCCATACCTCGCAGAAGAAGCCTTCCATGCGGTAAAGGTGCACCAGGTGGCCACCGTGCTGGCGGCCGCCCAGATAGGTGCCCTCCTTGCGCACATGCTCCAGCCTTGCGGCTACGGATGAACGCTGGAATTCCTTTTCCGTTACAGGCACGCCTCAACGGTCCATGGCACGCACCAGCATCACCACCACGCACAGGAGGAACATGAACAGGCTGATGCGGTTGACCCCGTGCATGAATTTCAGGCTGGGATCATGGCTCCCACGCCGGAACAAGGTGACCGGGTTGAGGTAATAGAGCAGACGCTTGAGGAACATGGTTGTGGCGCTGGGTGTGTGAAGGTACGGGATCGATCGGCTCTAGGGGATGCCCATAGATGGTCAGCTGGTTCCCTTTCAGAGCCGCAGCATTCCAGAAGTCATTTTGCGTTCGTTTCTTAAACTCGGGCTACCATCCACGAGCGAGAGACCAATATTCTATTTGATTACAATGTTCCGCTCAAAGCCGCTCCTACTCCTAACACTAAAAGCACAACAAGAACAGCTAATCCTTTACCTTTTTTCTTGTCCGTTTCAGTAGTTGCTTCAGTGATGCTGGCACGTTGAAGCACTCCTGTTTCCAACAAGGGGATGTCTTCAGCCGTCACAGGCCTGAAATTCTTATAGACCGCAGGATATCCTGAAACTGAAACCACGATCTTGCCACCTTTGATCTCGGTTTCAAACACAGGTTCAACCAAGACATCTGCGTTAGAGGCTTTCAATGCGGAATTGATGGCTGCGCTTCTTGTAGCATACAGTTTTGACCTATACCCGGACGCCTGCCCTGTGACCTTGTTCTCAGAAACCTCAAGATCCACTAATACGGGTTTCTGCATTACTCCAGGGCCGTAAATGGACGTACTTCGCGCCGCGCCGATCTTCTCAGATGTCGTGCACGAAGTACCGGTCAACAAAACCAAGACCATCAAAATAAGTGATGCTTTGAGCCACATGCCCAAATTTTGGGATAATTATATAAGATCCTCTTCATATTGACAAAGGGACAAAATTCCTGGCTTAACTGGACCGGCCGCAGAACGACATCAGGTCATTCTTAATATGGATGGTATCTGAGACTCATTGAGATCTTGGCTGTAGGACAAGTCCAATTGTCAACTTGTATCATTTCCAGCCGAACCACCTCTCGCAATGCCATGGCGCCAAGGCCTGCAAGGGTGGTACTAACTTGGTACCACCGAAATACTGTTGAACCTACACTGAACATCCTTACATGAACGAGATCCTTTCCCGGGTCTATTTCAACAATACCCTACTCGACTATCTGATCGCCGCGGCCATCATCTTCATCGGCTCGTCGGTGATCATGCTCTTCAAACGGCGGGCATTGGCCAGGCTTAAGAGGTGGAGCACCCGCACCGATTCGCGTTTCGATGATCTGCTGATCGAGAGCGTGGACCGGTTCGGCATACCGGTGCTGCATTTCCTGGTGATCTATGTGGGCATACGCACCCTGGTGCTTTCCTTACGGGGCACGGAGATCCTGCGTATAGCGGTCACCGTGGCCATCACCTACTTCGCAATACGCCTGGTGTCCTCGCTCATTGGGGCGGTGCTGCGCCTGTACATCCTGAAACAGGACCGCGGGGCCGAGAAAGTGAAACAGCTCGGCGGGATCATGCTGATCCTGAACCTGGTGTTGTGGACGCTGGGCCTGCTGTTCCTCTTCGACAACATGGGCTACGATGTCACGGCCGTGATCGCAGGACTGGGGATCGGAGGCATAGCCGTGGCCCTGGCCGCACAGAACATCCTGGGCGACCTGTTCAACTACTTCGTGATCTTTTTCGACAGGCCTTTCGAAGTGGGCGATTTCGTGGTGGTGGACCATAAGGCCGGCACAGTGGAGCACATCGGCATCAAGACCACGCGGATCATGGCGCTTTCTGGCGAGCAACTCGTGTTCGCCAATACCGACCTCACCAACTCGCGCCTGCACAACTTCAAACGGATGAACACGCGCCGCATCGTGTTCAAATTCGGCGTCATCTACCAGACACCGCTTGAGCAGTTGCGTGAGATCCCCCTCATCATCCGCGGCATCATCAACGATCTGGGCGATATTGTGAAATTTGACCGCGCGCATTTCCTGGCCTATGGCGACAGCAGTCTGGACTTCGAGGTGGTGTACATCATCAACAGCAGCGAATACAACACGTATATGGACATCCAGCAAAAGATCAACCTGGAGATATTCCGGATCTTCGGTGAGCGGGGCATCGATTTCGCCCACCCCACACGCACGCTTTTCCTGGCCCGGGATGCGAAGCAGGAGGCCGAGCCGGAAGACCGGCGTATGAGCAACTAAAGCACTGGATCACAGCGGCGATCTTCGGCCGTAGTATGATCGTGTGCCTGCAACGATCTCCCGATCGATCTCGCTCCCGGAGAACTCCCTAAATTGCCTGGCGCTAGGATGGCAATGGCCCAGGCACCCGGAAGCCATGGGTGGTGCGTCATTCAAACACCATGATGAGATCTATACTTCTTACGGCCCTCCTTCTCATACCTTTCATAGGGCAGGCACAGCTGGTGGTAGGCCAGAGCCAGACGGCCAGTGCACTGGTGCAGAACGTACTGCTGGGCAATGGGGTGCAGGTAAGCAACATCACCTTCAACGGGCAGCCGGGCAACGCGGTGTTTCCCCAGATCGGCTCCTTCGATGCCACCAACGCGAACATCGAGATAGACAGCGGCATCATACTGGCCTCCGGCGGTGTGCAGGTCGCCATTGGGCCGAACAACATCGGTTCCGCCTCGGCGGCCGTGCCTGCCAACTTTTCCGATCCGGACCTTCAGGTGCTGGCCGGCACCAACATCAACGATGCCGCCGTGCTGGAGTTCGATTTCATTCCCAGCGGAGATATGATCTCCTTCTCATTCGTCTTCGGCTCGGAGGAATATCCGGAGTTCGTGGGGCAGTTCAATGATGTGTTCGGCTTCTTTCTCAGCGGGCCTGGCATCACCGGCCCCTTCTCCAACAACGCCAAGAACATCGCACTGATCCCCGGCACAACCACACCGGTCACCATCAATAGTGTGAATGAGAACACCAATGCCGGGTACTATGTGAGCAATGGCACCGGCAGCACCGCACCCAACAACTCTTCACCCTACTATGTCCAGTTCGATGGGTTCACCAAGCCGATCACCGCCTCTTCTCAGGTGATGTGCGGTGAGGAATACCACATCAAGATCGCGATCGCCGATGCCATCGATTCCGGCTATGATTCCGGCGTATTCCTGAAGTCCTTCCAAAGCAACGGGGTGATGCCCATCGTTACCGCGGACCTGGCCCTGCCGTGCTCAGGACCTGTGGATCTGGAACTGCTGAGCATAAGCGGCGGCACGCCACCCTACAGCTATTCCTGGACACTCAATGGCACGGAACTCGGCACCGGCACCAGCATTTCCGTTAGCATCGCAGGAACTTACGTGCTCACCGTTACCGATGCCTGCGGCGGTAGCGATCAGAGCGAGGTGATCGTATCGCCCCCACAAAGCCCTCTGATCACCTTCGACCTTACGCCGGATACTACGATCTATTGCCAGGAGACCGTGGACCTTATGGTAACGAACGTGGGTGGCGGCACCCCGCCATTCACCTACACCTGGATGCTTGATGGCGTGGCCATCGGCAATGGCACAAGCATCCATGTCACCACCGCCGATCCCGGCACCTACACCATACTCATCGAGGATGATTGCCAGGGTTCGCAGCAAGGCCAGGTGGTGGTGACCGTGCCTCCGCCGCCGCCACTGGTGCTCACCGTTACACCCGACATGGAGTTGCCCTGCCAGGGCCAGGTGCCACTGGCCGTGCTGGCCGTGGATGAGGGCACCGCGCCTTACACCTACAACTGGACCAGCAACGGCGCCAGCATGGGCAACGGCGCCTCCATCAACATAACCAATGGCATGCAGGGCACCTACCAGGTGAATGTGACCGACCTCTGTGGTGCCACGGGTTCCGCCACCATAGTGGCCACACCGCCTGACGTGGACCCCATAAGCGTGGGGCCCATCCAGGATGTGGTGGCCATTTGCCTGGGCGAGGATGTGATCCTCAACGCCACACCCGTTACCGGTGGCGATAGTCTGTACCATTATACGTGGTATGATCCGGATAGCACCGTGGTGGGCACCGGCGCCACCATAGCGGCGGTGGTTCACGGTCCCACCCAATTCACCGTGCATGTCACGGACGAATGCCTGGGCAGTGGCTCGGGCACGGTGAATGTGCAAGCCCCACCCCCACTGGCGCTCTATGTCTCGCCTGATACCATGGTTTGTGAGCATGGCCCCGCCACCGTTGCGGCGCTGGCCACCGGCGGTGGTGGCACCTATTCCTTCGAATGGATGGATAACGGCCATGATGAAGCCATCCGCACCGTGCATCCGCCTACCGACACCCTGCTCACGGTGAAGGTGACCGACAACTGCGGCCATAGCCTTCTGGGCGAAGTATGGGTCTTCGTGCAGTTGCCGGATGTAGAAGCCTGGCCGGGAGCCGTGGATGCGGATCGGTTCGAACTGGCCGCGGAATGCACCGTGGGCGGTTCCAGCTTCTTCTGGGAGTACAGCAGCGGCGGTGTGGGCTTCGGACCGGTGGTGCACCACACGTTCGGGTACACCGCTCCCGGCAATGAACAGGAGTATTGGGCCATGGTAACGGCCACCACTCCCCTGGGCTGCGTCGCCATGGACACCATATACATGACGCCCGCTGCGCAGTTCTACTTCCCCAACGCCTTCACGCCCAATGGTGATGGCCTCAACGACCTGTTTGGTCCATCGGACTTCAAGCTGGACCATTTCGCAATGACCATCTACGACCGTTGGGGCAAGGAGCTGTACCACACCATTTCGCTAACAGAACTCTGGGATGGCCACTTCAGCAACGGTGAGCCCGTACCCACCGGCGTCTACATCTATTCCTACGTGGTGGAAGGCGAACGCCTGCCGCGCCAGGAAGGCAAAGGGATCGTAACGGTGCTGAGGTAGGCGCATGGCGGCAAGCTTCGTTCCATGGGCTCGAGTGGATGAGCAACACCCGGGTTTTCACCAGTATTTTCCCTTGATGGTGGCTCAACGACCCTACCCTGTTGTCCTCCGCCTTTCGCCACGTATGGATCCCCTTTCCATAAGCCAGTTGGGCAGGTGAGGGTGGTGTTTCCACAAGGTTGATCCGCCATTACATCTTGGCAAACCGCTATGGTACTAGAACATACTTGGTGATGCCGAAACATGCATGGTCTCTTTTTGCGCCATAAAAAAAATGAACCAACGAATACATCGCGAACGACAGACCATCTCCTGCTAAGTATGCTAGGGCTCTGCCTGCTGATCACCCATACGATCAGTGGCCAGGTCATCCTCGATGAGCAACAACCTTGTATACGGACACAAAAAAGGTGATGTATCCCACGGAAGATCACAGAGAATGGCCGCGCGGGGTGATAGTGGCGCCAGCGGCCATTTTCATATTACAGGGCACTCATGTGTTCGAACCGATCGCCGGCTATTGAGGTGGGTAACATCACTTCGGGAAGTGATCACTTCGCGTATCGCTTTCCCTGAACGTAGCTATTTCCTACCCAACACCGCTCACTTGAACACACAGCCTTCAAACCAAATACATTATGTGGCCAACCCCTTATTTAGAACGATTACCTTCCGCTCATGAAATCCGTATTCCGCGCACGGTCGATCGCCTGCCTCTTGATCTTATATGTCTCGGGTCTGGCCGCACAGGATTGTTCCCTTCCATTCACTGTACCGCTGTTCGGCGTGCAGCAGGAAATGGATATCCTCTACGGATCGGCAGTGCGGTACAACGGTACCATGCAGGAGTTGCGTTTAAATCTTTTCAAACCCATTGGCGATGGGCAGACGGAACGTCCCTTGATGATCCTGATCCATGGCGGCGGCTTCTTCGACGGCGACCGGAGCAGCCTCAACGCCATGTGCCAGGATCTGGCCAGCAAAGGCTGGGCGGCTGCCACGATAAGTTACCGGCTGGACTTCTATGGAACTTGGCTCTTGAGTTCACCGTGGGCTTACGATCCGGCTGAGGTGATCCGCGCCGCCTACCGCGCGCAGCAGGATGCACGCGGGGCGATCCGTTTCCTTAAAGGGCGCAGCGCCCTGGACAGCACCAGCACCACCAACGTGATGCTCATGGGCTTCAGTGCCGGAGCGATCACTGCGCTCCATGCCGCATTTGTGAACGATCCATCGGAGAAACCAGCGGCTTGTGGTGCCATCAACAACGTTGTCCATTTCCTTGCGCAGTACCCGCGACCGGACCTGGGGCCCATTGAAGGCACGTTGAACCTCAATGGCATGTCCGAAAAAGTGATCGGCGTAGCCTCCAATTACGGGGGCTTGCTGGATACCACGCTCATCTCCTCGCCCCTTCAGCCCGCCCTGTACATGTACCACCAGACCGGCGACCCGGTGGTGGGCTGTGGCCACCAGCAAGGGCTCTGGGGCATGCCCCTGGGTGTGGGCGACAACTATCCCTATCTCTATGGTTCGTGCGTTACCGATTTCCGCATCCAGAACCTTGACCCTCCGCCGGGACGCTACATGTACCATCCGTACAACGGTAACGCGCATGAAGTGCACGACCCGGGTGGGATCCTCCTGGAAAGCTCTCTGTTCCTGCGTGATCTGTTCTGCCCTCCTGCCGGGGCGAGTGTGGCCGCGCGCGTTTGCCTGGAAGCACCGTATGATCCGAACACGGGTCTGATGAACGATCCCCTGCGCAGCATGGGCCTTCTCCCGATCTTGGAACCCTATACCGCGCTGGGGTATGCGCATACTGGCGGCGGGGGCAACGAGATCATTCAACCCAATGTGCTCTCCACCACTGGTGCTGATGCGATCGTGGACTGGGTGGTGCTGGAACTGCGGCACAAGAACGATGCTTCCGTTGTGCTCGCTTCGCGCAGTGCCCTTCTGCAACGCGATGGCGATGTGGTGGAGATGGACGGTTCGTCATCCGTGCTATTTCCGCTTCCACCGGACAACTATTTCCTGGCCGTGCGCCACCGCAACCACCTGGCCGTGATGACCCAGACCAGCATCGCGCTTTCAGCGAACACGGCCGCGATCGATCTTACCGATGGCAGCACCGCCACCCATGGAACCAATGCACAGCAGGTGATGAATGGAACGTATCTGCTCTGGTCCGGTGATGTGAATTCCGATGGCACCCTCAAGTATACTGGCGCAGGCAATGACCGCGACCCGATCCTGAGCACAGTGGGCGGAGTGGTCCCCACCGGCACCATTTCCGGCTACCACCGCAGTGATGTGAACATGGATGGCACTGTGAGGTACACCGGCGCCAGCAACGATCGCGATCCGATCCTGCAGAACATCGGCGGGGTGGTGCCTACGCAGGTGCGGGTGGAACAGGTGCCGTAGAGAAGATCCCATGGACCGCGATCTCCGGTCCCACGGAGCCCTTGTTACCTGGGGGGAGTTATGTCCTCTCCATCCAGGGGAGTGGTGGGTGTGCTCCACACATTGTATCGCTCCGGGGTAAGCGTATTGCGGATCTCATCTTCACGCTCATCATGCAGTTGCCTATGGTCCGGATGCTCCCATGGCTCCGGGCCCAGCCCCTGGTACCGATCCCAATAGCGCTCATCGATCTCGCGCATCCTCCGCTGCTGCACCTTGTTCAGCCCCAGATCGCCGCTGGTGGCCGCATCGAAACGGCGCCAGGCGCTGTTCTGCTGGGAGCGCTTGTTCACCGCGCCATCCGGCGGGTATGGCGGCGGGGTGGTGATGTCGAGGCCGGGATCGGTATTGCTGGGTGTGTGGGTGGGCAGGGAC
>JAEZCB010000027.1 GCA_023412755.1 Bacteroidota bacterium
ATGCAATGGTTTGGGCGAAACCCAGATCCGCACAGCATATTCCAACGTGAAGAGCAGGGTGATGATCCATTCCGCCACCCACAGCTCCTCACCCCAGGCGGCATGGAATTCCTGCACACTATCAAGCATAACGAGCGCCACGCTGAGCAGTATGGTGATCAGCAGCCATACATCGAACGCGCGGCCTTCCGGTGTGTCGGAATAGAAAATGATGCGGTAGAGTCTATGCCGAAGACCTTTCTTATCGTTCATTTCTACAGGAACTGGTGCCGCAATGTACCGAAGTGCCCTGCGCATGCGTTGGCCGGATATGCAGCAAGCGTTGATCACCAGGATCCTGATCGTGCTCTCTTTCCCATTTCTGGCTCATCCTGTACTGGCGCAGGTTGGGTTCTCCGTTGGGTTGAACAAAGCGCCGCGGATCGAATTGAAAGAGGGCGACATACTCTTCCAGCGAAGCAACAGCGCCCAGAGCCAGGCCATCGAGAAGGCCTCCGGTTCAAAATGGACACACTGTGGCATTGTGTTCATCGATGAGCAGGGACCGTATGTGATCGAGGCGGTGCAGCCGGTGAAACGCACGGAACTGAAGGCGTGGATCTCACGAGGCAATGGGGTGTATGAAGTGAAGCGCCTGAAGGATGAAAGCAGGCTTACTCCCGAGGTGCTTCGGAAGATGGAACAGGTGGCCGAAAGCCATTTGGGGAAGGATTATGATCCCTATTTCCTATGGGATGATCAACGGATCTATTGCTCCGAACTGGTGTGGAAGGTGTACCAGCAGGGCGCGGGCATAGAGGTGGGTACGCAGGAACGCTTCGGTGATATGGACCTTACAGCTCCCCTTGTGCAGCGTATCCTCAAGGAGCGTTTCGGGAATGCGTATCCTGTGGATGAACCCGTGGTGAGCCCTGCCACGATCCATCGTTCGGTATTGCTGCGGAAGGTGAAGTAGCCTGTACACTTCGCAACTTCGCACCATGGCTTACGGAAGGGTGGACCATAAGGTGCTGGTGGCTTTGCGCCAGTTGGTGGGTGGGCATGCGGTGCTTACCTCGGATGAAGACCGTGCCAACTATGGCCACGATGAGACCGAAGATCTGCGGTACCCGGCCGAGGTGGTGGTGCGGCCGAACACAGCTCTGGAGGTGGCGGCCGTGGTGAAGATCTGTGCGCAGCACCACATACCCATAACACCCGTGGGTGGACGCACGGGGCTGAGCGGTGGCGCATTGAGCATCCATGGCGGTGTGGCCCTGGCGTTGGATCGTATGGATCGCATCGTGGAGATCGATGAGCGTAATCTGCAGGTCACCGTGCAACCCGGAGTGATCACGCAGGTCTTGCAGGAAACCGTCGCGGCAAAAGGCCTTTACTATCCACCAGACCCCAGCAGCCGCGGCAGTTGCACCATAGGCGGCAATCTGGCGGAGAATGCCGGAGGGCCCCGGGCGGTGAAGTATGGTGTAACAAGGGACTATGTTCTCGATCTGGAGGTGGTGCTTGCCGATGGATCGATCATACGCACAGGTGCACGCACATTGAAGAACAGCACCGGTTATGATCTTACACGGATCATCGTGGGCAGCGAAGGCACGCTGGGCATCATCACCGAAGCGGTGCTGCGGTTGGTGCCCTTGCCACACGAAACACGCCTGATGCTGGTGCCATTCAACAGTGCGCAGAAGGCATGCGAAGCGGTGAGTGCGGTCTTTCGCGCTGGAGTCACTCCCAGTGCTTTGGAGTTCATGGAGCGCAATGCCATTGATTGGACCCTGCGATACATCGAAGGCATACATATCCATGTTGATGAGCATACACAGGCCCACCTGCTGATCGAGGTGGATGGTTTCCATGCCGATGCGATCATGAGCGACTGTGAGACCATTTCCAGGGTGATGGAGGACCATGGTGCGGGCGAGATCCTTTTCGCGGAGACCACGTTGGAGAAGGATGCGCTTTGGAAACTGCGCCGTAATGTGGCCGTTGCGGTAAAGGCCAACAGCGTATATAAGGAAGAGGATACGGTGGTTCCCCGTTACGCTTTACCGCAGTTGCTGGCAGGGGTGAAGGAGATCGGTGCGCGGCATGGTTTTGAAAGTGTCTGTTATGGCCATGCGGGCGATGGTAATCTGCATGTGAACATCATAAAAGGAGAATTGCCTGACGCATTCTGGAAGGATGAGCTGCCAGGAGCCATAGAAGAGATCTTCCAACTCACGGTCTCCCTCGGTGGTACGCTTAGCGGTGAACATGGCATCGGGTTGGTGCAACGGCCATACATGCACATCGCCTTCGGTGAGCGGCAACTCCAGTTGATGGGGGCCATCAAAAATGCCTTCGATCCACAAGGTATCATGAATCCCGGCAAGATCCTGCCATAACAGATCCTATCAGATACATAGCATTCCATCTACCCAATTTGGAGGATATACTAAGATGCCTATCTGTTTGATCTTAAGGGAGTATGGTTGGAATATTCCCTTTCCTTGATCACTTTTGATCCCCTTTTTGCCGGCCTTTGGGGTTTGATCCCATGGAACCGGCTGAGGCATAGTTGATTGACGGGCATGGATAGGTTGGTCCATTCTACGCACCAGCCAACTTTTTCTTGACATCAGGGCATCGGTCTTTAGACTTTTGTCGACACCAAACGGACTTTGGTCGAATTGAACACGAGTTCTGTCGAAAGAACAGGCCGTTCCATCGGCCACTTGGAATTGAAAACACACACCTCATTGAAATGGCGAAACTTTCCTCCCCCCGCTTCAACGGCTACGTTCTGGCCCTGTTGATGATCGTGGCCTACGGCCGAAGCCCTGCCCAGCTCAACACCTGGTATTCCTTCAGCCAGAGCACCGGCACATTCACCGAGATCAATGGTGGTACACTTCTTTGGAATGGAGGCTTCGACGACGAGGTCTCGGCGGCACAGACCATTCCGGCCTTCACCTTCAATGGGCAGACCTACACCAGCATGTATGTATCGACCAATGGGTTCATCACCTTCGGAAGTGCTCCTTCAGCCACCAACTATACTCCGTTGAGCAATGCGGAGACCTATAACGCGGCCATCTCAGCTTTTGGTACCGATCTTAATTCCACCCAAGGTCCTGGCACCAAGGATGTGCGCTGGCAGAATGTGGGTGCCGAGGTGGTGGTGCAATGGCGCAATGCGCGGCGGCTCAATATGGGCAGTGGCATCAATGCGGAGCGGTTCACCATGCAGATCCGTCTCAATACGTTCACTGGTGCTGTGGTGATCGCCTATGGATCGATCTCGAATGTGCAGCCCGGTACCACCTATCAGCCCCAGGTCGGTCTACGCGGTGCGAACAACAATTTCAACCCGAATGTGAATAACCGACTTGTGGGCACCACCGAGACCTGGACGACCAGCATAGCAGGCACGGCCAACAGCAGCACGCTCCGTTTCACCAGCACCAACCCTGCCAGATCATTCACCAATGGGCTTCGCTACACATGGACCCCATTCCAGCCGAGTGTTCTTTACAGCACCACATCAGGCACGATCGATCAACCCATCTGGGCCACCACACCCACCGGCAGCGCCTCCAGCGGTGTGGTCACTGC
>JAEZCB010000043.1 GCA_023412755.1 Bacteroidota bacterium
GTCCCTCCTTCGTCGGGCCTCCTCGCCCCGCAGTACTGCGGGGCACGCGTCCGCACGGGCCGTCCTGCGCCGGGCCGCCGCTCCCTCCCGCTGTACAGCGGGACCTTGCGGGCATCCCGTCCGGGCCATTGGTTCCCGTTCGGCCCGGTTGCCGTTCGGGCGGTGGTTCCGGCGGACGGATCATGATCCGTCCCTACGTCCATCCCATGGGTCATATTTCGTTGCCATTTTTCCCGTCATGTTGCAGGCGATAATTTAATCATTATCTTTGTTCGTCGGATAACTGGTCAATAAAATGTTGGTTTCCCTGTCACTCGAGCCACCTGCGGAATACGCCGCAACGGGCCTGCCCACACCGGTCAATGCATCGGGGCTACACCTCATTCTAAAACCGGAACAACCGTTCGAAGGCTTCGGCTCCTTCGATCGGAGCATCACCCAGATGTTGCGGACAGTGCGTGGCCATCAGGTCATACTCGATCATGATCTGGCAACACTATATGGTGTAGACACAGACGAACTGCGCGAGTTCGTCGGCAGGCGCATCGATCGATTCACCGATGGTTCCATGTTCCAGTTGCATCAGGCGGATCTGGAGCAATTGAACGATCGCAATTTGTCTTCGGCAGCCCACGCCCTCCCGTTCGCATTCACCGAAACCGGCGTGCTCATCGCCGCTTTCGTCATCGGCAGCTCGCAGGCGAGAGTGGTCGGTTCGCGCATCATCGATCTGTTCCTGCGGATGCGTGGAGTCATGTTCCACTACAGCGATATCCTATTGCGCCTAGATCAGTTGGAGAAACGCGCTTCCGGCGAGGCGCCCGGCATCCCGGAGGTTTTGGATGAACTGAAAAGTCTTTTCGATCGGCCGTCCGGTGGACTATTCAACCAAAAGCCTGATCACAGATGAGCCGACAAATCACAACATCGATCGCTGTCAGGCCCTTTGGGCAAGATCCCCTTGAACGGGATCATGCGCCTTATCCCACCCACGGCCTCCGCACCTTGGAGGTGAAAGGCTATGATGTGCCTGTGGTCGGTGTAAATGAACCCACCGTTCCTTATATGGTCTCTTTTTCCGATCATCAGATCACGGAGAAGATCCATTACATCCGTGGCCAGAAGGTGATGCTGGACCGGGACCTTGCAGAGTTGTACGGTGTACCTGTTAAACGCCTTAAAGAACAAGTCCGCAGGAACAGTGAACGCTTCCCTCAAGACTTCATGTTCGAACTCACTTTGGAGGAGGCTGAATCTTCAAGGTCGCAATTTGCGACCTTGAAGCGTGGCGAGAACCTGAAATACCTCCCATATGCCTTCACCGAGCACGGCATTTTTATGCTTGCCAACGTCCTCCGTAGCGAGCAAGCCATTGCCGTAAGCATCCACATCATCCGGGTCTTCACCCGCATGCGCGAGATGCTCCTCTCGCACAAAGACCTCCTCCTGAAGATCGAGCAACTCGATCGCAAGGTGATCGAACACGACCAGAACATTGCTGAGATCTTCCACTACCTAAAGGAACTTCTTACTCCACCAGCCGCTGTACCCCGTACCCGGATCGGCTATAAGAAAGATGACAATGCTTGAACGGAACATATCCCAGCTGTGCAAGGTGAAGGGAGGACGTGTCCTATCCGGACCGCAACAGCCTACCCACATCTCGGCCATCATCCAAGGCATTTTGGACTCCCCTCACCTTGGGAGAGGGGCAGGGCGCCTGCGCCAAAGCGCTCCGGTGACGGCGCGGGGTGAGGGTCCACATCATCCAAGGCATTCATCGGCGTCATCCGCGCGATCTGCGGTTGCATTTCATGGACCAGCATCGATCCGAAGGATCGATGTCGGTTCCCCTAATCAAAGGCATTCCACTCGCCACTCAATTTAAGCTATCCCAGACTCACCACTCGCCACTCTTACCATCATCCAAGGCATTCACTCGCACTCGCCACTCGCACTCAAAACTCTCCACCCCATGGCAAACCCACTCTTCGGTTCCAACATCAAGCTCCTACGCCAGCGGCGCGGCCGCTCCCAGGAGGAGACCGCCATCGCCCTCGATGTGAAGCGCTCCAGCTGGAGCGGCTACGAGAACGGCAGCGCCGAGCCGCCGTTCGATCTCCTCGTGAAGATCAGCAACTACTTCAAGGTGAGCACAGACAAGCTCCTGAAGGAGGATCTCACCCAGCTGGGCGAGCATGCCCTCAGCACACTCGAGCGCGGCGGTGATCTCGATCTCGCCGGCAAGCGCCTGCGCGTGCTCGCCACTACGGTGGACAAGGAGGACCGCGAGAACGTGGAGCTGGTGCCCGAGAAGGCCAAGGCCGGCTACACCGCAGGCTATGCCGATCCGGAGTACATCAGCATCCTGCCCACCTTCCAGATGCCCTTCCTGAGCCGCGATCGGAAGTACCGCACCTTCCAGATCAGCGGCGACAGCATGCCACCCGTTGCCGATGGTTCATGGGTCACCGGGGAATACGTACAGAACTGGCAGACCATCCGCGATGGGCAGCCATACATCGTGGTGACCAAGGAGGATGGCATCGTCTTCAAGGTGGTGTACAACCAACTGAAGGACAAGGGCACATTGCTCCTGTGCAGCACCAACCCGATCTACTCACCCTATGAAGTGCAGGTGGGGCAGGTGCTGGAGATCTGGAAGTTCGTGCACTTCATCAGCGCCGAGCTGCCCGAGCCCAACCTGAGCCGCGACGAACTCGCCCGCAGCGTGGTGGATCTGCGCAAGGAGGTGAGCCACCTGCGCAAGGCTATGGAGCAACAGGGAAAGCTGCAGTTCTGAGGCGAGGCTGAAGCGCTTCCCTGGAAGTGCAGGTGGGGCAGGTGCTGGAGTTCCGGTTGGTCGGGTATTAGAGAACTGGAAGCTCGTGCACTTCATCAGCGCCGAGTTGCCCGAACCGAACCTGAGCCGTGATGAATTGGCCCGTAGCGTGGTGGACCTGCGCAAGGAGGTGAGCCACCTGCGCAAGGCGATGGAGCAGCAGGGAAGGTTGCAGTTCTGACGACCAGTTGTCGGTGGAAAGTTGTCAGGTTGAACTTGCCTGAATGGCGTTGACTGGTTCTTGAAGTGTATCAAACTTCGATCTAAATGTTCCTGTGCGGTGAACAAGAAGATCGACTGGGTTTTCTGAAGAGCCGGGTAGTGTTCATCCACCAGGATGATGCGTGTCCTCAAGCGCATAAAAAGATCAATTGACCGGAACGAGTTGGATCCAACTCCGGAAGTGGTCAATGTATTTTCAGGCAGGGACAGACCGGATGGGATTATCTGCTGAACGGATAGGAGCGATCTTCATCCGGTTACGATCCCGAAGCTCGATGAGTTCTCAAACTGAGTCCTGACAACGGATAACCGAGAACTGACAACTGCCTGCCCTCCGAGGCTGTTTTACCTTCGCGGCTCACATGCGCATCGATCCGATCGATATTCTGGTAAGGCCGTTCGAGCGGTTCATGCACAACCAGGCAACAGGTGGCATCCTGTTGTTCATTGCAGCGTTCGTTGCGATCATTTGGGCGAATTCACCTTTCAGTGAGAGCTACCATCATTTATGGGAACACACGATCGCCATAAGCTTCGATCAATGGAGACTCGAGCGTACGCTTCACCATTGGATCAACGATGGCCTGATGGCGATGTTCTTCTTCGTTGTTGGCCTGGAGCTGAAGCGGGAGATCGTGGCGGGCGAGCTTTCCGATCCGGCGAAAGCCTTGTTGCCAGTGGCCGCTGGCGTGGGCGGCATGGTTTTCCCAGCGTTGATCTTCCTTGCCATCAATGGTTTCAGCGGTCCAGCAATGGACGGTTGGGGTATCCCGATGGCCACCGATATCGCGTTCGCCGTGGGTTTGATCGCCCTGCTCGGTTCACGCGTTCCCATGTCGTTGAAGATATTCTTAACAACCCTTGCGATCGCCGATGACCTCGGGGCCGTGCTCGTGATAGCCCTATTCTATACTTCGGATATCTCTGAGATAAACCTCATGATCGGCGCCTGTTTTTTAGTGATCTTGATCGCTGGGAATCTGCTGGGCATTCGGAACCCGATCTTTTACGCCATCTTCGGTATTGGCGGTTTGTGGACGGCTTTCTTGTTGAGCGGAGTTCACGCCACCGTTGCCGGTGTGCTCGCGGCAGCAACGATCCCCGTTGAAGTAAAGCTGGATGAAAAGGCATACATCAACCGGTTGAACAAATACATCTCACAATTCCGGCTGATGAAACCCACGCCGGAGAAAACGCTTACTGACGATCAACTTCATGCGATCGATGAGATCACCAGGTTGAGCGAGCAGGCCTCCACACCTTTGCAACGTCTGGAAAGGCGGCTGCACCCGTTCGTGGCCTTCATTGTAATGCCCTTGTTCGCGCTGGCAAATGCCGGCGTGGAGTTTCCTTCGGATATCGGAAGCGTGTTCAGTGACCGCATCTCACTTGGGGCAGCGTCCGGGTTGCTGATCGGAAAGCCGGTGGGGATCCTCCTGGTGTGTTGGCTTCTATTGAAGTTGAACATCGCGCAACTCGGTTACGGGATCACCTGGCCACACTTGATCGGCATGGGATTCCTCGCGGGGATCGGCTTCACCATGTCGCTGTTCATCAACGAACTCGCATTCACCGGTCCCGATCTGCGGCAGCAGGCCAAATTGGGCATCATTCTCGGGTCGATAGTAGCCGGTGCGATCGGCTTCATCATCCTTAGAAGATCGCCTGCGGTACCATCACTGCCATCGGAGGATCTCGCGGTGGAACCCAAAGAGCCGGACACAACTTGATCGTTCGTCTCCTATCCATGCCCCACGCAACTCGAATTTGGGCTTAAGCGTAGGATCGCATGTGATACTCCGTTGCATTGGCCGGACCATACCATCCGATCTGCATGGATCACCTCTGGAATGCATCATTTTTCATCTCCCATCATGAGAATGGGCGCATCAGGGAGAGTGGCGCGCATTGAACGGTTGGTGCGTTGGGGTGTGGAAACGATACACCGACACCGGTACACTATTGCTATACGCACGCTTCGGGAATGAAAAGGAAGAGGCATCCGGGAATTCCGAAATGCCAGGGGCCAAACGATCTGAAAATTGAAGTTTGCCGATGGGTTGCTTACCAGCGGGGAGCAGGCCAATGAGTTCGGGGAAATAGTAACTCCACGCGATCACCTGATCACTGGCCCGATGTATGCGGCGTAGTGCTGCACCAGCCGCTGCAATGCCCATCATCGGAAGTCTGATAAAAGGGATCCTCGATCTCAAAAGTGCACTTGCACCCGAGCCTGATCCAATACAGGCACAGGACACTGTGCTGCGCGACCTGCTGTTACAGGCCCGGGACACGGCATTCGGGAGAGCCAATGGCTTTGCGTGGCTTCTTCAACAAGATGATCTCAAGGCAGCCTTCGCCCGTACCATCCCGATCCACACATATGATCTGATCAACGAAAATTGGTGGAGCAGGATCCACGCCGGTGAGGCGGATGTTACATGGCCGGGATCCCCGCCTTATTTCGCATTGAGTTCCGGCACCACCGGCAACCAGAGCAAGAAGATCCCTGTAACGCAGGAGATGCTGGCCGCCATCAGGAAAGCAGGTGTGAAGCAGTTCTCGGCGCTGAAGAACTTCGATCTGCCAGCCGACTTCTTCGAGAAGGACATCATGATGTTGGGCAGTTCCACGAACTTGAAGGAACACAACGGTCATTTGGAGGGCGAGATCAGCGGGATCAGTGCCAGCAACATCCCGTTCTGGTTCAAAGGATATTACAAGCCGGGTGCGGAGATCTCGCGCATCGATGATTGGGACATGCGCGTGCAAATGATCGCAGAGCGTGCCGCGGAATGGGATGTCGGCGCGCTGAGCGGGATCCCTTCATGGCTCGAGCTGATGATGAAAGCCGTGATCGAACGGCATGGGCTGAAGAACATCCACGAGATCTGGCCGAACCTGCAGGTATTCGCAAGCGGAGGCATCGCGTTCGAGCCGTACGAGAAAAGTTTCAACCAATTGCTCGCGCATCCGATCACCGTGCTGGACACCTATTTCGCCTCGGAAGGTTTCTTCGCCTGTTGTACCCGGCCCGGAACCCGATCGATGGAACTGATCACGGACAACGGGATCTATTTCGAATTCGTTCCGTTCGAGCCGGGCAACATGAAGGCCGATGGTTCGATCGAAGCATTTGCGCCCGTACATACGATCGGCGAAGTGCAGG
>JAEZCB010000082.1 GCA_023412755.1 Bacteroidota bacterium
GCCCGTGCCAGGCAGCAGCATCAAGCGGTACAAGATCATAGACCTGCTGGTGCTGGACGAACGGATGAAACGAACGATGATCCGGGCCCTTACGCGTCTTGCGTACGAGGAAGGTGCCCACGTGCTGGAGGTGCACCTGCCGGGCATGATCGGGATAAAGGATATCGCCAACCATGCGGTGGTACGCCATGTGCCACAGTTCCCGGTGTATTACCATACCACCGACCCGGAAGTATCGCGCACGATCACTTCTGGAGGGTTGCGGATCTCGCCATTTGATGGCGATGCTGCCCTGGCATGAAGCAAGCGGTTGCACTTACAGCACACTCCCATGACATGCCAAGGCGGCAAGGTTGGATAACTTCGGCCGCTGATGGAACAGATCCGATCTTTCGCACTGGCCTTTCTCGCTCTGCCAGTGCTACTCTTCGGCCAGTCACCGGCCGATGCCGCCCTGGAGAATCTACGCAGCGATGTGCGGTACTTATCCAGCGATGCTCTGGAAGGACGTGAGACCGGCACAGATGGTGAACGCATGGCCGCGGACCATATCGCCAGGGAATTCGAGCGTGCAGGTTTGACGCCTGCTGGCGAGAATGGCTTTCTGCAACCGTTCACATTCAATGCGCAGCCAGAGTTGGGTTCTGCGAACTCCTTGCAGATCGGCCGCTCAAAGCTGAAGCCACAGGAGGAATATCATCCGCTCACCTTCACCGGCAATGGCACCGTTCGCGGCAAGATCAGAAAGGCCGGTCATGGAATAAGTTCTCCTGATCTGGGCCATGACGACCTGAAGGACGTGGACTTGAAGGGATATGTGGCGGCGGTCTCGATCAGTTCCCCGGATGGGATACACCCCCACAGCAAATTCCTTGCGTACCATGATCTGCGTAGCCGCGCCAGCGCGTTGGCGGATGCCGGGGCCCTGGCCGTGGTATTCTATAACGATGATGAAGCCGCCACCGATCCTCCGCGTCAGCTGTCGGCGAAAGGTCAGCCGCTTTCCATTCCGGTGATATTCCTTGCCGGTGACAGATACCAGGAACTGATCATCGATGAGAATCCCTGTGTCATTTCCACGGACATCCAACGTTCGCAACTCACCGGCTACAATGTGGCCGGACTGCTGGATGGCCCGGCGGAGACCGTGGTGGTGATCGGTGCACACCTGGATCATCTGGGCTGGGGCGATGAAGGATCGCTGCACCGTGGTGAGAAGGCCATACACCATGGAGCTGATGATAATGCCAGTGGCGTGGCGGTGATGCTTCAACTGGCACGCGAGATCGTTGATATGGATGATCTGCAAGGGAACGATTTCCTGTTCATCGGGTTCAGTGGTGAGGAGAAGGGATTGTATGGATCGAACCACTGGACCAAGAACCCCACGGTGCCCATCGAGCGGCTCAACTACATGATCAACCTGGACATGGTGGGCAGGCTGGACAGTGCGGGTAACATTGGGATCAATGGAGTTGGAACATCGCCCTCCTGGAGCATGATCGGTGAAGTGGAGGCCGGGCAGTTGAATGTACGCCCCACCACCAGCGGCATAGGCCCCAGCGATCACACCAGTTTCTATCTGCAGAACGTACCGGCCATCCACTATTTCACCGGAACGCATGCCGATTACCACAAACCGAGTGATACCGAGGAGAAGGTGAACTATGAGGGCATGGTACGTGTGAAGGACCACATACTTGGGTTGGTCCGAAAGCTGAATGATGAGGGCAAGCTTGAATTCACGAAGACCGAGGAAGTCAATACCGAGGCCACGCCTCGCTTCAAAGTGACCCTTGGCGTGGTGCCCGATTATATGTATGATGGCAAGGGCATGCGCATAGATGGCATATCCGAAGGCAAACCTGCTGCACAAGCCGGCTTGAAGGCTGGCGATATCGTGGTGCGCTTGGGCGAGATCCAGGTAAATGACATGATGAGTTACATGAAGGCCTTGAGCATGTTCGAGAAAGGTCATACCACCAGCGTGGAAGTGCTGAGGGGCGAGGAACGGATCACCAAGGAGATCATTTTCCGATGAGCGAGCGCATAGCAGTGATCGGCGGCGGAAGCTGGGGCACTGCCCTTGTAAAGCTGCTTTCAACCAATGCCCCGCGCGTGGGCTGGTGGATCCGCAGGCCGGAGACCATCGCGCACATCACAAAGTATGGCCACAACCCCGACTACATCAGTGCGGCACAATTCGAAGTGGAAAGGCTTGCCATGGATGCGGATATCCATGCCGTGGTGCGCGATGCGGACGTGCTTGTGGTGGCTGTTCCCAGCGCATTCCTGAAGGCTACGGTGGAGTTGCTGGAACCAGCGGAATTGAAGGGGAAGACCTTGTTCAGTGCCGTAAAGGGGATCGTGCCCGAGACCAACCAGATCGTGGGCGAGTATCTGTTCCAGCATTGGGGTGTGCGTACGGAGGATTTCGGGGTGATCTGCGGACCATGCCATGCCGAAGAGGTGGCGTTGGAACGCTTGAGCTACCTCACCATCGCCAGCCAGGATGTGGCGAATGCCAGGGCCATGGGCGATGCGTTGAACGGGCGTTTCATGAAAACCACCCTCAGCGACGACATATACGGTACCGAGTATGCCGCCATTCTGAAGAACGTGATCGCCGTTGCCTCAGGCATAAGTGTTGGACTGGGCTACGGCGACAACTTCAGGGCCGTGTTGGTGAGTCGCGCCATCCAGGAGATCGATCGCTTCGTGAAGGCGGTGCATCCCATTGAACGCGATATCAAGGAGCCGGCCTACCTCGGCGACCTGCTTGTAACGGCCTACTCCACCTTCAGCCGTAACCGGGAGTTCGGGACCATGGTCGGAAAGGGTTACAGCGTACGTGCGGCACAGTTGGAGATGAACATGGTGGCCGAAGGTTTTTATGCGGTGAAGTGTGTGCACGAGATCAATCAGCGGCTCAAGGTGGACATGCCCATCACAGAAGCGACCTATAGGGTGCTGTATGAAAAAGTGGCACCCAACATGGAGATGCGGTTGCTTAGTGAGAAGCTGGCTTGAGGGGTTGGTCTATCGCAAGGGCAATGACCGTACCCGTGCCATGGTGTTGGTCATACTTATCAAAGCTCCTTTCGCCAATTCATTACGTAACGATCGAAGGATCCTTAATAAGGGATCAAGGATATATGAAGGGGTGATGTTCTTTTCACGGAGGATGATCACGCTCGGTCCGGGATCTAGGGACATGAACAATAGATCACCAAAGTCCAGATCATGCGTGATCACTATGTACGCGTTCGTTCTGGCCCATTTCATGATCTCTGTATCATCAGCAGTTGGTTCACCCACATCGCTCCAATGAATGGCATCATACCCATACTGCACAAGTGATCCCACCAAAGCGGGCGGTAGACACATGTCCACAACCAACTTCATGCCCGCTCGATCGGGATGTCCTGGTCATTCAATAAACTTGTAGCATACTCAAGGGCTGCCGTGATATCCTCATCCTCCAGATAGGGATACATTCCAAGGATCTCCTCCCTGCTGTGCTTAGCTGCCAGTAGACCTGTGATAGTGCCAACAGTGATCCGCAGGCCTCTGATACAAGGGCGACCGCCCATCTTTTGGGGCTCTATGGTGATGCGCCGGCCAGCTTCCATACGCTAAAGATACTCTTTGAACGAACTTTGCGCATCGGCGTAGGGTTCCTGACATGGCTTTGCTTAGATTCCACTGGGACTTCTTCGGTCCTGATGCTCCCAAGACCGCGGAATATTTCCTGGAGAAGATCGATGCGTTCTGTGATCGAGAAGGGATCCGCGGCTATACCCACTGGGTACGGCAGGAGCCCATGCGGAGCATAGCGATCCTGGAGTGTGATGAGAAACACTTGATCACCGTGCGCGACAAGCTGCGGCCGAAGCGCGGCGAGCGGGTGCTCGAATGATCAGGCGCCGAGTATGAAGTCTCTTCCTTCCATCATGCCCCGCGAGGTAAGGAAAGCGGCGATGCGCTCACCGGTACCACGCTGGGAAATGAATGATACAACGAATGCCTCATCGCCCGGCGGCAACTCGTTGTGCGCGATAAAGCGGTGACACGTCAGCTCGCGATGCCGAACATCGGTGAAGGCGTATACCTTGATCCCTTCGTTCTCCAGGAGGTTCGCTCGTTCCCTGCATAGGGTACTCGTTCCCGCCACGATCACCGTTCTTCCCTCGAGAATGCGCTGCAGCCACTTCGCGAGCCACTTCACCTTCGTGCGGTAGAAGCTGTGGACGCTGTAGTTCGGGTGGGTGCGGCTCAGGCGTAATGGATGGTCGTTCCAGATCAAAAGTTCTTCAGGAAGCTTCTCGAAACGTACGCCTGCATCCATCCACCGCAGCCACAACTCATGATCCTCAGGCACAGGGCCCGTGCTGTAGCCACCATGACGCTCCACCAACTCACGCCGGAACATGACGGTGGGGTGTGCAAGCGGCGCATCGATGAAGCGTTTCACGAAATGCTCACTTGGCGTGATGAGGGCATTCTGCCACTCCACGAAGGAGCGCATGCCGCTGCTCCTGGCCATGCTGGTTTTGAATCTTGTGCGGGTGCTTGATACACCAATATCAGGATGCGCATCCAGGTGCCGCACCTGCTTCTCCAGGCGTTCCGGAAGAGCTGTATCATCAGCATCCATGCGTGCGATGTATCTGCCGTTCGCTCCAGCAAGTCCGCGGGCAAGTGCGTGGGCGATGCCGATGTGGGACTCACGGCACAGCTTGATCCGGTCATCCCGTTCCACCCAACGCTCCGCTAGCTCCGCACCGTGGTCGGTGGATGCATTATCGATCAGAAGCAATTCCCAATCCTTCAAGGATTGTTCCGCCATACTTGATACCGCCGCGTCCAGTGTACTCGCGGCATTGCGGAAGGGAAGGAGAATGGAGACCATGGATAGTGCGGACGAAGGAAGTGGATCCATTCATTCCAGCCTATCAAGGACATCATCCGGTACTTCATTCACCGGCGTTGCACCAATGTTGGTTCCGGCCGGCCGGATGATCTTCAATACCCCTTTCTGTAGCACGATGTTGTTCGGATAGGTGAGCATTTCGCCACCATCCATGCGCATACGGATATAGAACGCCGTGATGTCCTCGATGGTCGCCTCCTGGGCGAACTCCAGATCCAGGATACGGATGCGATCACCGATGCGATAGGGAAAGTTGAAGAACATGATCAACCCGGATGTGATATTGCTGAGCACGGACCATTGGGCGAACAAGGCGACGCCCATCACCGCGAAGATCGAGGAGACCAGAACCTGGAACTCTCGCCGGTCGATCCCCCAAATGATGATCAACAACAGCAGCACCACGGTGATGGACAAAAAGTTCAGGATCTTCAACACGACCCGCTGCCGCCGCGGATGCATACGTGCCAGAACTGCCCAGCCCTTTACAGAACCGCCCAGCAACACGCGGCCGAGCACAACGGCCGCTATGGCGACCAGGGATTCTACTATCTGTATCGGTAACATAGCGTATTAAGATCAGGTTGTGATGCAGAGCGGATCCAACCGAAGGATGCCTAATTTTCTCGCTCGTGGATGGGGTCGCGAAAGCCAGCGATTAAGGCATCACGCTCCGCAACAAAGCTTATAAGAAGGTTCGGGCGGAATGATGGATATGTACGAAGAAGAAGGCGAGCTATCCCAGTCTTCGCGCCACTTCGTCCCAATTCACCACATTCCACCAGGCATCGATGTACTCGGCACGCTTGTTCTGGTACTTCAGGTAGTAGGCATGCTCCCATACATCGAGCCCCAACAAGGGGCGGCCACGGAATTCGCTCACATCCATCAATGGATTGTCCTGGTTGGGGGTGGAGCCGATCTCCAGTTTTCCGTCACGTTCCACCAGCCAGGCCCAGCCACTGCCGAAACGACCCTTCGCTGCTGAATCGAACGCTTCTTTGAACTCACCGAATGATCCGAATGCCCCATTGATGGCTTCCGCCACCTTGCCCTGGGGTTCGCCTCCCGCGCCAGGGCTCATCACCTGCCAGAAGAAATTATGGTTCCACACACCGCCGCCATTGTTGCGCGCCTTGTCGCTGTAACGGCCTATCTGCGCGAAGAACGCCTCGGCATTATCCGCTGTGATGTTCTCATCGCGCATCGCCTCCTTCGCCTTCTCTTCATAAGCGGCATGGTGCTTTCCATAATGGAGCTCCATGGTGCGCGCGTCGATGTGCGGCTCCAACGCATCATACCCATAAGGCAGCTTGATCCGTGCAAGTTCCAATGCGGGGTTGGTCCTGGTTCCGGCGCTGGTCTCGCCTGCGCCATTGGTGCCACGGGTGTTACTGGCGTCACCACAGCCTGCGCCCTGTAGAATGACAGGGGTGAGGAATACCGTGCCGAACGCGGCCTTGAGACTATTGGAGAGGAATTGCTTTCGATCCATGATCCACGCTTGCTGATAAGAATAGGGAGGTGAAGTTAAGGCAGTGGCCGAAGCAGGTGCTTTATTCAAAGCTTACCAGCAGTTCACCCTTTTCCACGGCTTTGCCCTTAATGGCGGGAATGGCCTTCACCACGGCTTCACCGGGCGCTTTGATCATATTCTCCATCTTCATGGCCTCCAGCACGAGGATCGGATCGTTCTTCTTCACCGCATCGCCGGGCTTCACCAGTATGTTCAGCACAAGGCCTGGCATGGGCGCTTTGATCTCGCTCACTTTCGCACTCAACTTGTCCAGGCCAAGGGTCTTCATCATCCGCTCCTGCTCGTCCTGGAGCTTCACGGTATAGGTCTTGCCACCGATCCGCAGCCGCACGGTACGTTCTTCGAGGTCTTCTTTCAGAACGATCACTTTATGGCTTTTCCCATTGCGTATCACGCTGAAAATGGACGGGCCCGTTGTGATGAGGTCAGGTACATTTTCCTCCGGCAAAGACCAGGGAGAAGAAACAGAGATGCGTTCCAGGACGATCTCCTCTTTACCGCCGTTCACTGTGGCGAAAAGTTTCCGTGCCATGGGACGAAGGTAGCGCCACGGGCGGGCTATGGCCGCAGGCAGCGTTTTCGATCGAGTGGGTGTCTAAGGTTCCATAACCCATCGGATCATGCGGATACACTACCCGATCCTAGCCATGCTGTTCTCTGGTGCCTTGCATGCACAACATTTGAACATCACATTTTTCGATGCCACATGTGGTGACAACACCGGCTGGGCCATAGTTGGTGTTGATACCATAGGTTTCCCGCTCCCGCACACGTACGATTGGGAGCCAGAGCCTGGTGATGGACAAGGTACAAATACGGCCACCGGCCTTGCGCCCGGCACCTATACCTTAACGGTGATGGATGCGGATGGGAATGCTGAGATCGAAACATTCACCATAGATGCTTTGCCCGGTCTGCTCATTCCGGATCAGGTCATCGAGACAGCCTGGAGTTGCTTTCAGCCATGTGCGGGTAGTACCAGTATTTGGGGGACCGCGGGATGGGGTGGTGTGGGGCCATACACAGGTGGGTCCGATCCGCCGGTGGATGTAGTGAACGTCAGCAACAACGGTTTCTCTGCTTCGGGCATGTGCGCAGGAGATTCCCATGTTATCATCATCACGGATCAGAACGGTTGTTCATCCACATTCACCATAGCGGAAGTAGTGGAATTCCCTGCGCTGGAGGTATTGGCCCTGGAGATAACACCTAGTTGTCCCGAGGGATCAACAGGTACGGTGCATGTGGAGTTCAACCGGCCGGTGCAGATCTTCTCACCACCATTCCAGACCGGTGGTTCCGCCAATGAACACAGTTTCGCCGGTATTCCAGCGGGGGAACATAATGTCCAAGTGCATGGCCTTCATCCTGTATGCACGGATACGTTCTACCTGGATATCCAGGTTCCGGCCGCGATGGATGGTTGTGGCACGATCAGCGGGGTGCTCTTCGCCGACCTGAATGAAGATTGCGATCAAGATCCCGGGGAGATCGGCATCCCCTATAGGACCTTGACCCTTTCGCCTGATCCAACCGATCTGGTGATCACGGATGCAAATGGCAACTTTTTGCGCCATAGGCTTTTTGGAGCGCATGAGTTGAACGTGGAAGTGCCTGGTTTCACGCCACTATGTCCGGATCTCCCTTACCAGTTCGAATTGACAGTGCCGGAGCCGGAAGTGGAGGTGTATCTGGCCATGGAGCACCTGTCGGGCGGGCCTGACGCCTTCGTGCATATGAATGCTTCACAACCCCGCATCGGGGATTCCGCGATCGTTTGGATCACAGTGCATAATGATGGCCCCTATGTCATCGCACAGCCGGTGATACAGCTCAACTATTCCGATCTCCTCGACTTCGGTTCATCCCCTATTCCGCCGTCCTCGATCACAACCACGCAATTGGAATGGATGCTCCCGGAATTGGCTCCGTTCAGCCAGTGGCAGGTGTCGGCACGGTTCGATGTGCTCTTGGATGTCGATCTGATCGGAGAGGAGGTCAGCTATGATCTGCAACTGATCCAGCAGGTGCCGGATATCGATCCCGGCAATGATCACTATGGCATGGACATGGAGATCGTGTCGGCCTATGATCCGAATGACAAGTTGGCAACGCCCAGATCGAGTTACAACACAGTCTTATTTCCGGAGCAATACTATATACTCAACTATCAGGACTATATCGACTTCATAGTGCGTTTTCAGAATACCGGGAATGCGGCTGTGGAACATGTGTATATCATTGATACCATAGCATCATACTATCGGCCAGCCACGCTTCAAATACTGGGTGCATCACATCTTTTCGAGGTGCAATGGCTGGATGGGAGCGTTTTGCGATTCGACTTCCCCGATATCATGCTGCCGGATAGTGCCACGGATCTCCTGGGTAGCCAGGGTTATGTGGGTTTCCGATTCTTACCGAACAATGATGAACTGGCTGTTTTGGATACACTGACGAATACGGCCGATATTTACTTCGACCTGAATCCGCCTATTCGTACGAATACGACCATGCTGATCGCCGACTACTGGTTGTCCGCAGGCGGGATCCATCGGCCATCGATCCATTTGGCACCGAACCCGGCCGATCGGTCCATCCGGATCAGTGGAGTGGACATGCGCGGTGGATCCTGGCAGGTGACCGGCGTGGATGGTAGGGTGCTCTTGACTGGGCGGATCCATACAGAAGAAGCGCTGATCGATGTTACCCAACTCAAGCCAGGGCAATATGTGATGGTCGTCGATAAGGACGAAACTTCATACCGGGCCATGTTCATCAAGGAGTGAACCGGCGAATTCACTACAAGAGCGTCTCCGGCTGGTTCTCATACCCCTCATCCACCCCGAGCTGTGGCTGCTTATAGGCGGCCACCGCGAGCCTGTCGCACAGTTCATTCAAAGGGTGGCCATTGTGGCCGCGGATCCACTTGAACCCCACCTTATGCTGCCGATACACTTTCAAAAAACGCTTCCATAGATCGGGGTTCTTGGTCTTGGCGAAACCTTTCTTCTCCCACCCGAATAGCCAGCCCTGTTCCACGGCATCCACCACATACTTGCTGTCGCTCACCACGGTAACCTCCATGCCGGGCCGCTTCAACGCTTCCAAAGCCACGATCACCGCCAGCAGCTCCATGCGGTTGTTGGTGGTGCGCCGGAAACCTTCCCACAGTTCCTTGCGGTACTTGCCGGCCTCCATCACCACGCCATAACCTCCCGGCCCGGGATTGCCACTGGCCGCGCCATCCGTATGGATCGTAACATGCATGTGCGGGTGCAAAGATCGATCCGCCGGTGCATGTACCACATGTTCTGCGGAACTTTGTATCCGTGCGGAAAGTGCATTTCAGGGATCTCGGCCTCATAGGCTATGAACAGGCGTGGCAACTACAACGGGAATTGTTCCAAGGCACCATCGATCGAAAGATCTCGAACCGATCGTTGCCAGAGGAGCAGCAGGTGCCTACGGAGGACCATCTGTTGTTCTGCGAGCATCCGCATGTGTACACCCTGGGCAAGAGCGGCAAACAGCAACACCTGCTGCTGGATGAGGCGGGCCTGCGGGAACAGGGCGTGGAGTTCTTCCCCATAGATCGCGGGGGTGACATAACCTACCATGGTCCGGGGCAGATCGTGGGCTATCCGATCTTCGACCTCGATCATCACTTCACGGATATACATCGGTTCCTGCGCACGCTTGAAGAAGCCGTGATCGGAACACTGGAGGTCTACGGCATAAAAGGGGGCAGGATCGATGGACTTACGGGTGTGTGGCTGGATGCCGATGATCCCCGGAAAGCGAGAAAGATCTGTGCATTCGGCATCCGTGCCAGCCGGTGGGTAACCATGCATGGCTTCGCATTCAACGTGAATACGGACCTCCGCTATTTCGAGCACATAGTACCCTGTGGTATCGCCGATAAGGACGTTACCTGCATGGCGAAGGAGTTGGGCGGACTGCTGGACATGGATGAAGTGAAGCGCCGGTTGAAGCTGGAGCTTGCGGACCTGTTCGACGTGGAAATGGTGGAGTTGGCATAACCTGCCGTCCCTTTTGGCCGTTCCATGGATGGAACCTATTTTGAACGGTCCTAATTACATTGGCCAGGCATATGCGCACGGTGTTAAGAACGCTCATCGGTCTGCTGCTGTTCATCGGTCTGCTGGCCATATTGGCATACTTCACCGGAAATGAGCATTTGATCAAAGGTGTCCGCTACACCTATCTCATCGGCCGCAGTGGTCCGGAGATCGATGATCGCGATCAATTCGCATCGGCGCGGATAGCCGCTTCCAGACCAGTGCCCTGGCCGAAAGGCTCCAGATATGGCGAGCTTGCATTGGATCAAGCGCAGGAACGGAGGTTGGTGGAATTGCACACCGCTGGATTCCTGGTGGTGCAGGATGATAGTCTCATCTTCGAGCAGCAGTGGGGTGGCTGGCGTACCGACAGTGTGCGGAATTCCTTCAGCGTGGCAAAGAGCTACATCAGTGCTCTTACGGGTATCGCGTTGCGAGATGGCATGATCCAAAGCCTGGAAC
>JAEZCB010000087.1 GCA_023412755.1 Bacteroidota bacterium
CTTGGGGCGCACCACTTCCACCAGTTCCAATATGTCGTCGGTGACCTTCACGGCTTCGGCGTGGCCACCCGCGCTGATGTTGCTGCGTATGTCATCTTCGGCACCCACGCGGCGAAAGGCGGCATACTTGCCATCGGTCACCAGCGGTTGTCCGTTCATCACGAACAGGCGTATATCGCCCTCCCTGGCCGCGGGGAGGTATTCCTGCGCGATGACATACCCATCGCGACTTATGGCATCGATGATCTGGCTGAGGTTGCCAATGGTCTTCGCATCCACCTTGAACACATTGGTGCCGCCTGACCCTTGGAGGGGCTTCAGGATCATGCGCTGTTTTTGATCCTTGAAGAAGGTGCGGATCTCCTGCACATCACGCGTGATGAGCGTGCGAGGGCGGAGTATGGCCGGGAAGTGCTGGAAGTACATCTTGTTGATAGCACCCGCCAGGCTACCCGGATCATTGAGCACGATCACACCGTTGGCCTCGGCCACCGCTCCGTAGAGGATGCCCGCCTGCACCGCCCAAGGCCGGCTATCCATATCCTGCGAAGGATCGTTGCGCAGCATGAGCACATCGAGTTCCGCGGAACTCACGTGTTTAGGTCTGGCCTTTTGCACGGCATTGAAGAAGCTGGTCACGCTTCGGAACTCCTTCTTCGGCGGCTCATGGGCCTTCCCTCCCATGTGTCCATCGGGCGTATACGATAATTCGCCCACACCCATGAACACCACGCGGTGGCCCATGCGGTGCGCCTGAAAGGCCAGATGTACAGTGGTGTAACACTCCCGCTCGGTGTCCATGCCATTGATAACGAATCCGATCACCATTGTGGATAAGGTTCTATGTGTCCAGCAATCCGGCAAGGTCCATGCCTTTGCGCAACAGCTTTACGCGTTCCAGCGCATCACCATGCAAGTAGCGCGGAAGGATCGGTTCCTTCAGCACTCTTCGATGATGCAGGTCCTGGATCAGGCGCAAGTGTGCCAGCGCGAACTTTCCGGTGAAGAAGAGGTCAAGGCCGTCCGCCCGTCCATCGAGATGATCGATCAGCGCATGAAGGCCTTTGAGATAGACGGCATCTTTGGGGAAACCGCCACCACGGTACACCCGTGTAGTGATGTTGAAGGCGCTACGTGCGGCGAAGCCATGCTCCTTTTCCAGCATGGTGAAGCACTCCACATAGTCGGCACCCTGGATGAGCGCATGTACGGCCAGCACACGGCCGGCGAGCAACTTAAGCCGCGCCGGACTCAGCCCTCCGGTCAGGAATTCGGCCAGTACGGCGAGCCCCTCCTGCAATTCCTCGTAGCCGGCCATGCCCACATACAATTGGTGGAATGGTTGGCGCTGCCCGTTCGCATAAGTGAGGATATGTGTGCCTACTTCATGGTGCAACAGGGCCTGCGCATGGGCTTCGTCCACGGTGAAGCGCTCCCCTAGCAGTACCGTGTTCTTCGACACCATGATGCCAGGGATCTCGTTGCTCATGCGCACCTGCAGGGGTGTAGCAGGGAACAAGGGAGCATAGTGCGCCAGCTCCTCCCTTACAAGCTCAAGGAAGTGCAACGCGTTCAGCTTCGAGCCAGCCTCTGGTCCAATGCGGTCCACCTCCTTTACGATGTTCAATGCCTGGGCATGGATCTCCTCGTTCACACCCCCATACAGCCGCAACCCGGAATAGAGGAATCGCCTTCGCCCGCGCTCGCTCAGCAGGGTGGCCTGGGTATCGAGTTCCTCCCGTTTGCTGCGGAAGATCGCCTGCAGAGTGGTGTCCTCCATATCATCGATCCGCAGGTTGTAGAGTTCACGTTTGATCTTTTCGGGGTCCACCGATATCAGGCGGTAATGCAGGTCCGGCTTCTTCTGGTAGCGCTCCTGGCGGAATTGGTGCCAGGCCTCTTCCGTGTTCACCGGTGAAATGTTCAACAGCAGATCGAAGGAGCTGCCGATCCTGGCCAGCGCCTTGTCCACATTGATGGCCAGTCGCGAGAAACGGGTACGCCCCAGCATGAGGTGATGGGCGTACCGCTGTGGTGCCTGCAGCCGTGCGAAAGCATGCACCGTACGCTTGATCACATCGGTGAACCGGTCGCGCAACCGGCGCAGGGCGATGCCGCTCAATGTCCCGTTGGCCGATCGGTAGATCTGGGGTACCTCGATCCCGATGAGCAGGATGCCCTTTTTCTTGAGATGGCCGATCTCATACAACGGTACCAGGTGCGGTGGATGCCTTTGGTCGGTATCGATCATTTCCAGTTTCGCCAGGCGCCAACGGGAAACGATCTCGCGCATGCCTTTTTCCAATTCCTGGGCCGTTTCCGGGGCATTGTCCAATGGACCGAGCACTTTGAAGGTGTGGCTGTTCTTCTCCGGATCGGCGGCCCATAACTCCAGCAGCAGGAATGCCGGTGAAAGTTCCTCAACGGAGGTGTGCACCGCATCGATGAGCGCACGCACCTCCCCGGCCAGTGCGGGATCGGATGATACGCGCAGGTAGGCGGTCTGGGCACGTACGATCCGATCCACACCAGCTTCGAAAGCATTATTCTCCGAGCGGTGTATGCATAGGAAGGGCAAGGGCCGATCGATCATCATGCGCCCACCGTACGGCAGGGCACGCACCACCCGGCCGCCATTGGCAAGGCGGCGCTCGATGTGCTCCAGCAGCCCCGGCAGCAGAAGCGTATCACCTACGTTGGACCGCTGCTCTGTCATCCAGTATCCCGATCACCGCTTGGGTGGCTTGTTCCAGGTGCGCACGCAGATCTTCCACCATGTCCATATCCGGCTCCCCGGTCCATTCGTCCATGAAGATCTTTTTGAACTCGATGGCGATGGGGCAAACGCGAGCTCCATAATTGTCATACAGCCATTTGCTGAAATAGCCGCCTTTGAACTTCACGTTCTCCCGCACATCCAGCACTCTTCCGTCACGCATGGGTCTACGGAGTTGCTCCACCAGGCCATCCACCACCGTGGCCCACACGCTACGGTCCATGTTACCCGTGCCGATGTTCACATCAGGGTTCTTCTCTGGATCGGCCGCGATCCCCGGCCCGGAACGCTGGTGGTTGTAGGAATGCACATCGAGTACCACCACTGTGTCATGCATGCGCAAGGTCTCGTCCATCGTCCGGCGCATTTCCTCATAGAACGCATCATACATGCGCATGGAAATGTCACGCTCATCCCACGGAAGGTCCCGGTATACTTCGAGTCCCCAGGCATCCTCTGGTTTCAGGTAGATGGCTTTTTGTGGAGGTCTGTTGAGGTCCACTTCGAAACGGGAACGTGAACCCACCACGCGGGAGCGTGCCACGTTCGCTATCCTTTCGGTGAATGGATCCTCCTCGCGGAGCCGCTGCGAACCATCGAGTTGGCAGTATTGGAGAAGGGATCGTCGCATGTGACCGCCAGCGTGTATGGCCACAGCGATCAAAGGTCCTTTCCCTTTGGTGAAGGTAGCGATCGGGGGTCCCATCATGGAAGGGCATGGTTTCCAAGACCATGCCTCCACTGCACATCACGCTTCAAGGATCACCCTTTACCGGCCCGGCGTGGATCCCAGCAGTTCTTTCACATTCTTTTCATACTGGAATTTCGGGGAAAAGTCACCACGATCATTACTCCATATCCGGGATCAATGAGATCTAAAGCGATGACCAAATTCCCGTGGGGCAGGATCACGGGGATAGCATGGCCGTAATTATGTTCGCCCTTTCTGCGCTTCACATCTGCCAATAGCTATGACCATGATGAAGATACGTGCACTTCGCTTTTCGTGTTCCTGATGCTTGCGATCAGCGCACTTGCCCAGTTGCCACAGGCGTACGTAGACAGGTTACAGTTCGTGCTGGACAGCACGTGTACCGCACGCAACATCAAGGGTGCTTCCGCTGCAGTTGTGGTGCCTGGTATGGGCTTTTGGGAAGGCGTGCATGGTGTTTCGCATGCCGGCGTGCCGATGGAGCCTACGATGTTCCTGGGGGTGGGCAGCAATACGAAGACCTATGTGGCGACGGCCTTGCTGATGTTGCAGGACCAGGGGTTGGTGGACTTGGACGATACTGTAGGTACGTGGATCCAGCATGCGAACATCGACGGTGCTATCACGATCAGGCAGCTGCTTGACCATACGAGTGGCTTGTACAGCTACACATCGAACGTGTCCTGGGCCAACGCGGTGAACTCCGATCTGTCCCAGATCTGGGATCCACAGGATCTGCTTCAATACGTGCAGTCCTCCTTGTTCCCGGCCGGAACATCGTGGGGCTATTCGAACACGAACTTCCTGGTGGCCGGGCTGGTGATCGAAGCGGTCGCGGGGCAGCCTTTACAGAACGTGCTTGCTGATCTGGTACTGACGCCTGCGGGACTGGACAGCACGGAGTTGTACGTGCAAGGCTCGGATATGCTGTCCATCCCGCACATCTGGTCGGTTGCTATCTCCGGCTATCTGCAGGATCTGATGACATTTGGATATGAGCATAATTCGGTGATGACATCGGCGTGGGCGGCAGGAGGCATTCTAGCCACGGCGAAGGACAACGCCTTGTACTGGAGCAAGCTGATGCTAGGTGAAGTGCTTTCCGTTGATGCCTGGGCGGAGATGTCCGCAACTGTGCCCCTCGGCGGTGGCACCAGCTATGGCCTGGGGATCTTCCGGTACACGAACTTCAACGGTCAGACGGTATGGTCGCACGGCGGAACCAACGTGGGATCCATCAATGAGAACATCGGTGATCCGGTGAGCGGCGTGGGCATTTCGGTGCTCACCAACCAGGATAGCATAAGCAACAGCATCCTGCTCAACAGCGTGGTGAAGGAGCTTCACAAAGTGACCATGGATCCCATGATCGGCATAGCGGAAGCGGAAGTCGTTCCATTCTCCGTGTATCCGAATCCAACGGCACAGGTGTTCTACATCGATCGAGCGAAGGGTGGTCTGGTGGATCTTATGGTGTACGATCGGATCGGACGCGTTGTGATGGAAGCACCTTCCATAGCCACTGGTGCGCCGGTGGATATAAACATGCTGCCCTCAGGAAGCTATGTGGTGGAACTATGGGATGGACCCGTGCGATCGTTGGGTCGGCTGGTGGTCAGGCGGTGAACGGAACAAGTAAAAGACGTCTTGGAATGAACATGGGAACGGAAACCTCGCTCACCGAAACATGCCGGGCATGGGACGAGGCGATGGTGCGTAATGATGCGGATGAGATCGGCGCGTTCATGAGTTCCGATTGGGTGCTCGTGGGCACCGATGGGGGCATCACACCACGTTCGAAATTCCTGGAGAACATCCGCAGCGGCGATCTGGTGCATACCCGCATGGATAGTGATGAACTCCGGGTGAAGACCTATGGCGATACCGGGGTGGTGATCGCCCGTGGCACCAGTGCTGGCACGTACAAAGGCGAGGCCTTCCACTTCCACGAATGGTCGCAAAGCGTTTTCATCTACCTCACCGAGCGCTGGATCTGTGTTGCCACGATGTTGACACCAGTGAAGGAGCAGGGCAAAGGATAAGATACCGGAGTAGTCCCGGCTGATCACGCATACTAAAGCCATCTTACTGGACGCAGCGATGGGCCCCGCGATCGCTGGGCCACGCGACCATCTTTTTGTAGTGGCTTCAAGGAGTTCTGCCTGTGGGATATGTGCGTGGCCAACTGAAGCCCATCATCATTGCATCGTTCTTGCATCCCAGGATCATGCTCCGATCGTTCGCTGCAGTATTGTTGATGCTTTCCGCCCTTCCCTATGCCACTGCACAGAAGTACATCACTGCTGGTGGCGTGCGCGTCGAAACGGAACGGTTGGGCTTCACGGCACAGCACCGCATTTTGGATCGCACCACAATGCAGGCGATCGTGATGGGCAACGAAAGCGAGGTCAGTGGCCATTTGCTTGGCCAGCAGCACTTCCCGCTTCTGGGAAAAAGGCTGAACATCTATGTAGGTGGCGGTTTCCATCTAGGCGATCACAAGGACCATGGATCCTACTACGGACCAGACCTGATCATGGGTGTGGAATACAAGGTGAACGCACTTCCGGTATTGCTCTCCTTCGACTTCAAACCCTCCATACACATCGGCCACGAGGATAGAATGACGCCTTCCACGGCATTCTCGTTACGCTACGTGTTCATTAAGGAGAAAAAACGTGGCGGCAAGTTCTGGGATCGCTTGTTCAACAAGGACAAGCCGGATGATGATGATGGGCGCTAGCTGACCAGACCGGTGCGTATTGCCATGCCCGGAAAAGTTCCCGGATGCATCATCTTTGAACATTCAAAACAAAGAATGCCATGCGATCGATCCCGTTGTTCAGCATGCTGATGGTTTGCTTGCCTGCTGTGGCACAAACCACCATCAATTCCGTGGCGAATGGGCTATTCTACTTCCCCACCACCTGGGATTGCACCTGCATACCCACGCCCCATAACGGACAGAATGTGGTGATCTCCCATACTGTCACATTGAATGAGAACTTGGGCGTGTACGGTGGTGCGCTCACCATACTGGAGGGTGGTGCGCTCCTGCAGGATGCGCAGCCACGGGCCATGCATGTGAACGAAGAGGGGCAACTATTGAACGAAGGAGAACTTTCCGTGGCCAGTCTATGGGTGCAGGATGGCTCCTGGCTCAATACAGGCATTTCAACAACCCCGCTCCTGGCCAACACCGGCATCATCACCAACGAAGGCGCCATGCTGGTGCCGGACAGTATGTACAATGCGGGGTACTTCCAGAATGAAGCCGCGGCCAGCCTGTTCACCAGCACGTTCTACAATGCCGATACGCTTAACAACTACGGCAGCATTACCGGGGTGGATAGCCTAACGAACGCGGGATCGCTGTTGAATGCGGTGGATGCTATCATGGAGTGCGACAGTGCCCTCAACATCGGCACCCTCCACAACCTTGGGAACTGGACCTCCGTGGCCCTGCTGAATGCGAACGAACTGAACAACGAAGGCGAATTCCAGGCGATGGACCTGATGAACGTGGCCGATCTGAATAATTGGGGACAACTGGTACTGGCGGAGAACATGTCCAACCTGGGCACCATGACCAACCATTCTGGTGGGAGCATCACCCTCGGAGGCAGCTTCCTAAACACCTCGCAGATACCCCCGGAAGAATTCGGCACCGCCCTCTTCAATACCCATGGCACCTTATCCATAAGCGGTAATTGGTACAACTATGCCATCATTGATGGGGAAGCGCCCGGGGCGATAGTGGTACAGGATACCACCTTCAATTTCGGCACCCTAACAGGCAACTGGGATCTCTGTGACATGAGCCCCTTGGCCACCACCCCGCCGCTCATCGATCATGACTTCGGCATCGTGGGTGACAGTATCACCTTTTGTTCCACCACCGGCATCGAAGCGGATCGCCTTGTTCCATTAAAGCTCTACCCGAATCCGGCCTCCACACATGTCACCATCGGATCCGATGGATGGCCACTGGGGGATCCGCGTGTGCTCGATATCGCCGGGCGCACGGTGGCCGGTATACAGCTGAATCACAACACGGATGCGGTCACCATCAACATAGACCATCTCTCCGCAGGTGTTTACACCGTGGTCACCAGCGGGAGAACACTCCCAGCCAGATTGGTGATCGAATAGGCTTCGCTATTCGATCGCTTCCGTACGCTCACAACGGCGTCGTGAAGCACAAGGCTTCCGCCCGGCTGGTAACATCCGGATGGAATTCGACGCGCGCTCCCAACAGGCGCATGGTTGTGATCTCGATCGTGTGACGCAGGATGTCCTACATCGATCACAATTTTGCATCCCCGAAAGGATACGGACCGCTTGCGTTGGGATCTTTACCTTTCCGCTGGAGAACCTACACATGATCCCTTCGCTCCTGCGGACACGATCCCTGCGTCCTATCCTTCTCTTCATGCTTGTATACTGTGCGATACCGCTATCGGCGCAAGTGCTGCGGGGCGTGGTGCTGGATAAGGCCGATGGCCAGCCACTCATCGGGGCCACGGTGGTGCTGAAAGGAACCACCACGGGGACCATCACGGATCTGGATGGCCGGTTCGAGTTGAATGCCGGGGTGGATCTCCCATTCACACTCGTCATCAGCTTCGTTGGCTATGCCGCCCAGGAAGTGGCGGTGAATGACCTTCGCCAGGAGGTGCGTGTGCGGCTGGGCACGGACCAGGTCCTGCTGAAGGAAGCCGAAGTGATCGGTAGCCGCATCACCGACAAGCAAAAGCAGGCACCGCTCACCGTGGAGAGCATGGATGTGATCGCCATTCGCGAAGCTCCAGGTGGTGATTTCTATGAAAGCCTCGGCACCTTGAAAGGCGTGGACATGGTGGCCGCAAGCTTCGGTTTCAAGGTGATCAACACCCGTGGCTTCAACAGCACCAGCCCGGTGCGCAGCCTGCAACTGATCGATGGGGTGGACAACCAGAGTCCGGGACTGAATTTCTCCCTCGGTAATTTCCTTGGGGCGAGTGATCTGGATGTGATGCGCGTGGATGTGATAGCCGGTGCCAGCACCGCGTATTACGGTCCCGGCGCATTCAACGGTGTGATCAACATGACCACCAAAAGTCCCTGGAACTTCCAGGGTTTAAGCGTGAGCGCAAAGGCCGGTGAACGGGATCTACTGGAAGGGGCCATACGATGGGCCGAAGTGATCAAGGACAGCAAAGGCAAAGACCGGTTCGCCTACAAATTGAACCTCTTCGCCATGCGTGCGAACGACTGGCCGGCGGAGAATTATGCGGCAACGACTGTATCGCCCACGAGCGAAAACAACCCCGGACGCTATGATGCCGTGAACATTTATGGGGATGAGAACACCACAGTGAACAATAACTACCTGCGGGATATCTCCGAAAGGCTTACATATCCTGGACTGGGCTTGTATTTGCGCCCAGGGTACCGTGAGGTGGACCTGGTGGATTATGATACGCACAACCTCAAGGCCGGCCTGTCCTTGCACTACCGCCTTACTGATGGAGACAGTGTCCGATCGCCAGTGGAATTGATCGCCGCAAGCAATTACAGTACGGGAAGCACCGTGTACCAGGGCGATAACCGCTACCGGCTGCAGGATGTTCAATTCTTCCAGCACCGCCTGGAAGCGCGGCAGGAAGGCCGCTGGTTCGTGCGTGGCTACGTCACACACGAGGATGCCGGCACCACCTACGACATTTTCACCACAGGCATACGTCTGCAACAGGCCGCGGGTCCATCCCAGGATTGGAATACGGCCTACGCCAATTATTGGGCCCAGCAGATACGCCCGCTGGTGCATGCCCATCCGGAATACATTACCCAGGCTGAGGCTGTGCAACTAGGCTGGGGCGCGGCACAGTGGATGGCCTGGCAGGATACCTTCCTTGAGTCGAACACGAACTTTCTGGCCGGACTGCATGCCATGGCCGCTGCACATACCGACCGCGTGGACAATACGTCGCTGGACCCGGCTTACGTTGTGGGTACGGAGCGATTCCAGGAAAAATTCAACGAGATCACAGGAAAGCGCTTCACCGAAGGGGGCTCGCTCTTCTACGACCGCTCTGCATTGGCCCACGGCATGGGCGAATACCGCTTCAAGCCTGCCTTTGCCGAGGTGGTGGTTGGTGCCAGTTACCGGGCATACCTGCCCAACAGTGCCGGCACCATCTTCCGGGACACCGGCAATGTGGTGATACGCAACCAGGAGTACGGCATCTATCTGGGGCTGGAGAAGCCGCTCTTCGACCAGAAGCTCCGTACCACCATGACCATGCGGATGGACAAGAACGAAAATTTCAAGGCCCTTTTCTCCCCTGCGGCTTCATTGGTCTACACCCGCACTGGAAGGCATGTGGTCCGGGGCAGTTTCAGCAGCGCGATCCGCAATCCTACGCTGGCCGACCAATACCTGTATTACAATGTGGGCCGCGCGCTGCTCCTTGGCAACTTGGAAGGCCAGTTCGAGCGCGGCCGGGACAGCCTTTTCACAGTGGAAAGCTTCAACGAATACCGTACGGGTCTGAACCTTTCGAAACTGGACTACTTCAATGTGGAACGGATCCGGCCGGAGCAGGTGCGCACCGTGGAACTCGGCTACCGCGGCACCATACGGGACAAGATCTATGTGGATGCATCCGCCTACCACAGCTGGTACACGGATTTCATCGGCTATGTCATCGGCCTTTCGGGAAGATTTGCAGATGGATTCCCAGTTGGCGGCATTCAGGCCTACCGGCTAGCCGCCAACGCCACTTCCACTGTACGCACACTGGGGGGGAACATGGGCGTCAATTATTACCTGAAGCGGACCACCTTCGGTATGAACTATGGTTACAACAAGCTTGTGGCCGGCCAGGATGATCCGATCATACCGGCCTTCAACACACCCCTCAACAAATTCAATGTCTCCATCACCGGGCATGATATGCGGATCCCCTTCACCCAGCGCCCCCACATGGGTTACGGA
>JAEZCB010000146.1 GCA_023412755.1 Bacteroidota bacterium
GTTCCACTGGTAGCTGGAAGCGGTATACTGGTACACTTCGGCCTGGGATCTGGATCTGCGGAAGTTTCGACACGCACCGTAGCGTACCACCCCCGATCGGTATCCCACCCGCCTCACACTCAGGATCAACTGTGCGCTTCGCGGAACTACTTTTTTCTGAAAAAGAGGCGGATCGGCACGCCCGTGAACCGCCAATGCTCCCGCATGCGATTTTCGAGGAAACGCACATACGCGGGGCGTATGTACTGCGGCAGATTACAATAAAAGGCGAATGAGGGGACCGCCGTAGGGATCTGATTGATGAACTTGATGCTTACCTGCTTCGATTTGTACATCGGTGGCGGGCGACGTTCTATCTCCGGCAGCAGCACATCATTCAACTGGCGGGTTGGGATCTTTCTCTTGCGGTCTTCGAATACCTGCATGGCCATTTCCATGGCCTTCAGCATGCGCTGCTTCTCCAACACGGAAATGAACACCACGGGCACATCGGTGAACGGCTCCAACCGCTTTTTCACCTCTGCCTCATACTCGCGCATGGTATTGGTCTCCTTCCACAGCAGGTCCCATTTGTTCACGAGAACAACCAGCCCCTTGCCGTTCTTCTGGATGATCGAAAGGATGTGCAGGTCCTGCTGTTGCACCCCTTCCGTGGCATCGATCATCAACATGCATACGTCGCTATCCTCGATCGCCCTTACGGAGCGCAAAACGCTGTAGAACTCGATATCCTCATCCACCTTGGACTTGCGACGTATGCCTGCCGTGTCCAGCAACATCACATCGAAGCCGAACACGTTCCACCGGGTGTTGATCGGATCCCGGGTCGTTCCGGCGACGGGGGTCACGATGTTCTGGTCCCTTCCCAACAAGGCGTTCACCAGGGATGATTTGCCCACATTGGGTTTGCCCACTATGGCGAACTTGGGAATATCCTCCTCCTCCTCCTCGCTGGGTTTGGTGAAACCCTGCACCAACGCATCAAGCAATTCACCGGTGCCCAGGCCGCTCTGGGCCGCTATGCAAAACACTTCACCCAGGCCCAGGCTGTAGAACTCTGCCGCATCATACTGCCGGGAATGCTCATCCACCTTGTTAGCGGCGAGCAATACGGGCTTCTTCGATCGACGGAGCAATTCCGCTATGGCCTCATCCATGGCCGTGAGTCCATGGTGAACATCCACCAGAAAGAGGATGGAATCGCTTTCATCGATGGCCAGTTCCACCTGCTTGCGGATCTCCGACTCGAACACATCATCGCTCCCCTTCACATAACCACCCGTATCGATCACACTGAAGACCACGCCATTCCATTCCGCCTTGCCGTAATGGCGATCGCGCGTGGTACCGGCTGTGGGATCGGTGATGGCTTCCTTGCGCTCGATCAGCCGGTTGAAGAGGGTGCTCTTTCCTACGTTGGGCCTGCCTACGATGGCCACGATGTTGCTCATGCTGATTCAGTAACCGTATTTCTTGAGCTTGCGGTCATTCTCGCGCCAGTCCTCATCCACCTTCACGCGCAGATCCAGGAAGACCTTCTGGCCGAGGAACCGCTCGATCGCGACGCGTGCCTCGGTACCAAGCTTGCGCAGCGCCTTGCCTCCCTGCCCGATGATGATGCCCTTCTGGCTTTCGCGCATCACGATGACATCCGCCTGGATCTTGGTGATCCGCTCCTCCTCCACAAAGCTGTTCACCACCACTTCAGTGCTATATGGGATCTCCTGCTTGTACTGTGCCAGCACCTTCTCACGGATCATTTCGCTCACGAAGAAACGCATGTTGCGATCGCTCAACTCATCCTTCGGGAAATACGCCGGATGCTCCGGCAGGTTGGCTATGAGGTATTCGCGCAGCTCTGCCACATTGAGTCCATGCAGTGCGCTCAAAGGCACCACCTTGGCTTCGGGCAAAGCTGCCTGCCAAAGCTGCAACGCATCGGCCACCTCATCCTCACTGCCCTTGTCCACCTTGTTGAGCAGCAGCAGTTTGTGCCCTTTGAAACGGCTGGCCCGCTTCAACACGTTCTCTGAACGATCAGGCCGCTGACCCAACTCCACCAGCACCACCAGAATATCCGCATCGATCAGTGCCTCATCCACCGCTTTCATCATGCTCTCATGCATCCGGTATTGAGGGTCCAGGATGCCCGGCGTGTCACTGATGATCAGCTGATGATCCTCTCCATTCAGTATACCGAGGATCCTGTGGCGTGTGGTCTGCGCTTTGGGATTGGTGATCACCAGTTGCTCGCCCAGCAGGGCATTGAGCAGCGTGCTCTTCCCCACGTTGGGCTCACCGATCATGTTGACGTAACCTGCCTTGTGTGCCATTCGAACGGCGAAAATATCCTCCCACCGGGCTGCTCCGATCCAATGAAGGCACTGGCACAGATACCCGGAAATACAAAAAGCCCAGCATCTAGCTGGGCTTATTAGTAGCGGGGGCAGGACTCGAACCTGCGGCCTTCGGGTTATGAGCCCGACGAGCTACCATCTGCTCCACCCCGCAATGGACCGCAAATGTAGTTCTTTTTACCGGGATCGCGACAAGGTCTGGATCCCAATTGATGTGAAGCACCTCCGAACCGTGGTGGCCCCAAGTCACACGATCATGCTAATTCACCACCGTAAGGGTGATATTTGGAAGGTGATACTCCCGGCCCTGGCCGGATGACAATTTTGCGCGGATATCCTCGAAAATGACGCGTTCATGGGTACGCAGTGTTTCGAACATGGCCTTCACCTGTTGATCGAAACGGTTGCCCGTTAGTGGAAAGCTGTTGACCACGCCATCCCGGCGGATCACTGTCACCTGGAAACTCTTCACCAGGAAGCGATCCTCGAACGGTGAATCCTCGGCCATGGCCGAAATGCCCAATGCCGCCACCAACTCCTGCTTCCGCACCGTTCTATCGGTGGCCTTCCTTCCTGCGACCGAGGGTACCGGAGGCGGCAGATCTTTTACCCGGAAGACCATGGGCCCGACACGGCGTGCGCTGCCATCGGGCCGGATCACCACCGCGTTTACCTCCGCACTGCCAGGCGCCAGGCCGGTGACCACCCATCCCTGTGCGGTCCGCGTGATCCGCCCATTGGAAGTGGTGGCCTGCACTTTGTCCGCAGGTACACCTGGCACGGAGATATCCAGCGGATTCTCCACACCACGATAGAGCACATTCATTTTCGTGGGGGAGGCGACAAGCACCGGCGGCATTACCTGGAAGCGTGTGGAGTATGGTATTTCTTCCGGCCCATCAGGACCCAGGAAACGGATGCTTCCCTCCACCAGATGCTCACCGACCCCATCGCCCTTCAACCTCAGCTTGGCTTTACCGTCAGCGCCCACAGGCACTTCCACACCATCAGCCAGCACCTGCGGGCGATTCAAGGGATCATACGCGGCAAGGAACACATCTGCCCGGAAGCTATCGCCCAGCATGATGAGGTTGCTTTGTGGAATGACCGCGGTGGTGAGCGTACCGAACTTATAGTCCTTCTCTTCCACTTGTCCATATAGCCACTTCACGATATCGTTCTCCGCACTGCGCACATCCGATCCCAGTTTCGACAAGGTGGCTATGCCGGCAGCCAGTGGGACATCGTAGAAATTGAAGGATTCCCAGTTGTTCCACGTGCCTGATGCATCGCGCCGATCATTCAGGTCGAACAACAGAGCGATCGCTTCAGTAAGGGCTGGATCGGCCTGTGCCAATGTGATCAGGCTGTCCCGGAATGCGGCGATCTCCCGTTTCAACTCTGTGGCCGAACCGGGATCCGTGCGCGGAAATCCGGGATCGCTGCCTACCAACATCCGGGTCAGGGTGGTGCGATCATCCTTCGCGCCGAGTGCGATCAATGCGCGAAGTGTATCTCGTCCACTACCATCGGGCGCCCGCAAATGGCCGGCGGCATGGCCATCGGCGATCGCGATGGCCTGTGTCTTGATCATCTCTATGCGCTCGATCAAGGCGTCCGCCTGAGCCTTCACACGCAGCGCCTGTTCATGTTTCGCACCGAACTTCTCCGGATTCTCCGCTGCGGCCTTCGCGAATTTCCCGTACTCGATCATGGATCGTTGTTCATGTGCACGTTCGCTTCGCACGAGGTCCGCATCCATGTATGCGAACGCATCGAGCACCTCCTTGCTCACATTCAACGCCAGCATGGCGGTAAGCACGAGGTACATCATATTGATCATCTTCTGACGGGGTGGGATCGGTCCTGATGCCATGGCGTGATCGGTTTTTCGAGGAGAGCACAATGATGCTCCATCCATACCAATGCGATGGCATGATCAACGTAACGACATCAGGTCCGTCGCGGCCTATTCAGCCAGCTCCTGTAGCTTTTCGCTGACGGTCTCCCATTCCTCCATGGTGGCCGCGATCCGTTGGGCGATCTCTCCCAGGCGCACATACCCCTTCTCCACCTGGTCGGCAGCGGTACCGCTCTTCATCACAAGCGCCTGCAGTTCCTTTTCCTCACGCTCCAGATCGGCCAACTGTTTCTCAAGACGCTCCACCTGGTTCTGCACACGTTTGCGCTCCTTTTCGCGCTCACGCTTCTCCTGATGATCGGAGCGGTCGGCCTTGGGCGCATTCACCTGCTTCGTCCGTTCCGCGGAAGACTTGCCGATATCCGCACCCTGCAATGCTTTACGCTTTTCTATGAGCTCGAGGATATCCATGTGCTGATCACGGATGCGGTGATCATCCAGCTCGAGCAGGCGGTTGGTTAGGCCTGTGAGGAAATCACGATCGTGACTCACCAGCAGGAAGGTGCCATCATAGTTCTTCAATGCCTCCTTCAACACATCCTTGCTCTGAATGTCCAAGTGGTGCGTGGGCTCGTCGAGGATCAGGAAATTCAGGGGTTTCAGGAGCATGCAACACAAAGCCAGACGTGCCCGTTCGCCGCCGCTTAGCACCTTCACCTTCTTATCCACATCCTCACCGCTGAACATGAATGCTCCGAGCATCGCGCGCACCCGAGGTCGATTGTCTTCGCTGGCCGCATCTTCGGCAGTCTCAAGTACGGTGCGCTTGGGTTCCAAACGCTCGGGCATATCCTGGGCATAATAGCCCACTATCACGTTGTGGCCCAGTTTGATCTCACCCTCATAAGGCTCTTCGGCCATGATCATGCGCACCAAGGTGGATTTGCCCGTGCCGTTGGCTCCGACCAAAGCGAGATGTTCTCCCTTGGCAATGGTGAGTTCGGCATCCTCGAAGATCACTTTATCGCCATAGGCTTTGCTCACCCCCTTCACCTCGGCCACGATCTTACCACTATTGGGTGCCGGAGGAAACTTCACAAGAAGCTTGCGCAGGTCCTCATCCTCCACCTCGATGCGGTCCAGTTTTTCCAGTTTGGTGATCAAGCTTTGGGCGAAAGCGGCTTTGCTCGCCTTCGCGCGAAATTTGTTGATGAGATCCTCGGTCTCCTTGATGTAGCGTTGTTGTTCCTTCGCGGCCGCGGCCTGCTGTTCACGCTCCACCTTGCGCAGTTCCACATACTGGCTCCAGGGTACCTTGCGGTCTATGAGCTTTCCGTTGAACACCTCCACCGTTCGCTTGGTGAGCCGGTCCAGGAATGTCTTGTCGTGGGAGATCAGGACCAGAGCCGCCGGATAACTCTTCAGCAGGTCTTCCAGCCATTGGATCGCGGGCAGATCGAGGTGGTTGGTGGGCTCATCCAACAAGAGTAGATCCGGGCGCATGAGCAGGATGCGCGCGAGTTCGGCCCGCATGCGCCAGCCGCCGCTAAGCTCGCTCATGGGCCGGTGCATGTCCTCCCCCACGTAACCGATGCCCTTCAACATACGCTCCACCTGCATATCGTGGTCGCCCGCGCCTATCGCGTTAAGTCTTTCATGTGCGTGGGCCAGAAGCGTGGCCAACTCCATGGCCTCATCATCCGTGGTCACATGCTCCAATTCCTTTTCGATCCGTGTGATCGAGCCGTTCAACTGGCGCGCTTCCTCGAAGGCCTTCTCCGCCACCTGCCACGGAGTGAGGTGCAGGTCATGGTCCATCTGCTGCGGCAGGTAACCCATGGTGAGTTCCTTGGGCTTGCCGATGATGCCTTTATCATAAGGCTGCTGCCCCGCCAGGATCTTGAGCAGCGTACTCTTTCCCGCTCCATTACGGCCCACAAGGCCAATGCGATCATCGGTTCCGATGAAGAGTGATACATCATCGAACATCGGCCGCTGACCGAAATGTAAAAGGAGACCTTGGACCGTGATCATCTACCTGCTCTGGAAAACGGCCGCAAAGGTACGGAACCCTTATGGGATGCGGGACCGCGTGATCCGTGGTGCAAGCCTGCATGGAATTTCCGTGCGGATCGGACTTCCGTTGGTCTCCAATCGGGATGTCCGCATGGGCCCACAACATGAAGGGATGAAAAAAGTGAAGCCCTCCGATCAAGGGAGGGCTTCATTGAACATTTAGTGGACGATCAGAAGTTCCAGAGGTCGTGCTCGAATTGGAAGAGTTGTTCTTTGATCTCCTCGGCCTCGAGCAACGCATCCAGACCCTGACGGTACTCCCCGATGTTGCGATCGTACACGTTGCTCACCTTGGTGATCACGCTGCTGAACTGGCGCTTCCAGAATATATCCTCGAAGCTCCTGCGCTCGGCATCATTCTGCCGATTGAACACCTCCCAATTGGCGAACACATAACGGCACTCCGGATAGTAGAGCCAGAAAAGCGTCTTGGGACCGCGGAATTCGCCATCGACCATATCCGCGATCACGGGAGCGATACCGATGATGCGGATATCCATGACGGAACGCTGCTTGTCGAAGACCCAGTCCTCCTTGATCTTATAGGAGATGATCTGCTCGGAAGTGACCACGTTCTCAACGATCTGGTCCACCATTTCCCCGGTATCCGGATCTTCTGTCTGAAGTGTATCCCGGCTTTCCAGAATGTCGATGATCTCCTGTGTGAGCAGCGGTTTCTTGAACTCGTCACCATCGCCGAGCTTGTCGTCATAGGCGGTGAGGGAACCATCCACCAGGAGGCCATGTTTGATCACATCGAAAAGACTCTTCCGATCCGTGGTCTCCGCTGTTGGGAAGTACAACGGATGATTGATCTTCTCCTTGATGTCGATCTGGCGCCACACGCGGCGCATCCACATCACGTCCGCTTCACGGATGTGTGTGTAAGGCACAACACGTTTGGTCTTTGTGTGTTCCTTGATATAGGCCCCGTCCAACACGGTCTGGCCGTAAGCCAGGCCACCCATGAGAAGGCTTCCCAGGATCAGCAGCGAAAGGCACAGACTTTTTTTCATGGCAGGGTCGATTTGAACATCGAGATCAAGACAACTTCAATGCTAGGGTACCAAGTTTCCTGGTCGTACCATCAGGACCCTTGGCCTTCACATTTTCGATCCAGATACGTTGTCCGGTCTTCACTTTGCCGAACATCGCCTTGGCCGTTTCGTTGATGCGGTTGCCTTTGATCGTCTCTTCCTTCACCTCACCACCGATCGTGGCGACAACGGTGAATTCCATGACATCGAATTTGAGGTCGAACTCGAAGTTCTCCATCTTGGCGATCACACCCAGGGCAGCATTCAATTCTCCGCGCGAGATCGTAGCATCGCCAGGGCCCTTTCCACCGAAGTTGGCCACCGGATCGGGCACGTTCTTCACACGGAACTTAACGCCCTCCATGGCCTTCTTGGTACCATCGGGATTGGTCACCGTCACACTTACGACGGCTTCGGTGCCCTGTCCTGGCTTCACCGTATAACCGCCATCGCTCGCGGGAGTGATCTGGCCGTTGGTCATGGACGGCGTAATGTCCTTGGTGCTGTAGCCTGCCACGCTCACCGCCACTGGATTTGGGATACCACGATAGAACACGTTCATCTTCGTAGGGCTCACCACCAGACTTGGAGCGGCTACTTCGTAAGTAGTGGAGAACAGTTCCACCTGTGGCTCGCCACCGACAGGTGTGAATTTGATGATGCCGTGCACGGTGTTCAAACCGGGCTTCGATGCCGGCAGCTCCAATTGGGCTTTCGAACCGATGTTCTCCAGCTTGATCGCATCACCGATGATCTCCTTCTTCACCGAGTCGATCCGTGCACCGGGACCGGCGATGTACACTTCGGGAGCGTTCTGATCATCGTAGGCACCGAGGAAGATCTCCGCATTGAACTTGCCACCAACGGTGACGTAGCTGCTTTGCGGTTTCACGATCGCTTCAAGCTTGTTGAACTTGAAGGAGGTCTTCTCCACATCGCCCATGAGCATGTTCACCACTTCGTTCTCCGCATTGCGGATATCCGCCTGCATCTTGCTCATGATGGTGATGCCGGCAGCCAGTGGAACGTGGTAGAAGTTGAGGCTTTCCCAGTTCTCCAAGGTGCCGGAGGCATTCCGCCGGGGCTCGAAGTTGAACAACAGGTCCATGCTGGCCTGTAGGTTCGGGTCCTCGGGCTTCATGCTCTTCACCAGATCGCGGAACTCCTCCAGCTTCGCACGCAGCTCAGTGGCGGTGTATTCACCTTCCTTGGGCTTGGCGGGTTCACTGCCCACCATCATGTTGGTGATCTCGTTGTAGGCGTCCTTCTTTTTGATCTTGCCGAGGTTCACGATCGCGGGGTTACCGTTCGCATCCCTCACCACAATGCTGTCAATGGGGATCTTTTCGGTGTCCTTGATCGCACGCACCTTCAACGTATCGATATAGCTTACGAGGTCGGCGGCCTTCATCTCCACCTGATGCGCCTTGTCGTAGTTCTCTCCGTACTTCGCACGGTTCTGCGAAGCCAATCCGCTGAATTGCGCGTAGGTGTCGTCCATCTTCTCACGTAACGTGGCCTTGGTGTTCTCCAGGCCCGTGTTCACCGTTACGAAGCTGTCAAGGATCTCCTTGGATAC
>JAEZCB010000190.1 GCA_023412755.1 Bacteroidota bacterium
ATCCCGAAAGGTTTCGAGATCCCGAAGGATGCCGATTACTTCCACCTCACCAGCAACAACACCATCTTCGGCACGCAGTACAAGCGTTTCCCGGAAAGCCCCGTGCCGGTGATCTGCGATATGAGCAGCGACATCTTCAGCCGCCCGGTGGATGTCTCGAAATTCGCGCTGATCTATGCGGGAGCACAGAAGAACATGGGTCCTGCAGGTGCCACCGTGTACCTGATGGATCCGGACAAGCTGGGCGCGGCGGGCCGCAAGCTAAGCCCCATGCTGGACCTGAAGAACCACGCCGCGAAGGACAGCATGTACAACACGCCTCCGGTATTCTCGGTGTATGTGAGCATGCTTACTCTGGAATGGGTGAAGAAGATCGGCGGCGTGCAGGAGATGGAGCGGCGCAACAACGCGAAGGCAAAGCTGCTGTACGAAGCCATAGACCGGCTGCCGTTGTTCCGCGGCACCACCGAAGTGGAGGACCGTTCCGCGATGAACGCCACCTTCGTGCTCAACGACCCCACGCTGGAACCTGCCTTGGATGCGCTTTGGAAAGAGGCCGGCATCAGCGGGCTGCGCGGCCATCGCAGCGTGGGTGGCTATCGCGCAAGCATGTACAATGCGTTGCCCATCGAGAGTGTGCAGGTATTGGTGGACGCCATGGAGGAATTCGCGAAAAAACACGGATGAGCTTACGCATACACGCCAACGATGGCATTTCCGCCCAGGCACAACGGTCCCTGGAGAACGAGGGCTTCACGGTGACCACCAACAACGTGGCACAAGAAGCATTGGCCGGCCACATCAACAACGAGAAGGTGGATGTGCTGCTGGTGCGCAGTGCCACCAAGGTGCGCAAGGAGCTTATGGACCAATGCCCCAGGCTCCGCATGATAGGGCGTGGCGGAGTAGGCCTGGACAACATCGACGTGGCCCATGCGCGTGAAAAAGGGATCGAAGTGATAAACACCCCGGGCGCAAGCAGCGGCAGCGTGGCCGAACTGGTGATGGCGCACCTCTTCACTCTGATGCGTGATCTGCACAAGAGCAACCGGCGCATGCCCACCGAAGGAGCCGCCACCTTCAAAGCGCTGAAGAAGGAATACGAGAAAGGCACCGAACTCCGTGGTAAGACACTTGGCATCATCGGCTTCGGCAGGATAGGCCGCTGCACCGCCGCCTATGCGCTGGGTTGCGGCATGAAGGTGATCTACCTGGACCGCAGCGCCACCACCGAAAGTATCGCGTTGCAGATCGGTGGCGTAAATGTGCGAGTGCCGGTTCGGTTGGTGGACATGGACACATTGCTGGCGCAAAGCGATGCGATCACCCTGCATGTGCCGGCACAGGCCGATGGTTCCGCCATGATCGGTGCGGCGGAATTCGCGCGGATGAAGAATGGCGTAGTGCTCGTGAACACGGCGCGGGGCGGCACGGTGGATGAGGATGCGCTGATCGAAGCGATCAAGAGCGGCAAGGTGCGCGGTGCGGCCCTGGATGTTTTCGTGAACGAACCCACCCCGCGCGCGGACATCCTGGCCATGGACCAGATCAGCCTGAGCCCGCACATCGGCGGGGCCACCGTGGAGGCACAGGACCGCATCGGTGACGAACTCGTGGATCAGATCATCTCCTGGCATTCCACCGCGGACGTGGGCAGATGATCTCGTTGCGACCGTTCCGGGCGTGGCGTCCGGCCCCGGACAAAGCCCCGCATGTGGGCTCGCGCTCCTATATTTCATACTCGCCGGAACAGCTGGCATACGAGCTGGAGCGGGATCCCTACAGTTTCCTGCATGTCATCCATCCGCCTGAAGCGGATGAACAAATGCCAAGGCAACAACGCTACGCCTGCATACGCAGGGCTTTCCAGCGGTTCATCCAGGATGGTGTCATTGTGCGCGAGCAGGAACCGGCCATCTATGTGTACGAACAACAGGCCCATGGTAACACTTCCCGCGGCATCATCGTGGGGGTGAGTGTGCAGGACCATCTGGAAGGCCGCATCAAGGTGCATGAGCAGACCCTCACCGCTCGCGAACAACTTTTCACCGAATACCTGGAGGCAACCGGGATCAATGCCGAACCTGTGCTGCTGGCCACACCACCGGGCACACACTGGCAGGACCGGCTTCTTCCCATCCTAAGCGTGGATCCGTTATACGACCATGTCACCGAAGATGGTGTGCGGCACAAGCTGTGGGTGGCGTGCGATCCCGACATCCGGGTGGGACTACAGCAGGAATTCGCGCAGGTGGAGGCGCTCTACATCGCCGATGGCCACCACCGCATGGCCTCCAGCGCACGCCTTGCGGAGCAGCAACACGCCGCCGATGTGGATCCCATGGCATGGTGCCTGGCCTACATCGTGCCGCACGATCACCTGCACATCTACAATTATGATCGCGTGGTACACGGGCTCAACGGCATGAGCGCCGAAGAACTGCTGCAACGGATCGGCGATGCAGGCAGTCTGTCTCCGATCAAAAGACCGAGAACAGCGCCTGGCACCATCGCCATACGCACCCGGAAGGGTTGGCACGCACTGGAACTACCAAAGGCATCGGAAGCACTTTCACCCGCCGAGCGGTTGGATCCAGTGCGCTTGAGCAGTCTCATACTCGCGCCGATGCTCGGCATCACGGATCTGCGCAACGACAGACGGGTCTCCTTCATACCTGGTACCGAAGGACCCGAGGCCCTTGAGAGAATGGTGGCCCAGGGTGAGGCCGATATCGCCTTCCACCTGCACCCGGTGAGCTTTCAGGAACTGCGGGCCGTGGCCGATTCCGGTGGCACCATGCCGCCGAAGAGCACGTACATAGAACCGAAGTTGCGAAGCGGTGTAACCGTGTACTCCCTGGAGGATGTATGAACTTCGTACCCGATGGAAGGTTTGGATCGGGAAACGCTGAAGGCCAATTACGATCGGGTGAAAGAGGGCATACCTCCGCATGTGAAGCTGATCGCCGTAAGCAAGAAGAGGACCGTGGCCGAGATCCAGGCGCTGTATGATCTGGGGCACCGCGTCTTTGGCGAAAGCTACCCGCAGGAGTTGAGGGAAAAACAGGCCCAACTGCCAGCGGACATCGAATGGCACTTCATAGGAAACCTGCAGACCAACAAAGCAAAGTACGTGGCACCCGTGGCATCACTGGTGCATACGGTGGATGGAGAACGGATCCTGGATGAATTGAACAAGAGAGCACTGGCCGCGGAACGGCAGCTGCACGTGCTGTTCCAGGTACACATCGCCCTTGAAGAGACCAAACACGGGCTGTCCGAAGATCAGCTCAAGGATATGATCGCTGCCTGGGATCCGGACCGCTGGCCCGCGATCGTGCCACGTGGCCTCATGGGCATGGCCACCAATACGGATGATACAGTGCAGGTAAGGCGTGAATTCGAGGGGCTCAAGACCCTTTTCGATGAGCAGCGCGGGCGGCCTTCCATGCGCAGATATCCCTTCGATCAGCTGAGCATGGGTATGAGCGGCGATGCGCAGTTGGCGATCCAGGCGGGCAGCACCATGGTGCGCATAGGCACGGCCCTTTTCGGCGAGCGTTGAAAAATAAGGGGGCAACCTTTTTCAGCAGCAGCGTCTTTCAGATGTAACTTTCGGTATAATTCAAGAACGTATGCTGCGTCATTCCGCGATCTTCCTAGCCATTCTGGGGGCCATCCCTTTATTCGCCCAGCGGAACCTGGAGGTAGGCGTGATGACCGGGGTCACCCATTACTACGGTGATCTTGGGAACATCAACGGTCCCATGCAATGGAATAGCGCGCGACCCGGACTTACCATTACATTCCGTGATTTCCTGAACAACCCGAAACGCTACGTTACCCGCTCGCTCACCACGGAGGCCCGCCTCAGCTGGTTCCGGATCGGTTATGATGAGCGTGACATGATCAAGGGCATGGACGTAACGGATCTGAAGAACTACAAGCGTGGCCTCAGTTTCCGCAATGATCTGATCGGTGCCAGCGGCCATCTGGTACTCAACGCTTACCGCGAGCCCTTCCAGCCGTTGTATCAACAGCGTTTTTTCATGACATTCCACATCGGTGTGGGCATTTACCATGGCCGCCCCATGGCCGATCTTTTCCTGGGGGACATGGCTCCAGAGAATCGCTACTATTTCTGGGAAGATGGTACGGTGCGCGATGCGCCGCGAGGTACCCAGGGTGCCAACGTGATCCAAAGGGATGGCAAGTATGAGACAGACCTTTACGACTGGGTAACTGAAAGCGGCAAGCTGGGTGGCGGAGAAGGTCCCGTGCGCGACCGCATGAGTCCCTGGCATGTGGCCGTGCCCATGGGCATGGGCGTACGTTACATGGTGACAAAGGAGATCAGTGTGGGCATGGAGTACTGCTACATGATGTTCACCACCGATCTGCTGGACGATGTAACGCATGAATACGCCACCTATGCGGAGATCGATGCGGCCTACCCCAATGATCCAGTGAAGCAGGAACTGGCACGCTACATCAGCGATCCAACAGGTTGGGGCACCACGGGCGAAGAGAGCATCCTGAACAGCCGCCGTGGCAATCCCGGGCTCTTGGATTCCTTCTGCTTCGTGAGCCTGGAAGTGAGCTACAAGTTCAAACGCTCACCCTCGCGCAGATCTTTCGTCAGCTTGTAGTGATCGTACGATCGCATTAAGAAAGGGAGGCCGCGCCCTCTCTTTTCGTTCAGGAGCTGATCAACTGGCTATTCCTTCTCCCCTTCTTTGCCTTCATTGGCGGTGGGTGCTTTGCCGGCCGCCGCACCAGTGGTATCGGTGCCTGTAGTTTCCTTCTTTGGTTCCTCACCTGGCTTGATGGTTCCATACTCCATGCGCTCTATGCCTACTGGGCCATCGTAGTCGGGAGCGGAACAACCGCACATCCACACGGCCATTGGCAGGCACATCCAAATCCTGTTGTATCGCTTCATGGCATGCTGAAGCAGCAAGTCACGCGCCAATGCAAGGCATCAGGTCCTCTTGAAGAGCAGATCGAAGAAGGTGCGTATCACATGGATCTCTTCCAGCACACCATTCCTGTACACATAGCGGTTCTCCGATCGATCGGTGAAAGTGAGTTTGTAAACACCTTCGGCGATCCGAGTCATCGGCAGATCCTGGAGTTCACTTTCCACAAAAATGGCCGCCACACCCACAGGTTCTTCGAAATAGAGCCTTGCGGTGGTCCACGGGTGGGCATCCTTGAGTTGTAGATGCTTCCCTTTGTGGATGTAACCCTCCAGTATTCCGGAGCGATGGGCCATGTGGCTTGAATCCCGGACAGCACCATTCACCTTCACGGTGGAATGGCAGCCGATCAAGCGCCCCATGGCATATTCGGCACTCATGGTGGTGAGTACATCCTGCTTCCAGAGCAGGGTGAATTCCGACCGCGAATCCATGCGATAGAAGGCCCGTTCTCCCTTCACCACGCGGGAGGCTAGTATGTTCCCGATCCGCTCTCCGCCTTTGTAGATATGGTATTCGCTCCATTGGCCCCACATGGCCTCCGGCATCATGAATAATATGAAGCACAAGAATGCGATGGACCTCTTCGCTCGAAGGAAAGGACGGTGGAATGTGCAGTGCATGCGGATCTGGCGGATACAAGTTACAACATCGCAATGCCTTTCATCCTGCTCTGCGATCATTGCCTGCCTTCCATGCCATGGCATCCGGCCCACCAATAACATAAGTGTCCCGCATCTATATTCACCGGCGCCGCCATGGGACCGTTCTTCTTCCTCGCGTTGGTGATCATCATGCTGATGCAATTCAAGCGTGATGCACGCATAGCCGCAAGATTGAGTTCCCGTGGACTTTGGGGATCGCCCCTGGTCAGGGCCTGCATCGTTTTCCTTGCCCTGGTGATCGTGCCTCCCCTCTTGGTGGCCTACAGTGGCATCGGGGGCACAGTGTACATTCCAGATGGGGGTATGCTGGGGGTACATGCGCTCATCTCCCTGCTCATCTCCTACACCTGGTACAGGTACCTCACATGGCTGGATCCCTTCGAACGGGAGAAACTAGGGTGGGAATTGGCCGTTTTCTTCGCCGCTTGTGCTAGCACCTTCCTCACGTTCCCACTATCGGACCTGGTGGTGGAACTCTTTTCGTTGCGGTTGGATGGCGACAACTGGAACGATTGGTGGTATAGCGTGATCGCCATCGGTTTGGTGGAAGAGGTGGTGAAGATCCTGCCCTTCCTGATCCTGCTGTTCTTCACCAAACAGGTGGATGAGCCCTTCGATCACATCCTCTACGCAAGCATCTGTGCGTTGGGTTTCGCCTTCATCGAGAACACGATCTACCTGGAACGGTCCAACCTATACGCCGTGGGTGGCCGAGTGCTCTACTCCACGGTCGGGCACATGTTCGATACTTCCATCATCGCCTATTCCATGGCCATGGCCCGGTACCACCACCGGCCGGTGCTGCCCGCATTCCTGGTGGGGCTTGCTTTGGCCGCCCTGGCGCATGGGTTCTATGACTACTGGCTGCTGGCACCGCACCGGCCTTTTCTGCTAACCTTGATCTTTTTCCTGGGCAGCATACACCTGTGGGTGGTGATGAAGAACAACCTGGTGAACCTTTCTCCGCATTACCAGGAGCACATGCGGCCGCCCTCCATCATGTTCCGCTATCGGATCATCAATGCGTTGCTGGCGATCTTCCTCTTCACATACGTGGTGAAGTTCATGCTTCTTGGACGCGCGGAGGCCGGACAGCTGCTGGCCGCACAGGGTACTTCAATGGCAGCCATGATGCTCTTTCTCGCGATCAGCTTCAGTGCCTACGATCTCATACCCGGCCACATCGCCCCACTCCTGCCAAAGGGCGGGCTTTGGCGCCTGCTCCTCCCAAAAGTCGAATGGAATGTGGACCTGAGCGGAAGAAGGTTGCTGATGCGGATCCCTGAAAGACGATCCAAAGCATCGGAATACCTCGCCTTGCACCACCAGCTCCCCTTGGAAGGCACACTGCGCCAGAAGATCTTCGTGGAGAATGAACAAGGCTGGTACATCTTCCGCCCGGACCGGCCCATACCCTTCCACAAGGCCAATGGTGAAGTGCTCCTGGTGAAGCCGCATGAGACCAACGACACCATCCCCGATGATCGGTACATCGTGATCCTTGTGATGGCATTCGCTGGAGAAGCGGCATACCCCACTGCCAGGGTCCGGAAGGAACAACTCATGCCCATTGGCCAGGTGCATGGCAGGCTGATCTAGTTGGATCAGAAGGCCACTTCCATGAAGACGCCACCCTGCAGGATGTCTTGCTGGATGATGCCATCGCGTACACCGGACGCGCTGCTCACACGCACTCCGAGACCCATGCGCCGCAGATCCATGATCTTGAGAGCGGCGGATATGAAGAATCCGGGAACATGCTCGCGCACTTCCACCGGAACAGGCCTGGCGAATCGGTCATTGTAGGTGAATCGGGAATAGACGGGGCCCACATCCAATGTGGGCCGGAGCGGACCTTCCGGGAAAGGGGAGAAACGGAAGCAGACCGACGCACCCAATGCAGCGACATGGGAGAAATAAGTCCCGGAACGCTCGATCCCGCTGGCACCCATGATCCGCGGCACCACGGCCAGGCGATCCGTGAAGTGCCAGGAGAATTCCGCATAGCTTCCGATACCTGCCAATTCGGGCTGGGGGAACCAGGCCACATCCAGACCCACGCGGAATGCCCGGCGTTGATCCGCCTGCGCCTGCAGTACAGTGGCTAACCACATACCCGCGATAAGGAGTACGTGGCGGATCATACTTACCAGCATCAGTGCCCTAAGATGCGACCTTATCCCCGTGCTACGCGCATGCTCCGGAATGTGGAGGGCATACCCCGATCAGCGGCAGGGTGGCCCGATCATCGGTGAGCCTGGCTTTCCGGCGATCTGCCTGTTTCATTCGATCCGCTGGTATCGTTCTTCCGGGTACCCCGTATGTTCATCACGGCCAGGGCCACCTGCAGACCTATAAGTGCCCATGCCCCGCTATGCCAGCCCCAGATCACCCAGAGCACATTGCTGGCAAGGAACCACCAGAATCCTTTTTCGCGCCGACGCATGGATGATGATGCCACCAGCCATGCTGCGATGATGCTCACCACCATGGCTGGCCATTGCACCAGGTCCAGCAGGTCTGGATCTACGGCCATGCGGGTAGATGGTCACAAAGTGCCCAGGTATTCCACCACCTGCCTGGCCTCCTGCTGATCCAATGCATGGCCGGGTTGCCGTACCTCACAGGCTTCCAAGAGTTGCCGGCCGCCCTCGTCGGGTGTGTCAACGGGACGTGCCATCATAAAGTCCATCAACCATTCCCGGTCCCGCTGTGCGGTGATGTTGTGGAAGTCCCGGGCACCTTCTTCTTCTGGAGCGGCACTGCCATGGCATCGCTGGCATTCGCTCTCCACCAGCATACGCCCTCGTTCCGCCATGTCAGCACCGCTGGTGGGTTCCACCCTGGTTCCACTGTCGTCCATGGTGCGCCGATCCTCCCCTGCCGGTGCTCCGCTAGGCCTGGTACCCTCACTGGCCGGTCCGCAAGCGATCATCAGTGTGATGCACAGGGAAATTGTGCCGATCCTGAACAAGTTCGTTTCCATAGTGTTGTGATATATGGCCTTTCCACCAACCGCTGTACCAAGATCCAGGGATGGCCCTTGGGGGTACCATTGATGTAAACTTGTACTACCTTACCATGACCCGGAAGAAGGCCCTTGAATGAGTTCCGAAATAAAAGAGCATCTCTCCGTCGCAGAAACAGCCCGGCGACTGGAATGCCACCCCAATAAGGTACGTGCCCTCATCCGAAAGAACATCCTGAGGCCTGTATTCCTGGGAGACGCGGTACGTCCATTCATTCCGGTGGAACAGGTGGAGGAACTGCGCTCGGAAAAAGTCCTCCCTAGAGCCCCCGTGATCTCGGAAATACTCATCCTGGGGATCGGTTTCCATAGTGGATCCACAGCCGCATTAATGGAATTGATCGCGGGTCTACCCCGTGATCCGGCCATGGCCCTAGTACTCATGGGCTATAACAAAGAGCCTCGGGGCCTGCTCACACAATTGCGAGAGAAGGCAGACATGCCTGTACATCGTGCCAGGGATGGGATGCTGATCGATCCCGGCAATGCCTACCTGATACCGGCCGGAACGAAGCCATCCATTCGAACAGGGCGGATCGCCATAGCAAAAGAAGGCGGTGGCTTGGATGTGCTTTTTACCGCTCTGGCGGAAGAATTCCAGGGCAATGTCGTGAGTATCCTGCTGGATGGTACGGGCAAAGCGGGGATCGAGGGATCGCGCACCATACTGGCCAAAGGGGGCACTGCCTTCGTTCAGGATGAAAAAAAGCGAAGCGGTGCACAAGGCGTTCTTTCACTTCCGTTGAAAGAGATCCAGGAAAAGATCCACCGCATCATTGGCGCTTCGGATGTTCCGCAAGTCACTTCCTTCGGAGCGGATGATCAGGCGTTGCGGAGGATCTTTCAACTCGTACTCGAAAAGCGGCGCATCGACCTAACGCGTTACAAGCGCAGCACGGTGGATCGCCGCCTGATCCGGCGCATGGTGATCAAGCGGGTGGCGGATCTCGCCAGCTATGCGGAGATCCTGGAGCGGGATCCCAACGAGGTGGACGGGCTCGCCCAGGACATGCTCATCAATGTCACCCGTTTCTTCCGTGATCCGGAAGTGTTGGGCGCCATGAGATCCATGCTGCCGAAACTGATCGCGGGGCGGCCAGACAACGAGCCCCTGCGCATCTGGGTGCCCGGCTGTGCCACTGGCGAGGAGGTGGTCTCCATAGGCATACTGCTGTTGGAGACGCTTGGTGAAAAGGCCCTCTCCACCCAGGTACAGATCTTCGCTACCGATCTCAATGAAAAGGCCATCGCACGGGCAAGGCAGGGCATCTACCCGGCGGATGCGGTGAAGGCGTTGGGAGCAGCACGGCAGAAGCGGTTCTTCGTTCCGGTGAAGAACGGTCACCAGGTGATCAAGGCGATCCGGGACATGTGCATTTTCGCGAAGCATGACCTTTTGAAGGACCCTCCCTTTTCCCGGTTGGATCTGATCAGTTGCCAGAATGTGCTGATATACCTGGAATTCGAAGCACAGGCACAGGTGCTGAAGCAATTCCACTTCGCGCTCCGCCCGAGCGGAATACTGCTTCTTGGGCGTTCGGAAACATCCGTTCCCGCAGGAGACATCTTCCATCAGCCAAAAGCGGACCTGCGGATCTACGTACGCAAGGAGCTGCCCAATGAGCATGGACCGCTCAAGTATTCCTCCCAACCCAGCCTGCAGGCCAACCTACAAGCCATGCCCCAGAATAACCGGCCACATCCAGGTGCTCCGATCTCCAACGACGATCTGGATCGAACGGTGGATGAGATCCTTCAGAAGCGTCATCTTCCAGCCAGCGTGCTTGTGAACAAGGATCTGGAGATCATTCGCTTCAAGGGGAACACATCGCCGTTCCTTTCACCCAGCTCGGGCAAGGCCAGTCTTGGCCTTTTGAAAATGGTACGCAAGGAACTGGTGTCGGAACTGAGGCCCATGTTGTACAAGGCACGGCGCGAACGGCTGCCGGTGACACGGGGAGGCATCCAGATCTCCAGCGATGACCGTTCCATGCTCGTGGCTCTGGAAGTGCGGCCCTTGACGGAAAGCGCTACAGAACTGCTTGTCGTGTTCCAGGCCATGGAGATCCCGGAAAGCTATCTGGCCAGCGTGGCAGCCAAGAACGGCCAGGCGGATGATGGGATCCTGCAGCGGCGCATCCAGGCATTGGAGGCGGAGCTGAATGCTTCTCGAGAACAGATGCGGATCATCGCTGAGGATTCCGAAACGATCAATCAGGAGCTCCAATCGGCCAACGAGGAGATCGTTTCCAGCAACGAAGAGTTGCAAAGCATCAACGAAGAACTCGAGACCTCCAAGGAGGAACTGCAAAGCGTGAATGAAGAGTTCGCCACCATAAATGAAGAACTCCAGTTGCGCAACGATGCGCTACGGAAAAGTGAACAGCGACTGCGGGAAAGTGAGCAGCGCTACCGGGATCTGGTGGAATTGATGCCGGTGGGCGTCTATGCCTGCGATGCCCAAGGGACCATCATCCTATACAATGAAGCCGCCGCTCGGATCTGGGGCCGGGAACCCAAACTGACGGCCGAGCGCTGGTGCGGATCCCATCGCCTGGTAACATTGGATGGAAAGGAGGTGGAATTGGAACATTGTGCCATGGCCCAGGTCATCAGGACAGGCGAACGGACGGAAGTGGAGATCCATGTGGAAAGGCCGAATGGCGAGTTGCGCACGATCATCTCATCGCCCACACCCATGCTCGATGAGGAAGGCAATGTGACAGGCGCGGTGAACGTGATGATCGATGTCACCGAACGGCGGAAGATGGAGGATGAACGCCAGCAGTTCACCAACATGCTGGAAAGGAGCCTCAATGAGATCTACATCTTCGATCTGGAGACCCTGAAGTTCGAATACGTGAACCATGGTGCCCTGCGCAACCTGGGCTTCACGTTGGAACAAATGCGGCATATGACACCATTGGACATCAAGCCCGATTTCACGCATGCTGAATTCGAGCGGATAGTAACGCCTTTGCGTGAGGGCGGGATCGAGAAACTGCTGTTCAACACGGTACATCGCCGGGCGGATGGCAGTGATTATCCCGTGGAGGTCCACCTGCAATGCGTTAACAATGGCACCCGGCGCCTGTTCATGGCCATGATCCTGGACATAACGGAACGCCGGTTGGGCGAAGAACGTCTGCGTGTGGCCACACAGACCGGAAAACTGGGCATTTGGGATTGGGATGTGGAGAACGACACGATCACCTGGACCGATCCCGTCTTCGAGATCCATGGCGTGGAGAAAGGCAGCTTCGAGCCCAGCCTTCCCGGATACACCCAACTCATACATCCCGAGGATCGGGAACGTGTGGGCAAAGCCATACGCGCCACATTGGAGAAAGATGCGCCCTATGAGATCGAATTCCGTACGCTCAACGAGCGCCAGGAAGTGAATTGGGTGTACACCAGCGGGGTGGTGCTGCGCGATAAGGGCCGGCCGGTGCGCATGCTCGGTGGCACCATGAACATAACACGACGAAAGAACACCGAGGAAGCAGCGCGCAAGCTGGCCGCGATCGTTGAGACCTCCCAGGATGCGATCCTCAGCGCGGACGTCCATGGGGTGATCACCAGCTGGAACAAGGGCTGTGAACGGATCTTCGGCGACACGGAAGTAGAAGCCATTGGCCACCACGTTTCCATGCTCATGCCCAATGAAAGGCATCAGGAACAACTCGCCATTCTGGAGCGGATCCGTTCCGGCGAAAGAGTCGCGCCTTTCGAATCCCAGCGCCTGCATAAAGATGGCACCCTGGTCGATCTTTCCATCACACTTTCACCAATATTGAGGGAGGATGGCTCCATGAGCGGGATCTCCATGATCGCGCACGACATCACCGACCGCAAACAGGCGGAACGGGAAAAGCAGGAGACCCAGGAACGTTTCCAGTTGCTCGCGGACAACATGGACCAGCTCGCATGGATAGCCGCGGCCGATGGCAGCACCATGTGGTTCAACAAGCGGTGGCGTGAATTCAGTGGAATACCCGAAGATGAGATCCACGAGAGATCGGCCACACATCTGCACCATCCAAGCCACTACGACCGTGTGGTTACAACGCTTCAGGCATGTGCTGAGAAAGGAGAAGTCTGGGAATGCACCTTCCCCATGAAGCGGAAAGACGGTGTCTGGCGCTGGTTCCTCTCCCGCGCAATTCCAGTGAAGGATCATGAAGGCGTGGTGTACCGCTGGTTCGGCACAAGCACGGACATCACTGAGCAGATGGAAGCCCAGGAGGTGCTGCGTGAAAGTGAGGCAAGATTCCACCTGCTGGCCGATTCCATGGATCAGCTGGCATGGGTGGCTGAGGCGGATGGCCACATTGGCTGGTACAACAAGCGGTGGTTGGAATACACGGGTACCACCATCAGCGAGATGGAAGGCTGGGGATGGGAAAAGGTCCATCACCCGGACCATCTCGATCGCGTGAAGGAACAATGGAAACAGGCACTGGCCACGGGCCACGAATTCGAAATGGAATTCCCCTTGCGAGGTGCTGACGGTATCTACCGGCCTTTCCTTACACGTGCCAATGCCGTGCGGAATGAGAATGGGCGCATACTCCAATGGTTCGGCACGTGCACGGACATAAGCTCACTGAAGGAGACCGAAGAGCGGATCCGGGAAAGTGAGGATCGTTTCCGGACATTGGTGGACCAGCTTCCGCACAGCCTGCAGATCATCGACCCTGAGGGGCAGATCGTAAGGGTGAACCAGGCCTGGGAAGATCTGTTCGGCGTTACCCTGGAAGATGTTCGTGATCACAACCTGTTCCAGGATCCACAGTTGGTGGGATCAGGCGTCATGGCGCTTATAGATAAGGCCCGGAACGGAACACCTGTTGAATTCCCACCCAACAAGTATATACCAGACAGGGGGCGGTTCAAGGGAAAGGAGATCTGGACACGCGGCATCATGTATCCCGTGTTGAATGAGCATGGTGCCGTGCGTGAACTGGTGTTGATCCACGAGGACCATACCGCACGCCGCGCTGCGGATAACGCTTTGCGCGAAAGCGAAAGCCGCCTTCGTGCATCCTTCGAACAATCCGCCGCCGGCTTCGCACTCACCGATATCGATGGGCGCTTTGTACAGGTGAACGGATACTTCTGCCAGATGCTGGGCTATGAGCAAGAGGAACTGTTGCGCATGCGCATGCAGGATGTGACACATCCGGAGGATCTGACCATGAACCTGGAACTCTTCAGGAAGGCCAAACAGGAGGGCGTGAAATTCGATCTGGAGAAACGCTACCTGCGCAAGGATGGGAGCGCCGTATGGGTGCACGTTAGCGTGGCACCCATAACGGATGCCAATGGCAGGGTGGATAGGATCCTTGGCGTATCCGTGGATCTCACCGAGCGTAAAAAGGCTGAGGCACTCCGCCAGGAAAGTGAAGCGCGATTCCGGCAGATGGCGAACAACGCCCCTGTCTTCATTTGGATCAGCGATACGGAGAAGCGGTACATCTGGTTCAACAATGCCTGGCTCGATTTCGTTGGGCGCACCATGGAGGAGGAATTGGATCGTGGGTGGATGATGGATCTGCACCCCGAGGATCGCGCCCGTTTCCAGACCATGTACGACGAGGCCTTCGATCAGCGGCGCCCGTTCTCCATGGACTACCGAATGAAGCGGGCGGATGGCCGCTACCGGTGGGTGTATGATCATGGCACACCCATGTATGATGGCCACGGCGAATTCATTGGCTACATCGGCTCCAGCATGGACATCCATGATCGCAAGGAGGCGGAACATGCTCTGGCGGAATCCGCGCGGCAGAAAGACCAGTTCCTCGCCACATTGGCCCATGAACTGCGTAACCCGCTGGCCCCGATCCGCAACGGCATCCAACTGCTGGAGATCGCCGGTGACGATCCGGAGCTGGGGCCCTCCACACGCGCCATGATGGAACGCCAGATGAACCATCTGGTGCGCCTGGTGGACGACCTGATGGACCTGAGCCGCATCTCACGCGGCAAGATCGAACTGCGCAAGGAGAACATAGACCTGCGGGAGATCGTGGAAACAGCCGTGGAGAGCAGCAGACCATTCCTGCAGCAACGGCACCACCAATTGGTATTGGACCTTCCGGAAAATGCTATCGTGGTGAATGGTGATGCCATGCGCCTTACGCAGAGTGTGACCAACCTGGTGAACAATGCCTGCAAATACACCTCCGAAGGTGGCCGGATAGAAGTGGGTCTTTCCTCCAGGGGAAGAGAGGCCATGATCCGCGTGAAGGACAGCGGCATCGGCATTGAACCGGATAAGTTGCCCATGGTGTTCGAAATGTTCACCCAGGTGGACCCTAAACAGAAAACGGACCCGGCAGGTGGTCTGGGCATAGGCCTGAGCATCGTACAGCGCCTGTGCAAGATGCATGGCGGCAGCGTACACGGCCACAGTGAAGGATATGGCAAAGGCAGCGAGTTCACCATTACCCTGCCCATATCCCGTGATATGCCGAAAAAGAGAACGGTGAAGGAGGACAAGGAACCCGGCGTCAACGGCAGGCGAACGATCCTCGTGGTGGATGACAATCAGGATGCCGCCTTCTCCATGGGAGCCATTCTCAAGAAGCAGGGCCATTCGGTGCATGTGGCACATGACGGTGTGCAGGCCGTAAAGGCCGCGGAAGAAGTGCGGCCGGACATCGTCTTCATGGATATCGGAATGCCCTTGATGAATGGTTTTGAGGCCTGCGAAAAGATCCGTGGTTCCGCATGGGGGCAGGATATCTTCATGGTCGCCCTATCCGGATGGGGACAGGCCCACGACATCGAGCGATCCCGGCAGGCCGGATTCGACAAGCATTTCGTAAAGCCGATAGCTCCGAAGGACCTGGATGAACTGCTGAATTGATCCGATGCGCTGGATGCAGGTACGGGTATCATCACACCCGGTCCACATCCGCTTCGCTCACGAATGGTCGCCGATCCTGTCGATCACCCGGTAACTGTTGCGGTAGGGTGAATTCCGGCCCACCAATTCCGCCACGAAACCCATGGTGAACAACTGTGTGCCGATGATCATGGCCGTGAGTGCCACATAGAAAAGGGCCTGGCTGGCCACTAACGGGGCCGTGCGTTCCAACACGAAAAGGTACCAGAGTTTGCTGCCCAGCAACCAGATGGTGATCAACGCGCCGAGCAGGAACATCAAGGTACCGAACGAACCAAAGAAGTGCATGGGCCGCCGGCCGAACTTGGACACGAAACTGATCGTGAGCAGATCGAGGAAACCGTTCATGAAACGGTCCATGCCGAATTTGGTACGGCCATACTTGCGCGAATGGTGTTTCACCACCTTCTCCCCAATGCGGTGGAAGCCTTCTTTTCTGGCCATCACCGGTATGTAGCGGTGCATCTCGCCATATACCTCGATGGCCTTCACCACCTCATTCCTGTAAGCCTTCAACCCGCAATTGAAGTCGTGCAGCTTTACGCCGCTCAATTTCCGTGTGGCCCAGTTGTAAAGCTTGGTAGGCACCGTTTTACTGATGGGATCGTAGCGTTTCCTTTTCCAGCCGCTCACCAGATCGAAACCATCCACGGTGATCATGCGGTACAATTCAGGCAACTCATCCGGATCATCCTGAAGATCGGCGTCCATGGTGATCACCACCCTGCCGCGAGCCGCACGGAATCCTTCATTCAGCGCCGGACTCTTGCCATAATTGCGGCCGAAACGGATCCCTTTTATCCGCGGATCCTCCTTCGCCAGCCGCTGCACCTCCTGCCAGGAACCATCGCTGCTGCCATCATCCACGAGGATCACTTCGTATTCCACGCCCATGCTTCCAAGTACCGCATGCAGCCTTTCCGCCAGCACGGGCAGCGACTCCCGCTCATTGAGCAACGGCACCACTATGGAAAGGTCCATGATGCAAGGATAGGACTTGTTGAGGCTTCGGCGGATGATGGCCGCTCCCTTTCGGATAACGCATTTTCACGGTAATGGCCTCCAGCTTGGGCATGGGTGCCTTACCTTTGTGCCGGGACAAGTCCTGTACGACCAGCTCCCGCTGAATCCCCCAGGTCCGGAAGGAAGCAAGGGCAGGCGGTCGTAGCGGTGCGATGC
>JAEZCB010000206.1 GCA_023412755.1 Bacteroidota bacterium
CCAGTGCGTATTCGCTGTACTGGTTCGCGGGCGGCAATGCGGGCGAGGTGCCTTTCAGTTGTGCATTGTACAACGCGCTCACCTCCGCCATGATGATCCCCAAGCTCCAGCCATCGCACACCACATGATGCCCGGTCAGTCGCAGATGATGTTCCTCTTCCGAGATCTTGATCAGCGCCGATCGGAAAAGCGGCCCGTTGATCAGATCGAAAGCGGAATCCATATCCTTCAGCGCGATCTCCTCCATCTTCCGATCACGCTCCTCCTTGGAAAAGGAGGAAAGATCATGGAATTCAGGATCCAGATCGATCGAGCGAAAGACCACCATGTGCGTGCCGCTCGCGCTCATCACACTGCGCAGGCTTTCGTGCCGTGCGATCAGAGTGCGCATCGCCTGCATCAACGCAGCGCGATCGAGCTTCCCTTCCAGGACAAGTGTCACACTTTCGTTGTAGGCACTGTTCGCGCTGCTACCCATTTCGCTGGCCACGAACACTTCGCGTTGGGCCTCGGTACTGGGCACGGTGCTCTCGATCTCCGGACCTGCGAACGGATCGAAATCGACCGGGACGGTTTGGGTTTCAGTGATGAATTTCTCCATGTGGGGGCTCCCTGGGCGGCAATGGTAAAGGTAGAGATGGACGCTCTATATGATGACCATCATCCTTTTCCAAGGCACGCTTATTCAACGAATGGCCCGATCATACGGAAATTGACCAAAAAAGTTGTTCCACTCCCTGGGAACGGCCCCAGCTGAAGCTACGGCCGATCCTCATGCGAAAGAGAGCCTTGCCTTCATGGATAAGGATCCAAGATGTGTCTTTAATTCCCGCAGCATTTCCTTACGCTCCCGCATATAAGTGCAAGATCAGCCCGAATAGACCCAGACTGATGGTGCCGATGATGACGGTCCACGTGCCTTTGTCTGTCTCCGAGGCGGTGTAGTCCACAATGCATCCGCTCCAACGCTTTGCGCAAAGGGTCTGGTAATTCCGCGGAGCCACACCTGCGTTTGAATGCATTGATCTCAGCACCAAGCCTCAGCATGTGGTCATCCGTGGCACCTTTTTCCATGTTGCGCCGAACTTCGGCGGCCAGGAGATCAATATACCGCACAAGATCTCCGATGGAAATGAGGACCAAAGTACGTTATGGGAATTTCGGGAATTTCTGGAAATCCGGCTGTCGTTTCTCGAGAAAAGCATTCTTGCCTTCCTGGGCCTCATCCATCAGATAATACATCAGTGTGGCATCGCCAGCGAACTCCATAAGGCCACGTTGGCCATCGAGTTCCGCATTAAGGCCTCGTTTGATCATCCGCAGGGCCAGGGGGCTGCGTTGCATCATGATCCGGCACCATTCCACCGTGGTGTCCTCCAGTTCGGCCAGGGGTACCACCTTGTTCACCATGCCCATATCAAGGGCTTCCTGGGCGGTGTATTGAAGGCACAGGAACCAGATCTCCCGGGCCTTCTTCTGCCCTACATGGCGTGCCAGGTAGTTGCTGCCAAAGCCAGCATCGAAGCTGCCCACCTTGGGGCCGGTCTGGCCAAAACGTGCATGGTCCGCGGCGATGGTGAGGTCGCATACCACATGCAGTACATGACCGCCGCCTATGGCGTATCCATTCACCATGGCCACCACGGGTTTGGGCAATTCGCGAATGCGCTTGTGCAGGTCCAAGACATTCAATCGGGGTACGCCATCGGTGCCGATGTAGCCCCCACGTCCCTTCACGTTCTGGTCGCCGCCGCTACAGAAGGCCTTGTCTCCTTCACCGGTAAGTACCACCACTCCAATGCTCGGGTCTTCACGCGCGATATCCATGGCATCGATCATCTCCTTGTTGGTATCCGGCCGGAATGCGTTGTAGACCTCCGGTCTGTTGATGGTGATCTTGGCGATGCCTTCGAAGAACTCGAATCGGATGTCCGAGTATTCCTTGATCGAGGTCCAGTTTCGTTCGCTCATTTGCTATGGTTCAAACATGGGAACATTCTAACCACTCTTTCCCTTCAACATTTCAAAATGCGCCCTCAACTCCCTGGGAGAAACTTCGGCATCGGTCACTACATGCAGCACCGCTGGTTTTGAGCCACCACCTTCTAGTGCACATCCATCACCATACAACCATTCCAGACCATCCTTCAATGCTCCATGGTCGGCCGCCTTGCGGTAGGGCAGATCGTAACTCCTTACGAGTTTCTCAATGCTCCTGTCATGGGGGGCCTCGAACCATGGCAACAGTTCCGGATCCTGGTCCGGCCCTTCGATGAACCGAAAGATGTTGCCACCACCATTATCGATAACGATGACCTTCAGGTTTGGTGTGAGGTGATCGTTCCAGAAGGCGTTGGAATCGTATAGGAAAGCGATATCACCGGTGATCAGGGTGGTGGTCCTTTCCAGCACATGGGCGGCCCCGGCGGCGGTGCTTGTGCAGCCATCGATACCACTGGTACCGCGATTGCTCCAGTAGCGGTGCCCCATGCCACGTTCGAAAAGTTGGGCGTACCGGGCCGGAGTGCTGTTCGCCAGGTGGATATCCGTTCGTTCTGGGATGCGTTCCAAAAGGGCTGCGAATACGGTAAGATCGCTGAAGGGGGCATCCCTCATGAAGCGTAGCTGCCTCATGGCCGTATCCCTATCCATACGGTGCCAATCGCCAGCGTACGGGGAGACCGCTTCTTTCACCTGGGGCACCACCTGTGCAAGGAAGATGGCGGGATCCACCTGTATATCCCGTGTAAGGCTTTGGTAGGTATCGTAATGCCGCTGGCCCTGGTCGATATTCCAATGCTGCGCTGGGCGCCACTGGCGCAACAGCCCTTTGATACGCTTGCTGATGATGGCCCCTCCGAAAGTGAGGAGCACCTCTGGCTTCAGGTGGTCATGATCGGTCTCGATGCCGGCGATGGTGCGGTCGATGCAGGTGATGAACGCCGGATCGTCCAAATTGGAGGTGCTTTCCACCAGCACCACACATTGGGGCAACGCCGCCAGCGTGCGCAACCGTTCCTTCACTTCGTTCTCCCAATGGCCCTGACCCACGAGCACCATCACCTTTTTCGCTGATGAGAGCACATGGGCGCACTGCTGCGCGAACGGTGGCAACACGAAACTTTCCGTTGGCAATTGTTCCACCACGCGCGCCTGCTGGTCATGTTGCTCCACCAGGCCATACAGTGGTTCAGCGAATGGCACATTCACATGCACGGGTCCGGGTACCGGCAGCAATGTGGCATCTATCGCTTCGTTGATCAGGCGGCCGCAGTGCCAGCCTGCGAGCGGATCATGCAGGCGCGGAAGCTGCACATTGCGTTTCATATGCAGGGCCAGCACATCACGCTGCCGTATGGCCTGCCCTTCACCCTGGTCCACCCACTCTTCCGGTCTGTCCGCAGTGATCACCAGCAGTGGCACCCGCTGGTAGAAGGCTTCCGCGATGGCCGGACCGTAGTTGAGCACGGCGCTGCCACTGGTGCAGATCAGCGCCACAGGGGAGCGTGAGGCTTGTGCCATGCCCAGCGCGAAGAACGCCGCACTGCGCTCATCGATCACCCGAAGGCAGGAGATCCGATCCTCCCGGAGGAAGGAGATGACCAACGGTGCGTTGCGCGAACCCGGGCTGATCACCGCATGCTTCACCCCCTTGATCGCGCAGAGGCGTGCTAGTTCCGAGGCGGAGAAATGGTCGCTGGTGCGCATCGAACCGGAAGGGCCCTTTGAAAGCGGGCGCTAAGATATCCCCATGCGCATGGCCTCAAGAGGCCTTCGCCATGTAAGGCTTTTGTGTTCGGTCTCGGCCCACTCTTTTTCCGGATCGCTCCCTGCCGTGATACCGCCGCCGGTATAGATCACCCCACGATCACCCAGCAGGCGCATGCAACGGATGTTCACATGCAGATCCGTGTTGTTATGGTCCCGCCAGGTGCCCCAGAAACCGCCATACAGCGAGCGCTCATGCGGCTCATGCTTCAAGATGGTGGTCATGGCCTTGGTCCTGGGAGTGCCGCAAACGGCAGGGGTGGGGTGCAGGTCCTTGAGGAGTGCCGCCAGCGATCCCTTTGGTGCGAGCTCGCCGGATACGATCGTGTGGAGATGTGCCACATGGGCGGCCTTCAACACTTCTGGGCCCACCACACGCACGGCCTGCGCCCCATGTTCCAGGAAGGTGTTCAATAACGCTTGTGTCACCAGCCTTTGTTCTTCCTTCTCCTTGCTGCCCCATTGGTCTGGATCCTCTGGCGCGGCCTGCAGTGGCAGGGTACCTGCAATGGAATCCACCTGCACGCGCTGCCCCTTGGCGGAAATGGACCTTTCCGGCGAAGCGCCGATCCACGTGCCGAATTCCGGGCAGTGCAACAGACATACATAAGCTTCCGGAAGCTCCTTCAATGCGTTCTCGAATAACCCGGGGATCATGTACCGATCCACCGGCTGTTCCTGGGTACGGGAGAGCACCACCTTGGTCAGCTGGCCTTCCTGGATGGCCGTGATGGCCTCACTTACGGCCTGCTTGTAGGCTTCCCGTGGCCAATGTGTGAGCAGGGGCATTCCTGCGGAGCTAGCGGCCGACCGTGCCTTCGTGAGCGGCAGCAGGTCGTGTTGGCCATCCAGTGGAAGCTTCGCCAGTGGCACGAGCGCATGGCAGTAGGCGGGATGTGGAATAAAAGGTGCCACCAGGAAAAGCTCCCGGTGGCGATCGAGATCATGCCATGCGATCTTCTCCAGCTGCGGCTGTTCGGATACCCATAATTCCACCTGACCTTGCCTGCGGAATAGCGCAAAGGTGATATCCCGCTGGAGGCAATGGGCGATGGTGTCTGTGATAAGTGACATGGTCAGCGCTGTTGGATCACCAAATTAGTGAGCCGGCACACAGCCACGAGTTCCCCGGCTTCATTCGTGACACGAATGTCCCATACATGCGTGGTGCGCCCCTGGTGGATGATCTCCGCGGTGGCCTTCACCATGCCGGAGCGGATCCCTTTCAGGTGATTGGCATTCACTTCAATGCCCACTACACTTTGCCGTTCTAGATCCACCAGTAATGCGGAGGCCATGCTGCCCAGTGATTCGGCCAGTGCTGCGGTGGCGCCGCCGTGGAGCAGCCCCATGGGTTGGTGGGTATGGGAAGCCACAGGCATGGTGGCACAAAATCGGCCTTCTTCATCGGCCAAAAAGCGGATGCCGAGGTGAGAGACCAGCGTATTCTGGCAAATGAGGTTGGCCTCCTCGGCTTGTTCCTTGGTGAAGGGCATTGGTCCCAAATGTAGAGGTGTACATCTTTGCGATCCATGATGTCCGAAGATCCATCGCGCATCCTCCTTGTGGAAGACGAGGAAGCACTGCGCCAGACCTTGAAGCTGAACTTCGAGTTGGAGGGTTATAAAGTGACCACGGCCGTTACGGGTCCGGAAGCGCTGGAAAAGATGCGTGGCGCCCATTTCGACCTGGTGGTGATGGATGTGATGCTGCCCGGCATGGACGGTTTTGCCGTGGTGGAGACCATCCGGTTGGAAG
>JAEZCB010000211.1 GCA_023412755.1 Bacteroidota bacterium
GCCATCGCCTGAGAGCAGTTCGCCCAACACAGCACGTTCGAGCAACGGAAGTATGCGGTCGTGGTGGTAGCTATCTTCGGGGAAGCTGTACACCCGGTCATCGCGATCGTAGTGCACCTCTATACCGAGTTCATACCGGATCTGCTCGATGTCCCGCTGAAAGGTTCGGGAACTCATTGTGAAACCATGCTCCTGCAGATGTTCGGAGATCTCCTTGAAGGTGGAGCGGTGCTTCACCTTTTCCAGGATGAGCAGGTAGCGTTTCAACTTGCCTTGAAAGGACATGGCCGTGAGGAGTGGGTGAGCGGCCAAATATCCAAAAGATCCGCGGGACGCGGTTTTCATCCGGGGCTGACGGGCGCTGAGGGGCCAACGGCCACGCTACAGCATACTGCTCCGGTACTGGCCCGCCAGCCCCGCATGGAACGGGGTGAAGATGTGGCGGGAGCTGCGACAGAACGTGTCGCAGGGGCTCAGGGACAATTCTGGGGCACATCCACGCCCGCTATCTCATAGGTGCCACCGTTCATCAGGTAGTCCAGACTGTCGCTGAATTGGCGGCCTACGGTATCCGCGGTGCGGGTGCCGCTGCACTGGCCGCTGGTCAATTGGCCGTTCTTGTTTTGGGCGAAGACCAGGTATTTTTCCCCGACCCGGAAGTTCACGCCGCAATGGGATACGTCCGTGGCTTCATTTCTTGTGGCGGTATGGATGTTCTTCATCGGCGCCTCGTCGCCCTTCCATTGGTGTTCCACGAGAAATCCTACCGTGATGTGGTCGATGCTTTTCCGCTGAATGGGGTCCACTTCCGTGCGTTTAAACACGGTATCAGCCGCTGTAACGGTACCGATGAACAATTCAGCGGCACGGCACCAATGGTCAACTACGGAGTAGCTGGGGCAGTCACACTCCTCGGGACGGTCTTCCGCTTGTCCACGTACCTGCGCCATCAGCAGCACGGGCATGAGCAGGAGCAATGGAAGGAGATGACTACGTACGTTCATGACATGTATTCCTTTGGTGTCTCGGGCGGAAGCCGCAAGGATCGTTCCAGTGCCCTAATGATCACGGGCACCATTGAGCTCCCTGAGTAGGGCTGCCACAGTACTGCCATCCAGCGGTTTCACCAGGTGCTGGTCGAAACCGGACTCCTTGCTACGCATGCGCTCCTCCTCCTGGCCCCAGCCGGTAAGTGCCACTATGGTCATGTCTTTGCCCCAGGGTTGCTGGCGTATCTCTCGGCAGGCCTCATGGCCATTCAACCCAGGCATGCCGATGTCCATGAAGATCAGTTGCGGGCGGAACTCCCCGGCCACATCCACGCCCTCCCGGCCGTCCTTCGCCGTTCGCACCTGATGCCCGAGCACACGGAAGATGTTCGCCAGTGTGGAGGCCGCATCATGGTTGTCATCCACCACCATGATCTTGTGGTACACACCCTTCTCTGAACTTCTTTCCAGCATCTCCTTCTGATCGGTCTCCAATACTTCCGTTCCACCGTTGGTCAGGGGGAGGTACACCAGGAAGCGGCTTCCGGTACCCAGCCCATCGCTGTAGGCTTCCACGCGGCCGCCATGCATGGCCACCAGCCGCTTCACGATGCTGAGGCCGATCCCGAGTCCTGTACGCGAACGGTCCAGCGTACGGTCCACCTGTGTGAACATCTCGAACACCTCACTTAGCAGCTGTTGGGGTATGCCCATGCCATCGTCGGCAACGGACACAATAGCCTCGCCGCCTTCGCTCCTCAGAGTAAGGCTGAGATTGCCTCCCCGTTCGGTGTACTTGCTGGCGTTGTTGAGCAGGTTGTTGAAGATCTGCACGAGCCGTGTGACATCCGCCTCTACATACAACGGGTCCGGCGGCAGCAGCACGTGCAGCTCATGGCCGGCCCGCTCTATGGCTGGTCTGCTGGCCTCCAGTGCCTGCTCAAGCACCGCATGCAGAGCTACTGGTTCCTTGCGCAATTCGATCGTGCCCCGGCTAATGCGGCTCACATCCAACAGATCGTCCACGAGCCGCACCATGTGGGTGATCTGCCGGTCCATCATCTGGTGTGTGGTGCGGCGCAGCTCCTTGTCGTTGTCCGCCAATTCCAGGATGCGCATGCCATTGTGCAGCGGTGCAAGCGGGTTTCGCAATTCATGGGCGAGGGTGGCCAGGAATTCATCCTTCCGGCGGTCCGCATCCAGCAGGGCCAGCTCCTGCTTGCGCCGGAGGGTGATGTCCAGGCAGGCGCCGGCTATGATGCGGGCGTGACCGTGCTGGGCATCCAGGGGCCTGCCTTGGATCTTCAGCCAGCGCGTTTCCATTTCCGGCAGGGCAAGGCGGAATTCACTACGGATGGTGCCGCCTTCATCCAGAGCGCGTTGGATCTCCTTGGCCAGCCAAGGCCGGTCCTCGGGGTGCACCACCTGCACCAATTGTTCGATCTTCCAGGCATGGTTCGCCTCTGGAAGACCCAACATGCGCACAAGGAATTCATCCAGCAGGATCTCATCGCTGTCCACCCGGTAAAGCCAGGTACCCATGTCCGAAGCGGAGAGGGCCATGCGCAGGTGTTCCTCGCTTTCGCGCAGCCGCTCCTCTACCAGCCTTTGGTCCGTCTGGTCCCGCAGCACTTTGGCGAATCCGGCCAATTCGCCCTGGTCATTGAGGATCCGGGTGGTGATGCCCGAGGCGTAGAAGTGGATGCCGCCTTTGCGGGACATCCACCGGTCATTCAAGGAGGAACCGTGTTCGGCGGCCACCTCCAATTCCCGTTGTGGAATTCCTGCCTCAACATCTTCTGGAATGAAGATCAAGGGGAACACCTCCTTGCCGATCCATTCCTCCTCACTGAAACCCAGGATCTGACCCACTCCTTTGTTCCACGTGAGTGGTATGCCATCCTTATCCACAAAGAAGATCGCGAATTCGTGGACCTGTTCGATGAGGGCCGCGTAATGTTCACCCGGCACCTCCCGGCCCTTTTTGCCGGAGGGTTTCATCCTACCATCCTTACGCTGTGGTCTGGACACGAATGCGTGCAGGTGCAATGGCGGTGCCGATCGCACGGCGCCAACATCATTATTTGTGCTCCACCAACCGCCAGCGCGTGGCAAAGAGCACCAGCCCGGTCTTGCTCTTGATGTTGAATTTGAGGAAAAGGCTTTCCCGGAACCCATCCAACGTACGCCGATGTACTCCCATGAGGGCGGCGATGTGTTCGTATTTGTATTCCTCTTCGGCACAGACCAACCGCAGGAACTCCATTTCGCGTGGCGTTATATCCTCTAGGATCCGGTCGCGCTCGCGCTCCTGGCGCGTGCGCAGGTCTCCATTGTATGGCAGGCTATCATGGGCGTCATCATTATTGTAGTAACCCGTTAGCATGATGGAGTCCAAAGCGGATCTCAGTGCGGCCGGCCGTGCGTTCTTCAGGATGAATCCACGCGCACCGGCCCGCACGGCCTTCACCATGGCATCATCGCTCGCATCGAAGGTGAGTGCCAGCACCCGGGTTTCCGGTGCATGGCTGTTGAGCCAGGCGATGGTCTCGAAACCATCCATCACCGGCATGTTCAGGTCCACGATGGCTATGGCGGGCGCCTGGGTGGTCGACAGCATGTCCACCAACTCCCGGCCATGTGCCGCTTCAATGATCACCCGGTAACCGCCCAGGGCATTCACCATGGCGATAAGGCCGCTGCGTACCAGGTGGTGGTCGTCCACCAATGCCACACTATGTTCCATGATGCATGCTTGATCTGATGTGCCAGGTACAGCCCTGGCCGGGCGCAGTGGTGCAGGAGGCATCGAAGCCGATGACCGAGCATCGCTGGCGGATGTTCAGCAGGCCGGCGTTGCTCTTCACATGCAGGGGATCGAACCCGTTGCCATTGTCACGGATGGTCATGCGCAGGCCGTCACCGCCTTCCACTGTGATATTGATGGTGTCCGCGCCACCGTGCTTCAAGGCATTGGCCAAGATCTCCTGAAAGGAGCGGAAAAGGATGGTCTTTTCGCTGGCCGAAAGCGGTGGAATATCGCCGATCAAGAGCACGTGGGCCTTCATGCGGCCAATGCGTTCCAGGCGCTCCGCTTCAGCGCTTATGGCATCGGTGAAAGAGCGGCTTTCCCACATGTCGCTATTCAGGTCATGGCCCAACCGGCGAACCTCTTCGATACCCTGTTCAAGGGCATCGCGTGCGGCGGAAAGGCGCGGATCGGGAGCATTGTCGAGAACTGCTGTCAATCCCATTTGCGCTACGGTGAGCAGCTGCCCGACGTTATCGTGCAATTCCCGGCCTACTTCGCGCAGGGTAAGCTTGGTGGTCTCTCTTTCGGCATCCATCACTTCCCGGGCGCGGCGCACATCCTGCTCGGCCATCGCCGCACGGTGCTTATGGCGGCGGTTGGCATTCACCACCAGGAGCATGACCACGAAAAAGAGCATGGCCAATACCAGAATGGTACCGGCC
>JAEZCB010000213.1 GCA_023412755.1 Bacteroidota bacterium
CTTGTGCTCAGCCTGCGCTATTGTTGTCGCGCTGAACGTGTTGGTCTCCACGATATCCGCACCGGCTTCCAGATACTGTTCGTGGATGCGGCGGATCGCTTCTGGGTGGGAGAGCGAGAGCAATTCATTGTTACCCTTCAGCAGTATGTCATGCTGTTCCATTCCCGGGGGGTGGAAATCCTCTTCCTGCAGCCCAAGCCGCTGGATCATGGTGCCCATGGCACCATCCAAGACAAGGATCTTCTGTTCAGCGAGCTGTTCTATCGTGGTCTTCATCTGTGATCGAAAACAAAAATGCCCCATCCGATGCACCGGATGAGGCCGACCATTCACCAGGAATGAACAAGGACCCGATCACAGCTCATCTTCATGCTGTACATGTCACGCCGAGCGCACCCGAGGTGCGACATGTACAACAACTGGATTTGGCACCTATACGGGATGGGATATCGTACGGTTGCCAAGGCTTCACAGGGCCAGTCCCTCTGCCTTTCTGGATGAACATGAAAAGAACGTATTGCCAGTGAAGGCGGTGCGAAGATAAGGTGTGAGAAAGGATTTCGGTAAAGGCCAATGGGGTCCAGCTCCTCCTATTTCCTCACCACATGCATGGGTTTCGTGCTCATGCCGATGCGGAAGTATTCCATGTAGGTGGCCTCCGCTCCCAGATCCACCAGCTCCACTTTTAAACCGGCCTCTTTCAAGCGTTCGGCATAGTCCCGGCCATATATGCGTACATGATCATGCTGCCCGAAGGCCTTCTTCCTTCCTTCCGGGGTATTGATGGAGAAGTCCTCGTAGGTATGCTCGCGATCTTGTTCAAAAGGCACGATCAACAATCCGAGCCCACCTTTCTTCATCACGCGGAATAGCTCGGAGATGGCCTTTCTATCATCGGGCACATGCTCCAGCACATGGGAACAGATCACCATGTCGAAATGCTCGTCCGGGAAAGGGATCTCCGTAACATCGAGTTTGATCGTCTCCTTCGCCCACTGGTACCCGGGCTCGAATTTATCGCCCGCTATATACTCCACCCCCGGTATGCTTTTGAACTTCTCCCGCAGGCTGTTCTCCGGCGCCACATGCAGTACGCGCATACCGCTCTTCGGCAAGTTGAGCCGCTTCAGGTAAAGCCAGGCCATGCGCGCTCGCTCCAGGGAGCCACAGAAGGCACAGCGAGCATGCGGCCGTGGTGGATCCCCCGAAGGCAGGAAAGCGATGCCGCTGTTTCCGCAAATGGGACAGTACACCGCATTGCCACGCATGAAGCGATGCCGCAGCCTCACTTTTACGCTGGTCGGTACGAATTTATTGATCAGGCCCATCCCTTTCCTCCAAAGGTGGCCTGCAATATAGGCAGCCTGCTTCAGCCCTGGGCGCCTGCGAGTTCCTTGAAGAAGGCCACGATCTTTTTCCTGAACAACAGGAAAAGGAGCATATAGGGTACGGCCATCAAATAGAGGATGCCACTGTTGAGTCCCTGACCAACGGCCTGCGATCCACCGAAAGCGGTCTCTCCTTCCACCACGGCCTTGCACATGGCGCAGCCCTGCGCACCGGCCGTCTCGGGCAATACCAGAGCGGCAAGAACAAGAAGCATGAGCAGAGCGCGGCGTTGGAGCATGGCTAGACCAAAGTTAATAGGGCGATCCAATGCATCAATAATAGGGAGCCACCATAAGGTAGACAATGACCCCGCTGATGCTAACATAAAGCCACAATGGCATCGTCCACCGCGCGATCCGCCGGTGCCGGTCGAAGCGCATTGCCAGTGCACGGGTGAGGCTGATCAATACCAGTGGTACAATGGCCGCTGCAAGAACGATGTGTGTGAGAAGCACCACCAAATAGATCATCCGGTGCTCACCGCCATAAGGGGCCGATGGAAAACTGCTGTGCTGCACCACATAGAGGACCAGGAAGAGCATACTGAGACCTACGGCCGTCCACATGAGGCGGCGGTGAAGCGCCACCTTTCCCCGGATGATGGCCCCCCATGCCATGGAAAGTACTACGGCGCAGCCTCCATTGATCAATGCATTGATGCGGGGGAGGGTACCGCGGTGCATGTCGAGATCGAAGAGCTTGGGGCCGAGGTAGAGGAAACCCACGGCCAGGAAAAGTAGGATGGACAGGCCGATGACCCAGGGCCTGCTGCTTTGTTCGCTGATCCCCTGCGTACGGTTCATCCTCTGCCCGCACGCTGTGCCTTCACCTTTTCCGCCTTTCTGATCTTCTCCTCCTTCAGCAGCATCTTGATGTCACTGGCTATCGCCGTCATGCCGCTCATTGTGGTTCCATCGTAATAACCACGGATCCGGCCTTCCTTATCCACCAACACGAATTTCTCGGAATGTAAAAAGCCTCCGGGCGCCAAGGCATCCTCCTGGGCTGGCAGATAATACCCTTCCACGCCCATACGGTAGATGTCCATCTTTTCTCCGGTCAGGAATTTCCAACGGGAGGTATCGGCCTGCAGCTTTCTCGCATAATTGTCCAGTACTTCGGGCGTATCGTGCTCGGGATCCACCGTGTGGCTTAAGAAGATCACATCCTCAAAGGCCGGATCATTCAACTTCAGCTGCAACTGTTGCATCTGTATGCTCATGCGAGGGCAGATGGTGGTGCAACGGGTGAAAAAGAAATCGGCCACGATGATCTTTCCCTTCACATGCTGTTCCGTGAAGGGCCTGCCGTAACGATCCACGAACGAGAATGGTGGGATCTCCGCGTAGAGCGTATCCACCACCATACGCCCATCACGTTCCACCAACACCACGTCTTTATGGCCGTAATAGGGCAGGAAGGTGAAGTTGTGGTTCACCAATCCGAGCATGGGCGAGAAGAAGATGAACAGCCCGAGCACGAACACCATGATCCCGCCCAGCACGGCGATCTTCACTTTCCGGCTGGATGGTCTATAGTCCATTGCGTTATTGGAAATTCATCCAGATCCAGTGGATGTAGTTGGACTCCCAGTTGGCGATCCAGATGAGGTACAGGATGAACAACGCATAAGGAAGAAGGATCACGGCCCTGACGTTCCGTCTTTCATCACCCAGATGCATGAAGGTCATCACGATGTAGGTGGCCTTCACCA
>JAEZCB010000218.1 GCA_023412755.1 Bacteroidota bacterium
CTCCCAATACTCTGGAAGTGTATTGCCGATGGGGGTAAGCGCACCCAGACCGGTAACTACCACTCGTCTGAGCTTCATACGGTGGGTCCCGTGGGACCGGGGTTACTTCGCGTTCTTCTCCACGTAATCAACAGCCTGACCCACGGTCTGGATCTTTTCGGCCTGATCATCGGGGATGGCGATGTTGAATTCCTTCTCGAACTCCATGATGAGTTCAACGGTATCAAGGCTGTCCGCGCCAAGGTCGTTCGTGAAACTCGCCTCCGGGGTGACCTCGCTCTGATCCACGCCGAGCTTGTCCACGATGATTGCGATGACCCTTGACTTGATGTCCGACATTTCGGTTCTGTGTTGGTTGAACAGGCTGCAAAGGAAAGACATTTTCGACTTGTGCAACCCTACCCCTCAAGGTATGTGGTACGAACGGCCTCCAACGGCTTGCGGCGGAGGTCCGGCACGGTGGCTCCGGGCGCAGGAAAGCCTATGGGTATCAACAGGAAAGGTCGCTCGTTGGCAGGCCGCTCCAAGATCTTTCCCAAAAAATCCATAGGGCTTGGTGTATGCACCAGGGCGGCCAAACCGGCATGGTGCGCTGCCGCCAAAAAGAATCCTGTGGCCAGGCCAACGCTTTCACTCACATAGTAGTTCTTGTGGCGCCCATCGGCATCTTCCTCATAGATCTTTTTGAACACCACCACCAGCCAGGGCGCCACCTCCAGATAGGGTTTTTGCCAGGTGGTGCCGAAGGGTTCCAGGTCCTGCAGCCACTCCTCCCCCATGCGGCCACCATAGTTCAAGCGCTCCTCCACCTCGGCCGCCTCGCGAATGCGCTTCTTCAACACGGGGTCCCCCACCAGGCAGAAGGTCCATGGCTGTTTGTGGGCACCACTTGGCGCGGTGGAGGCCGTGCGCACCAGCTGCTCCACCAATTCCAACGTCACCGGCTCATCACTGAATTGCCGCACGCTCCTGCGCTTTTCCATGAACTGATGCATTTCGCGGGCACGCTGCATCATCTCATCCGCGGGTCTTCGCTGGAATGTTAGCTCGATGTGAGGAATGGTGTTGTCCATGATGAAGGGTTCTTTGCCACCTTCGCGGCAGCATGATGCAAGATCGGGTACGGATCGCGATCCTGGCCAGTGGCTCTGGTACGAACGCGCAGCGTTTGATGGAACATTTCAAGGACCATGCGCTGGCCGAGGTGGTGCTGGTGGGTTGCGACCAGCCGCAAGCGGGGGTGGTGCAGCGTGCTTGGGACCAGAATGTGCCCTGCCTGCTTTTCAGCGGAAAGGAATTGCGGGAAGGTCTGGTGCTTGAGGAGTTTCGCGGAATGAACGTGCGGCTGGTGGTACTGGCCGGTTTTCTACGGTTGATCCCGGTGGCCATGGTGCGGGAATTCGCGGGCCGCATGGTGAACATACATCCCGCCTTGCTGCCGAAGCATGGTGGCCGGGGCATGTACGGTGCTTTTGTACACCAGGCCGTGCTGAATGCGGGGGAAGGCACAAGCGGTATAACGATACATCTTGTGGACGAGCATTATGACCAGGGCGAGCACCTGGCACAGGTGGAATGCCCGGTGTTGCCCGATGATACGCCGGATAGCCTGGCAGCAAGGATCCATGCATTGGAGCATGCGCACTATCCACGTGTGGTGGAGGAGCTGGTTATGCGGCTGGCCAATGATGGCGGAAAGGAGCACCGCGATAGCGATTTGCAGGGGTAGTCTTGGCTCCCGTGGGCGATGTCCGCTGTACAGCGGACCCAAGCGCAAGCGAAGCCCGTACTAGCACGGCCCCTCAGCCCGGCGCGGGAACGCCTACCTAACACACCTGCGCACCAACGAACTTTGCGCCATGCTGGACCTGATACAGATAGGCAAGGCCTTCATTGTGCTATTCGCGGTGATCGACATCGTAGGGGGCATACCGATCATTCTGCAGGTGCGGCAAAAGGCAGGCAAGATCTATCCGGCACGCGCCACGCTGGTGAGCCTTGCGATCATGGTGACCTTCCTCTTCGTGGGGGAGCCGATCCTGCGGTTGGTGGGCATAGATGTGAACTCCTTCGCGGTGGCGGGATCGCTGGTACTATTCTTCATAGCATTGGAGATGATCCTGGGCATCCGGTTGTTCCGGGATGACCATAGCGCAAGCAACCCCGAGACCCCGGGATTGCCCAGCGATGATCCGAAGGTGTACAGCATTGTGCCGCTCGCCTTTCCGGTGATCGCCGGTGCGGGCACCATAACCACGATCCTTTCCCTGCGGGCGGAGATCGAAACAGCGAACATACTGGTGGCGATCGTGCTGAACATGGCCGTTGTGGTGGTGGTGCTATTGCTCACCAACCGCATAGAACGCATGCTTGGGCGGGTGGGTCTTATCGTATTGCGCAAGGCCTTCGGTGTGATCCTGCTCGCGATCAGTGTGAAGCTTTTCGCAGGCAACATAACCTACCTCTTCCCCGCCAAGGCAGATGCGGCCACAGAGGCCGCCCCTCACTCCAGCACGAACGAGCGCGCGGAGGAATGACCATCCTCCTGCACCAGCCGAAGCACATACATGCCCCGCGCCAGTGAGGACAGATCCATGGTATGGTATTCCTCCCCTGCGCCAATGGTCTGTCGAGCGAGGGACCGGCCACGTGTATCGAAGACCTGGGCCTGTGTGGGTGTGCTGGAAGCCGCATCCAGGCGTATGTGCAGGATGCCGGCCTGGGGCTCCGCATGCAGGAACTGGATCATTGGCCCCTCCGAAGGAACACCGGTGAACACATCCAGATCAAAGCCGAAGTCGTGCAGATTCTGGCTGGAGCCCGACCCCGTGGGCGAGGTAAGATCGCCGGACTGCAGCTTTCTGCCAGGCGTGTTCACTGACCGGCATGTCATGAGCACCGCGCTGGAATCGAACCGGATGTCCACCACGAGCGGAAGGGAGGGATCGTACGGGAAGGGTTCATCCAATTCGATCGCGAACCAGGTGTCCGGGGCACCGCCGGGTATGGTATGCTCCTGCCGCTGGAAAACAGGCGTGACACCGGTGATGAACATGTTGTTCGCGAAACTTGTCTGCTGGGTATGTACCATGCTGATGGTAAGCTGCGTAAGGGTATTGCCATTGACCACATTGGTGGTGCCATACCGATAGTAGATGCGCGAGATGTTACCCGCAGCGGAAGTCTGGAAATCCGATGGCAGATAGAGCCCCTGGTTGTGGCGGGCATAGTTCATACTGCCCAACAGGAATGAACTGTTGGTGTTGTTGCAACACTTGTAGATCTGCTGGGCGCTAAGCGGCGCCAGGGCCATAACCGTGTATAACAGGGTAAGGATGTGCCTCATGCTCTCGTATGTTCGGAGAGCAAGATACTGCCACAAAACGCACTATGTCATTGGCAAGCCATAGGCCATTGGCCTACTTCACCT
>JAEZCB010000229.1 GCA_023412755.1 Bacteroidota bacterium
CTTGTACCATGTGTAGGGCTCGGTGATCGGCGCCTTTATCACTTGGGCCTCCGGCGCCACATCGGCGAGCAGGGTGGTGTCCACGGCCTGCATCTCGGGGTTTTTCGGGGTGTACACAACCGGCTGCCACCCGAACTGCGGCAGGTATTTGGCGAACTTCAGCCAGCGATACACCCCTACTCCGGCATTCGGCGGCCAGTAGTAGGCGATGATCATCACACGCTTCATTCGGCTTCCACTTCGGCGGCGGCGGTGCGCCCCTGCACCCAGTTGCGCAGCTCCAGACCCAGCAGGCCTATCACTGCAAGGATCAAAAGCAGGCTGCTGGCGAACATGATCGGACGGGAGGTCTCATAGGCCGAGCCGCGCACTTCAAAAACCACCCGATGTTTTCCGGCCGGCACTTTCATTACGCGCAAAACGTAGTTGCCACGCACGTATTCCGCCGGTTCGCCATCGATCGTCGCATGCCAGTCGGGGCCGTACCAGATCTCGCTGAAGACCACGATGCCCCCCTGCGCCGATCGCACATCGTAGGTGAGGCGGTCGGTCTCGTATTCCACCAGATCCACGCTGGCCGAAGGATCCGATGCGAAGGGCCCTTCACCGAGCGTGGTGCGGAAACGGGTGTCAATGAGTACCGTGGTGGCCGGATCGATGTCACCCAGCTGCATGATCTCTTCATCCGCGTTCTGCACCCATTGCACTTGATCCACGAACCAGGCGGGTCCCAGGCCGTTGAGGTTCTGGATCGGTGGCCGCTCCGGACTGTAGACCAGATAGCGCACGTTGAGCATATTGAGCACCCCTTCCTGCGCCAGCAAACTATCCACCTGCGGTATGGAGGTGCCTCCCTGCAACATGCCGATGATCCGCTGCAGCATAGGACTTAAGTGGAAGGCGATCAGCTCATCGTAGCGCTGCAACTTCGCACCGTGGTAGCCGCCCACACTGCGGTGGAAATAGCTCGTTCGGCCATCGCTATCCAGTGAAGAGGTGAGGTTGAGCACCCGATGGTCTCCGTTGCGTCGCACCGCGGAAAAGCGCAGCATCTGGTCTTCCTCGGTGGTGATGCGTCCGCTCTCTGCCCGCGCCTTCTCCAACGCCAGCCTGTAACGTTCTTCTGCCTCTGGCCCCATCTCCTGTTCCAGAATGGCGAGATCGGCGGCATTCGCTTTATGTGGCAGCTGTCCCTTCGGTTCCCATTGTTCATAGCGGCCGCGCACCATTTCGTTGTGCATGAAACGCTTGTCCACGAACCAGAGATCGAGCAGGATCAGCAGGCCCAGCCCGCCAAGCAGTACTCCCCTGCCCATGGTCTTGCGCCCATAAAGGATGATGAGCAGGCCCGCCGCGACGATGAAACCGAGACTGCGCCAGGCATCGGCACTGAAGATCCCCTGCCGCACCGACTTCAAGGATCCCACGAAGGCCATTACCTGGGCTTCCGCCTGTGGGGAGGTATCGGCCTGTTCATTGAACGCCTGGCGCTCCTGATCGCTGATGAAGTCGAACAGCACACCTGGCGCCACAGCCACAAAAAGCACGAACGCGGCGAGGATGCCCATGGTGATCAGCGAACGCCTGCTGGTGGTCTTGTCCCAGCCATCGCTGCGCAATAACCTATCGAGATAGAGCACACCCAGCACCGGCGCCGCCAGCGACACGATGACCAGGATGATGGTGACCGCCCGGAATTTGTTGTACCCGGGAACATGGTCCAAAAAGAAATCGGTGAGGGGCATGTAGTTGCGGCCCCAGCTCAACAGAAGTGTGAGTACGAAACCTGCGAATAGCGCGTACGGCAGCGGTTCCTTCCACAGAAAAATGCCGGCGAGCAGGTATATGGCCAACACCATGAAAGCCAGAAAAGGATCGCCGATGGCCAACAGAACAAAGATCATGGGCAGTGCCGCAATGATCCACCATCGAGCCTTGTTCTCCGTCTGTCCGAGCATCAGGAACATCAGCAGAAGCACGATGGCCCCGATATACACCGGGCCGGAAGTGAAGGTCTGATCACCCCAATATTTGTTCTGCTGCGCAATGATCTGTTTGAAGCGCGGATCGGCATTGTCCAGGGCAGGTTCACCCGTCCCTATCTGGCCCGTAGCGCCGCCCTTGGCATTCGGGATCAAGAATGTGAAGCTCTCCGCGATGCCGTAGCTCCAGCGGGTGACATAGTCGCGGTCGAGGCCTGTGGTCTGGACATCATCGGCAGGCGAACCGTCCGGTCTTATCGTAAGGTCGCTCTGCCCCCGCGTGGAATGCTGGCCATACTCCCATGTGCTCCATAGCACACCGAGGTTGCAGGCCAGCGCAAGCACCACGGCCACTAACCCCAGGGATGAACGCTTCATGAATTGCCCAATGGTGCCTGTTCTGATCGCCGCTGCGAGTTCGGCCAGGATGAACAATACGATCACCATGCCCAGGTAATAGGTGACCTGCACATGGTTCACCATGATCTCCAGTGCCAGAAAGAGCGCCAGCAGCACCGCACCCAGGATCATGCGCCTGTCCCGGTAGAGCAGGTACACCCCTCCCAGCACCAATGGCATATAGCCTATGGCGCTCGCCTTGCTGGTATGCCCTGCGGGCAGGATCACAAAGAAGTAAGAGGAGAATGCGAATGCGATGGCTCCCACGATGCAAAGCCACGGATCCACCCGCAGGATCCGCAGGAACACGAACATGCCCAGCAGATATAAAAAGAGGAACGATCCCGGCCGTGGCAGGAAACCCTGGAATAGATCATGCGCGTGCCGCAGCAGGTTGGCCGACCACCGCACACTGATCTGGTAGGCTGGCATGCCGCTGAACATACTTCCGGTCCACAAGGCCTCCTCGCCGCTACGCTCGCGGTGCTCCTCCACCTCCTGGGCCATGCCCCACCATTGCTTGATGTCATGCTGGATCAACTGCTGACCCTCCAGCATGGGGCTGAAATAGATCAGGCAAAGAGCATAGAACAGCGCAATGGCCGTCACGATCGGCAGCAGGCTCCTCCAATGGATCGATCTCATATGGTCGTGTTGTGGGCTACTTCAATTCCTCGAAATCGGCATCGGTCACATTGCCTCCCGTGCCACGGTCCTTGTCGCGCTTTTCATCCTTGAGCCGCTCGATCCGCACATCACCCTTGGGCCTGCCGGTCTCATTGGTCCAGCGCATGCCTCCCGCACCCTTACGCTGCTTCCCTGCCCGCATCAAAAGCCGGAGCACCCACCAGATGATCAATAGTATGATGATCGTCCGTAAAGTGCCACTCATGCTCGCTTCGGCCTCCATTGTTCAGGCGGCCAAAGATAGGTCCGCTGGTGTAAGAGGTTCGTGGGTTTCTTTGCCTCATTGAACGCGAAAAACGCTGGACCCCAAGGATCGTTATCCCACTTATGCCGGTAACTTACAAAGATCAACTATGCCAGCGTGTCACCATCGTGGCCCGTCCCCAGCGTATCATCTCGCTCGTTCCATCGCAGACCGAATTGCTCCATGATCTCGGCCTTGGGGAGCGGGTGGTCGGGATCACCAAGTTCTGCATCCATCCTACTGAATGGCATCGGACCAAGGTCCGGGTGGGCGGAACAAAGAAGCTGGATCCGGAGAGGATCCGATCGCTGCTGCCGGATCTGATCATCTGTAACAAGGAAGAGAACACGCGTGAGGAGATCGCATCGCTTCAGCAGGAGTTTCCGGTCTGGTGCAGCGATGTGCGGGACCTGGGCAGCGCGATCGAGATGATCCTTTCCGTGGGTATGATCACCGGTACCACGGACCGGGCACAACGCATGGCCGGGGAAATATCGGATGCATTCGCCCGGCTGCGGCCCCTCCCGGAAATGGATACCGCCTACCTGATCTGGCGCCAACCTTACATGGTGGCAGGCCCAGACACTTTCATCAACGACATGCTGCGGCGGTGCGGCATGCGGCATCCATTCCAGAGCTCCGGTTCCCGCTACCCGGAAGCCACCCCTGAACTGCTCCGGCTCGCCGCCCCTTCCATTGTGCTCCTTTCCTCAGAACCGTATCCCTTCAAGGAAGAGCATGTGCTGGAAATACGGACCATTCTGCCCAATGCGCTCATCATGCTCGTTGATGGCACGTATTTCAGCTGGTATGGCAGCCGGCTGCTGCATGCACCAGCGTATTTCCAAAGCGTTATTGAAAGCATAAAAACGGATGCCGAGTAAGCCTGCGGCCTACTTTTGTCTTTGCCAATGCACCGCCTGCCCTTACTTATCGCAGCGCTCATTCTCTCGCCATGGATCCAGGCGCAGAAGGTGGGGCTGGTGCTGAGCGGTGGTGGAGCCGTTGGCATGGCACACATCGGTGTCATGCAAGCATTGGAAGAGAACGGGGTACCGATCGATCAGATCACCGGAAGCAGCATGGGCGCGTTGATCGGTGCCCTGTATGCCTCAGGGTTGAGTCCTTGGGAGATCGATTCGCTCTTCCGCAGTGTGAAATTCCAGCTCATGGCCCTGGGCGGCATCGAGGATAAGCACCAGTATTTCTTCAAACAGGACTGGCCTGATGCCTCATTGATCACCTTGAAATTCGACCTCGACACCACGCTTCAAACCTCCCTGCCTACCAATCTGCGCAGTCCGGTCCTCATTGACATGGAACAGCTCAAGGGCTTTGCCGGGCCTGCTGCCGCCGCCGGATATGATATGGACAGCTTGTTCGTGCCCTTCCGATGCGTGGCATCCAACATCAACGAGCGCAAGCCGGTAGTATTCAGCAAGGGTGATCTGGCGAAGGCGGTGCGCGCGAGCATGAGTTATCCCTTCTACTTCAAACCGATCAAGATCGAAGGTGCGCTGATGATGGACGGAGGCTTGTACAACAACTTCCCGAGTGATGTGATGTACTCCGAGTTCATGCCGGACTTTATCGTAGGCAGCAACGTCACCGATAATGCCCCACCACCGGATGAAGATGATCTCCTGAGCCAGTTGCGGGCCATGATCCAAACCCGCACCGATTATTCCGTGGTATGTGAAGAGGGTGTTATCATAGAACCTCGCACAGATGTATCGTTGTTCGATTTCAGTGACCCTGGAAGGGCCATACGGGATGGTTACCTGGCCGCCATGGCACACATGCCCGAGATCCTGGCTCAGGTGGACCGGCGGGTGGATCGGGAGGAACTTCTGGCCAGACGCAGGGCATTTCGCGCCCGCTTCCCGGAAATGATCTTCGGCAGCCTGACAGTGCATGGTCTCGGCCGATCTCAAACACGCTTTGTGGAACGCAGTATCCTCTCCCCGGAAATGACCACCTTCACATTGGACGAGTGGGAGCCTATCTACTACCGCCTTTACGCCGATCAGAACATTTCACTGGTCTATCCATGGACCATGTATGATCCGCAGAAACGTACGTACGACCTGCATCTGCAGGTGAAACGCGAAAAGCGCCTGGAGGTACGGTTCGGAGGCATGTTCTCCAGCCGGCCGATCAACACGGGCATGGCCGCCATTCGGTATAAGATCTTCGGCCGTACTTCCTCCTACGCCGAGGCGCTCTCTTACTTCGGGAAATTCTATGCGGCCGGACAACTGAGGTTGCGTGTGGATCTTTCCTCCCGGTTGCCGGTCTACGTGGAACCCATATTCACGCTGCACCGGTGGGATCACTTCCGGAGCTTCGCCACGTTCTTTGATGAGGTGCGCCCATCATTCGTTGTGATGCGGGAAACGTGGGCCGGCATGAATACAGGGTTGGGCTTGGGGAACAAAGGGCTGCTTGGCCTGGATGTGAAGTATGTGGAGACCCGGGATAGCTATTATCAGGACCTGATCTTTACCGGCCAGGACACCGCGGACCTCACCACTTTCCGGCATGTCACCACCGGTCTGGTGCTCCAACGTAACAGCCTCAACCGGAAGCAACACCCCAATGCGGGTGAAGCTCTGCGCCTGGAGATCCGGGGCATTGTAGGTGATGAGATCACAGACCCCGGCTCTCGCCGGCCGGAGGACCGAACCACGTTAAGACACCATGATTGGTTCGAGGCCAAACTCAAATTGGATCAATACCTCCTGCCAAGGGGGCATGTCCGGTTCGGTGTGCTTCTGGAAGGTGTTTTCAGCAACATGCCGATGTTCACCAACTACACGGCCAGCATCATTCGTGCACCCGCTTTTCAACCCACACCGGAGAGCCGCACCTATTTCATTGAGGAATTCAGGGCCCCGAAGTACCTGGCAGGAGGCTTGCGCTCCATCATCGCCGTGGCACGCAACAGGTTCGACCTGCGCCTGGAGGGTTATGTCTTTCAACCCTATGAACCCATAATCCGTGGCGAAGGCGATCTGCCCATCACTTCTCCGGCGTTCGTGGACCGCTATTACATCGCTTCCGGTTCACTCATCTACCAAAGTCCCATCGGTCCGGTATGGTTCAACATGAGCTATTTCGATGGGTTGAAGGAACCCTGGGCCTGGAGCCTCAACTTCGGGCATGTCCTTTTCGCACAACGCGCCCATGAGTAAAGATCTCATCGGCCACGCCCTGTTGGACCAGTATGTTTCTGTGAAGGGTGAACTGGAAAGACTTCCGCAAGAAGTGGATGCCGATGCCGCCCTTTGGGAGATCGTTGATCAGTTGCTCCTTGATCTGCATATGATCCGCTTCGGCTATGCCAGTGATGGTTATGCCCGTTTTGTAGAGAGGCGGATAGAGGAGGTCTGTGAGGATGCGAGCGTGGTGCAACGGTTGAAGGACATGCGTCTGTGAAGGTTCCATAGCATGGCATTCCAATAATGATGTATTGCTGGCATTACTGGAGGCACCGCTAACAGTGGAAAGGGCGAATTGCATGACATGGTTCAGGAATGAAGGAATGCAGTAGCTGGTGGTGATGTACGCTTGGAAATGAGTGCTGACCATACCTACATTAGAGTATATCCTGGCCGGAAATGGAACCAGAAGTAAAAGAGCGGAGCACGGTCGCCTTGAAAGGCATGTCCGACATGAAGATCTCCAAAAGCGTCAGCGAAGCAGGTGCGGTCCTGAGTTTTCATTGGTATGATGGCGCAGGAGAACTGCACATCCATACACTCGATCTGTTGGAGAGTGATCGATACCTGGCCGCGGAGCAGGAACTGGCGGCGACAGCAAGTGGTGTACGCCTTACGCGGACCCGCCCTTGAACAGGAAAGCGCCCTTCCGGACGCTTCCCCATTAACTGGTTCGTCTCGGATTCAAGCCTGAGCGGCCGGCCCACCGAAATTCATGGGTACCTCGGGCATATCCGTGTCACGGATCTGGCCATGCACCGCCTCGAACTTGTTGATGTTGTCCGCCAATGCACGCATGAGACGCTTGGCGTGTTGGGGTGTCAGCAGGATCCGCGAGCGGACCTTGGCCTTGGGAACACCGGGCATCACCCGCACGAAATCCAGCACGAATTCCGAATTGCTGTGGGTGATGATGGCGAGGTTGCTATAGATGCCGTCAGCGACATCCTCACTTATCTCGATGTTCAGTTGATTGCCCTTGGGCGCATCTTTCTGGTCCGCCATTAGCTAGCTGATCTTTTTGAACAGGCGGAAGGAATGAGTGGCAGAGATGCCACTCATCACCCCCATTCCTGTTCTAGTCTTCGTTCACTTCCTGTTCGGCCTCCACACGGTCGGCCATCATACGCTCGTACTCTTCCTTTCCGGCCACAATGGTCTTCTGGAAGGTACGGGTTCCTGTACCGGCAGGGATCAGGTGACCAACGATCACGTTCTCCTTCAGGCCATTCAGGTTGTCTTCCTTGGCATTCACGGCGGCCTCGTTCAGCACCTTCGTGGTCTCCTGGAAGGATGCCGCGGAGATGAAGCTGTCGGTCTGCAGTGATGCGCGAGTGATGCCCTGAAGCATGGTGCGGGCCGTGGCAGGGCGTGCCGGCCGGGCCTCCACGGCCTTGGCATCGCGCCGCTTCAAGGCGCTGTTCTCGTCGCGCAACTTGCGCATGGACACGATCTGGCCTACACGGAGGGTGGCACTGTCGCCGGATTCGGTCACCACCATCTTGTCATAGATGTGGTCGTTCTCCTCCATGAATTCGGTCTTGTTCACGCTCTGGCGCTCAAGGAACTTGGTGTCACCTGGATCTTCGATCTCCACCTTGCGCATCATTTGGCGCACGATCACCTCGAAATGCTTGTCGTTGATCTTCACGCCCTGCATCCGATACACCTCCTGAACTTCATCCACGAGGTATTCCTGTACGCGGGTCGGACCTTGGATGTCAAGGATGTCACCGGGGCTGATCGCGCCATCGCTCAACGGTTGGCCCGCCTTCACGAAATCGTTCTCCTGCACCAGGATGTGCTTGCTTAGGGGCACCAGGTAATACTTGCGTTCACCGGTGCGGCTCTCCACGATGATCTCGCGGTTACCACGCTTGATCTTCCCGTAGCTGATGATGCCGTCCACTTCGCTTACCACAGCAGGGTTGCTGGGGTTACGCGCTTCGAACAACTCGGTCACACGCGGCAGACCACCGGTGATGTCACCGCCCTTGCCACCGCTGCGCGGGATCTTCACCAGGATATCCCCTGCCTCGATCTTCTGATCCTCGCTCACGATGATATGGGCGCCCACGGGCAGGCTGTAGCTGCGAAGCTCCTCCTTGCCCTTGGTGTCCATGATCTTGATCGTTGGATTCTTCCGCTTGTCACGGCTCTCAATGATCACCTTCTCGGCAAAGCCGGTCTGTTCATCGATCTCTTCGCGGTAAGTGGCGTTCTCCTCGATGCTCTCGAATTGGACCTTACCGGCCATTTCCGAGATGATCACCGCATTGTACGGGTCCCAGGTGCTGATCAGGTCGTTCTTCTTGATCTCCTCACCGGGTTTCACATAGATGAAGGCACCATAAGGGATGTTGCTTGTAGTGAGAACAATGCCGGTGTTCTGGTCGATGATACGCATCTCCGAACTACGGCTGATCACCACTTCAGCATCCTGTCCCTTGCGATCCTGCTTCTTCACGGTACGCAGGTCGTCGATCTCGAGGATACCGTCGTATTTCGCGCGGATCTCACTTTCCTCTGTGATCTTTCCAGCCACACCACCTACGTGGAAGGTACGCAGTGTGAGCTGCGTACCGGGTTCACCGATGGACTGTGCTGCGATAACGCCCACGGCCTCGCCCATCTGTACCATGCGGCCAGTCGCCAGGTTGCGGCCATAGCACTTGCTGCATACGCCCTGCTTTTGTTCGCAGGTGAGTACGCTGCGGATCTCCACCTCCTCGATCGGGCTCTTGGCGATCGCATCGGCGATATCCTCATTGATCTGATCACCGGTGTTCACGATCAACTCTCCGGTCTGTGGATGGTACACATCGTGCACCGAAGTGCGGCCCAGGATCCGGTCATAGAGGCTTTCTACGACCTCTTCATTCTTCTTCAAAGCCGACGCGATCAGGCCGCGGAGCGTGCCGCAATCCTCATTGGTGATAACCACATCCTGGGCAACGTCCACCAGACGGCGGGTTAGGTAACCTGCGTCGGCCGTCTTCAGAGCGGTATCGGCAAGACCCTTACGGGCACCGTGCGTTGAGATGAAGTACTCAAGGATGGACAGTCCTTCCTTGAAGTTGGAAAGGATGGGGTTCTCGATGATGTCCTGGCCACCACCACCACCGCTCTTCTGCGGCTTGGCCATAAGACCCCGCATGCCGCTGAGCTGGCGGATCTGCTCCTTGGAACCACGTGCGCCGCTGTCCATCATCATGTAGATGGAATTGAAGCCCTGGCGATCGCTCTTGATGTGCTCCATCAAGGTGTAGGTCACCTTGGAGTTGGTGTGTGTCCAGATATCGATCGTCTGGTTGTAGCGCTCGTTGTTGGTGATCAGACCCATGTTGTAGTTGGCCGTCACCTCATCCACCTCGGATTGGGCCGCCTTCACCAGCTTCTCCTTCGCCTCCGGAATGATCACGTCATCCAGGTTGAACGAAAGACCACCGCGATAGGCGCTCATGAATCCAAGATCCTTGATATCATCCAGGAACTGGGCGGTACGTGCCACACCGGTCTCCTTCATCACCCGCGCGATGATGTCACGGAGTGCCTTCTTGGTGAGCACCTCATTCACGAAACCAGCCTCATTGGGCACCACTTCATTGAAGAGTGTGCGGCCGCAGGTGGTTTCGATCATGTGCGACTTGCCGTTGGCATCGGTCCAGCGCAGCTTGATCCAGGTATGCAGATCGAGCTGGTTCTCATTGTAGGCGATGATCACCTCTTCCGGGCTGTAGAACGTGCGGCCTTCGCCCTTCATCTTGCGCTCGGCGTCGCTCTTACGCCCTTTGGTGATGTAGTACAGACCAAGTACCATGTCCTGGCTCGGTACTGCGATAGGCGCACCGTTGGCAGGGTTGAGGATGTTGTGGCTGGCCAGCATGAGCAGCTGGGCCTCCAGTATAGCAGCGTTGCCCAGGGGCAGGTGTACCGCCATCTGGTCACCATCGAAGTCAGCGTTGAATGCTGTACATACGAGCGGGTGCAGCTGAATGGCCTTTCCTTCGATGAGCTTTGGCTGGAAAGCCTGGATCCCCAACCGGTGCAGGGTTGGTGCACGGTTCAGGAGCACAGGGTGGCCCTTGAGCACGTTCTCCAGGATGTCCCACACCACGGGCTCCTTCTTGTCCACGATCTTCTTGGCGCTCTTCACCGTTTTCACGATCCCCCGCTCGATGAGCTTGCGGATGATGAACGGCTTGAATAGCTCGGCTGCCATGTCCTTGGGCAGACCGCACTCGTGCAGTTTCAGTTCTGGACCTACTACGATCACGGAACGTGCGCTGTAGTCCACACGCTTACCAAGCAGGTTCTGGCGGAAGCGGCCCTGCTTGCCCTTGAGCGAATCACTCAGGGACTTCAGCGGGCGATTGCTCTCGCTTTTCACCGCACTGCTCTTGCGGCTGTTGTCGAAGAGGCTGTCCACAGACTCCTGGAGCATGCGCTTCTCATTCCGCAGGATCACCTCTGGAGCCTTGATCTCCATCAGGCGCTTCAGACGGTTGTTGCGAATGATCACACGGCGGTACAGATCGTTCAGATCGCTCGTGGCGAAGCGGCCGCCATCCAGGGGCACCAGTGGGCGCAGCTCGGGTGGGATCACGGGAACCACCTTCACGATCATCCACTCCGGACGATTCTCCCGGCGGCTGTTCGCCTCACGGAACGCCTCCACCACATTCAGCCGCTTCAGCGCTTCGTTCTTACGCTGCTGGCTGGTCTCGGTGTTCGCCTTGTGGCGCAGATCATAGCTCAATCCATCCAGGTCCAAGCGCTTCAATAGGTCGTGCAGCGCATCGGCACCCATTTTGGCGATGAACTTGTTGGGATCGCTATCGTCCAGGTACTGGTTGTCCTTGCCCAGAGCCTCTAGTATGTCCAGGTATTCCTCTTCGGTGAGGAAATCCAGGTACTGGACCTGTTCCCCTTCCTTGTTCACCGCCGTGCCGGGTTGGATCACCACGTAACGCTCGTAGTAGATCACCTGATCGAGCTTCTTGGTGGGCAGGCCCAGCAGGTAACCGATCTTATTCGGCAGGCTGCGGAAATACCAGATGTGGGCAACAGGCACAACCAACTGGATGTGGCCCATACGCTCGCGCCGCACTTTCTTCTCGGTGACCTCGACACCGCAGCGGTCGCACACGATCCCCTTGTAGCGGATGCGCTTGTACTTGCCGCAGTGGCATTCAAAGTCCTTCACCGGACCGAAGATCCGCTCGCAGAAGAGACCATCCCGCTCCGGCTTGTAGGTGCGGTAGTTGATCGTCTCCGGCTTGATCACCTCTCCGAAGCTCCGTTCAAGGATCTGTTCGGGTGACGCAAGGCTGACTACTATCTTGTTGAAGTTGCTGTTCAGCTTTACTTCTTTCTTCATGTTCTCTCTTGCTAACCGTTCAACCTAATGGTGGCACACCCCTGATCACTCGAGGGACACGTTCAAAGCGAGGCCGCGCAATTCATGCAGCAACACATTGAATGATTCCGGAATGCCCGGGGTCGGGAGCGGTTCGCCCTTGACGATGGCCTCATAGGCCTTCGCACGACCAAGGACGTCATCGCTCTTCACGGTGAGGATCTCCTGCAGGATGTTGGCGGCACCGAAGGCCTCCAACGCCCACACCTCCATCTCACCGAAACGCTGTCCACCGAACTGCGCCTTACCACCAAGCGGCTGCTGGGTGATGAGGCTGTATGGTCCAATGGAACGGGAGTGCATCTTATCGTCCACCATGTGGGCGAGTTTGATCATGTAGATCACACCCACTGTGGCAGGT
>JAEZCB010000250.1 GCA_023412755.1 Bacteroidota bacterium
GATCCTCGTCCAGGTCCTTTTTTTTGTGGATCGCTTTATCGAATGGGATCCGGGTGATCTCTCCATCGGAGACGCCGATCATCAAATTGGCATGGCCTTGTAACAGCGCTTCCACGGCGGCCACGCCAGAACGGCTGGCAATGATCCGATCCCGCGCCGTTGGCTGTCCACCGCGCTGCATGTGGCCGATCACCGCGACACGTGTGTCATAGTGCGTGAATCGTTCCTTCACCTTGCGCGCCACATCGAACGCGCCGCCTTCCTCATCGCCTTCGGCGATCACCACTATGCTCGATGATTTGCTCTGGGCCGCGGTGGAAAGGGCCCTCACCAATTCATCGATACCTTCCTTCTTCTCGGGCACCATCACGTATTCCGCGCCTGCTGCCACAGCACATGCCAATGCCAGTGTGCCGGTGTCGCGGCCCATCACTTCCACAAAGAACAACCTGTCGTGGGAGGAGGCTGTGTCCCTTATACGATCGATGGCTCCAATGGCGGTGTTCAATGCCGTATCATAGCCGATGGAGGCATCCGTACCGGCCAGGTCATTATCTATTGTGCCTGGCAATCCGACGGTATGTACGCCATGCTCTTCATGCAGCTTCATGGCGCCTGCGAAAGTGCCATCGCCACCAATGGCCACCAGGGCCTGGATGCCATGGCGATCCAGCGTCTCCTTCGCCATGGTGCGGCCTTCCGGCTTCATGAATGCCGCACAACGCGCCGAACGGAGTATGGTGCCCCCGCGTTGGATGATGTTGCTTACATCTCGAGCACCGAGTTCCACGGTGCGGTCATTCACCATTCCGTCATAACCGCCCCGGAAACCGGTTACCCGCAGGCCATGGTGGACCGCCGTGCGTACGACCGCACGTATGGCCGCATTCATACCGGGACTATCTCCGCCGGAGGTGAAGACACCGATATGTTCCAAGGCCCTTTCTGTCATCGATCAGCGATCACCTGGCCCACCTCGCGCCGGGTCCCGGTCTTCGTGTCGATCAGATAGCAGTGATATCTGCCGGCCACCATATCACCTCGAGGGATCCGCACCGGTGCCGCTGGCAGAGCGTCGATCCGCTGCACTTCCCTGCCCGCGGCATCGGTGATCACCAACGTGCTTGTTGCGGATAGGGAACTGAGGTCCACGGTAAAGCCATCCTGGAAAACAGTGGGATAGAGGGCGATGGACGTCAACTCGTCCTCCGCCATGTCCACAGAAGTTCCCTGCAGCCAGTACACATCCTCTAGGGCTCCCAGGTACAGCTTGCTGGGGCTGGCATGGAATTGATTCTGATTCAACTGGTCGAATGAGCCCAACCCTGTTTGGAAGAGCGAAAAGGTGACACCATTGTCGGTGGAGCGGTAGACCTGGGCCGTGTTCTGGTTGGACCCTGTGCTTAGGAAGAGTTTGCCATCATAGGAGATCAATTCACCCCTGTTGATCACGCTGGGCAGCCCGGCGGAATTGTTCCAAGTGGCGCCCCAATTATCGGAATAGCGTACACCGAAATCAGACACGGCGATCATGCGGTTGCCCACGATCTGCAGGGCGAAGGTATTGTAGTTCGTGCCGGGCACGGCCTGCCAGTTAAGGGCACCGTTGGTGCTGGTATAGATGCCTGTGCTGGTGGCTGCGAACATGGCCCAATTGGTATAGGCGATATGGTGCACCACCATGTTGGAATTCATTCCGGAATGGCCCATGGACCAGTTCAGGCCATCATTGTCTGAACGGTACATGCCGCCACCATTTGCGATCGTATTGGTGAGCAACACCAGTGTCACCCCATTCACGCGAAAGAATTTGTTGGGGAAGGGGATCTGGGGCACCGCGGTATTGGCAGCGGGAATACCGCTGTTGGAGATCTGCCAGGTGTTGCCGCCATCGGTGGAGCGGTAGACCTGGTGCACATCGTTTTGAGGAAGGAAACCGGCCAGCAGCACGTTACCCGTGCGGCCTATGGAACGGATGGTGCCTGGATTGGGAAGGCCTGTATTGGCAAGGGCCCAGCCCCCAGCATCGTCATACGTGCGGTAAACACCCAGGCCTATGCTGGCCGCATAGACAGCATCGCCCATGGTGGAGACCGATCTGGCGGAATGCTGAAGTTGCATCGGGTTCCATGTCTGTGCATTGGCCAGAAGGCTGGTTTGAACGATCAGTGACAGGCCCAACAGGCGTAAAAAGCTCATGCGTGGTTCGTTATTTATTCGGGTCGTTCCAGTTGTGTGGCAGCAGGATGAACGAACTGCCAGGGTGCCGCAAGGTACTATCTTCGCCGCATGCGCGGAAGGGGTGCGGCCATCCAATGGGGTGGTTTTCTGTTGGCCTTATTCATATTCGGCCAGCTTCCTTTTTTGCTTCCGCATGATCATGGACATGATGATGGTCCGTCGAGAGCTTCTGAACGTGAAATAGTTAGCGATCACCTGGAGTGCTTGTTATGCGCTTTGGAGATGTGTTTTGCCACCGCCATCGCCCCAGCTGCGGGTCCATGCGCGATCACCCTCCATGGTGAGTGCGATCCATTCGTGATAGAGAGGCCTTTGCGTTATGAGAGCACCACGGCCAGGGACCGTGGACCGCCGGCCTGTTGAGCGGTTTCCAATAACGCGGCCTATTCCATCATTGGGATCATTTCGATCATCCCATGGCACCCACATATTCCTGAATGAATTCCATCTTCCAACAGTGAGGGCATCCACATTGATGCTCCTGGCCCTGGTGTGCTGCACGGCGGGGGCACAGGATCCTTCCTGCACCATTGTGTTGCAGGGCAGGGTGATCGATGAGCATGATCGATCACCATTGTCCTTCGCTGAAATATTCCTGCCTGATCAAGGAGTAGGGGCCGTGGCCGATGAAACAGGTGCATATGTGCTGGAAGGCCTTTGCCCGGGACGGTATCTGGTGCGGGTGATGCATCTGGGCTGTGAACCTGTGGAACAGGTGATCGACCTGCGACGGAACATGGTGATGGATTTCGAACTGGAACATCATCTGGAAGAATTGCGCGAACTGGAGGTGATCCGGCAGCGGCCCGATGAGAATGTGGGGCAGGCTCGCATGGAAGTGGACCGAAGTGCTCTGGATCGATCCACGCAACATGATGTGGCGACCATGCTGAGCACCATTCCTGGGGTGAACATGCTGCGCACGGGTCCCACGATCAACAAGCCCGTGATCCATGGCCTGTATGGTGATCGAATTCTGATGTTGAACAATGGCGTGCGGCAACAGGATCAGCAATGGGGCACCGAACATGCGCCCAACATGGATCCATTCGCGGCGGAACGCTATACCGTGGTGAAAGGTGCTGCCGCTGTACAATACGGCTCGGATGCCATGGGCGGTGTGGTGCTCGCCGAACCTCCTGCCCTGCCCAGGACCAAAGGCACACGCGGCGAGGTGCGGATCTCCGGAGGGTCGAACGGGCGTGGGGGCGGGCTCGGTGGCATGTTGGAGGGTGGTTCCGGAAAGGTGCGTGGCCTGGGCTGGCGGTTGCAGGCCAGCGGGCGGCGCTTCGGTGATGCGCATGCCGCGGATCATGTGCTAAGCAATACTGGTCTGCGCGAAATGGCGGCCTCCGCAAGCATCGGAGTACAAGGGCCCCGCACTGGTGCCTCCTTCTACTACAGCGCTTTTGCAAGGGAGTTGGGCATCCTCCGGGCAGCCCACATCGGTAATCTCACGGACCTTCAGGAGGCGATCACGCGACAACAGCCGTGGTATGTGGCACCTTTCACCTATGCCATCGAGGCACCCAGGCAGGAAGTGGTCCACCATCTGTTGAAAGCGGAATTATCTAGGCGCATCACCATGCGTGATCAACTGGTGCTCACCTATGCCTACCAGACCAACGACCGCCAGGAATACGATAGACGAAGGGGCGCCTTGCGGGAGCGGCCCGCGTTGGACCTCTACCTCCGATCACACACCGCGGACCTTGTGTTGAAGCATTGGCTTGGCGAACGCCTGCATGGCAAGATCGGCGTGAATGGCCTCTATCAGGAGAATGTGAACATTCCTGGTACCGGGATCCAGCCATTGATCCCCAATCATGTCCGGTTGGTCTCGGGGGCTTTCGTCCATGAGCATTATCCTGTGACAGGAACGCTGGAGCTGGAGGCCGGTGCAAGGCTGGAGCAGGCGCAACTGGATGTGTACAAGTTCGATGATGATGGCCAATGGATCTCACCCCGCCATGTGTTCACCAACAACGCATTCAGTATCGGCGCAAATTGGGGTACGGACTCCTTGCGCCTGCGAGCTAACATCAGCAGTGCGTACAGGCCACCGAACGTGAATGAACTATACAGCGAGGGCCTGCACCATGGAGCGGCCGCCTTGGAATATGGGGATCCCACCCTGGGCAATGAACGTTCGTTGAAAATGGTGGCCGATCTCACAGGGCATGCCATCGGTGGCAAAATGGCATTCTCTTTCACCGTATACCGCGATCGGATCGACAACTACATCTACCTGAGGCCGGCAGGGCAGGTGCTCACGATCCGCGGAGCCTTCCCACGTTTCGATCATGTATCCACGGATGCCTTGTTGAACGGGGCCGATGCCATGGTGGAGATCCGCGTGCGGAAAGCATGGTCCATTGGTGCGCGCGCTTCTTATCTCCATGGGCACGATCTGCAGGAGAGCAGGCCACTCTTCCTGATGCCTTCGAACCGCATCCAGGCATCGCTGGTGCATGAGATCCCTGCAGCGGGTCCCTGGCGCGAGCTGCGATTCGAGATCAATGGCACTTTCGCAATGAGGCAGAGGCGGGTACCAGATGGTGTTGACTTCATGGATGCGCCTCCGGGCTACCAGCTGCTTGGTGCGGCCATCACCATGGCGAGACCGGTAGGCAGGAATGAGATCCGGCTAGGTCTGGCGGGTTCCAATCTGCTGAATGTGGCCTACCGCGATCTCTTGGATCGATCCCGCTATTTCGCCGATGCACGGGGCGCGGATGTCACCCTTTGGTTGCGGTACACATTCGGCCGCAAGGAACACTGATCGATCTGTTAGCAGGCATCGATCCCCGATCAGTCTTCCTTGAACGTATTCGGAAAACGGTCACCGATGGACCGGATACCTTCCTGGACCTTTTGTTCCTGCTGATCGCGGAATTTCTCCAGGGCGTTCCTGATCTTATCATTTTCGATACCCATGATCCGGGCCGCGAGTATGCCCGCATTCCGTGCGCCATCCACTGCCACGGTGGCCACAGGTATGCCTGCGGGCATCTGCACAATGGAAAGGAGCGAATCCCAACCATCGATGGAATTCCTGCTTTTTATGGGCACACCGATCACGGGCAGGGTGGTCATGCTCGCCACCATGCCCGGCAGATGGGCCGCCCCTCCAGCGCCGGCTATGATCACCTTGAGGCCACGTTCCACGGCTGTTCTGGCATAGCCGTACATGCGATCGGGGGTCCGGTGGGCGCTCACGATGGTGAGTTCAAAAGGAACCCCCATTTCCTGCAGAATATCCGCGGCCTCCTGCATGATGCCAAGATCACTTGCGCTGCCCATTATTATGCCTACCATCGTTGCGTAGCTATGGTCGTTAGGGTCTGGCGGCCTTTTCAGCTTCCTCCTTCACCGGTACCACCCGGCAATGGATCTTCGTTACCGCGATGGCCTGATCCAATCCATTATGATCATGGGCCGTCACCGTTATGTGACCCATTTTCCGGCCGGTGCGCGTCTTCTTCTTGCCGTAGAGATGGACAAAGGTGCCGGGAAGGTGCAGGATATCATCCAACCCCTGCATGTGCGGTGCCCCTTCACCCTGTTCACCCACCAGATTGATCATGGCCGCCGGGGTGTTGGTGCGGGTATCACCAAGAGGCCAGCCCATGTAGATGCGCAGGAGTTGATCGAATTGTGAACTGGCACATGCCTCGATGGTATGATGGCCGCTGTTGTGCGCACGTGGCGCGGTCTCATTCACCAGCAGTTCACCATTGCGATCAAGGAACATTTCAACAGCGTAGATGCCCGGCTCGCCAAATGCTTCGGCCACCTGCCGGCCAAGATCACGTGCGCGCCTGGCCACCGGATCATTGATCCTGGCGGGTGCCCGCAGATGGTCCACCAGATTGTATCGTGGGTCGAACACCATTTCCACAGGATCATAGACCCGCTGGTCCGTGGCACTACGTACAACGATCACAGCCAGTTCCTTCGCTACATCCACCTGCCTTTCCAGAACACTCGGCCAAGACCAGTCTTCCGGTATATCATCCGGTGTCGCTACATGTACCACACCGCGGCCATCATACCCACCGGTGCGGGTCTTCAGGAACGCGGGGAATAGATCCATGCTGTTCCGGGCCTCATCCCTATTCCTGATGGATCTGAAAGGGGAGGTGGGAATGCCATGTTCGCGATAGAATTCTTTTTGCAGGCCCTTATCCTGGATCACACGAAGCACGGCAGGGTCCGGTATCACGGTCTTTCCGAGCCGCTTCAATTCTTCGAGTGCCTCCACACTCACATGCTCGATCTCTATGCCCACCACATCGGCCTCACGGGCATGTGCGATCACGCCATCCTTGTCCATGAGATCACCCGTGGTGACGCTTTGGGTGAGACCTGCGCATGGAGCGGATGGATCAGGGTCCATCACAGCGATCTCCACATCATAGCGCAGCGCGTTCTCGATGAACATGCGGCCCAGTTGCCCGCCGCCGAGAAGCGCGATCTTTTTCATGCGCGGCAAAGATAGCCGGGCACGAAGTTCCTACTTGCGGCGGCGAGTGCCGGCGGAATACATCCGGCGCATCTGCACCAGGCGCTTACCGATGGTCAATTGTAGGCTGCGATTCCTGGGGAAGAGCGAATCGTCGTTCTTCAGCAGGGTGGGCATGCCGGTATAATAACGCATGGTGAGATCCAGGCCATTCCCCAGATCCAACCCGGCGCCCATGATGAATCCCATGTCGAAGGAATTGTAACCTTCTCTTACATCGGTGGTGCCATTGGGGTCGATCCGATGGGCGGTGATCAGTTTGCCGAGTTGAAGACCGCCGTGCAGGTTCACCGTATTGTTGAAATAGAACTTGGCCGCTAACGGTAGTTCCACGTAAGCTGTGCGCAAGGTGGATCGATCACCGTCCGGTTCGGTAAGGGCGGTGCCCAACATGGTGAGCAGCAATTCCGGTTGTACTTCCAGACGGGGGGCGGCGGCCAAGGGCAGATAGACACCCAGGGTTACACCGGGGATCGGGGCGGTCTTGATGTGGAATGCCCTGTAAGTGGACATCAAAGGACCGCCCTTGATGCCTATACCGCTATGTTGTGCATGCGCCGAGGCAGCCAGTAGCAGCAGGGGGGAGAGCAAATAGGCGCGAATGGCCCGTGGCATGGGAATGGGATCGTTTCCATTGTATACGGGAAGAACGCGTGATCAGTTTCCAAAAAAGGCGAAAAAGCCAGGCTTTCACCTGGCTTTCCCTTGTGGATGAGTGAACTTTAACGATCCGGGGCCACTACTAACCGATGGTTTGTAACGATCGCACCCTGTTCGATACGCAGCAGATACTGCCCGCTTGCCACGTTTTCAAGGCCCATGATCACCTGATCACTCGTGGAACGCTGGCTGCTGACCAGCCTTCCCTGGACATCCAGAAGCATGATCGTGGCAGGACCATCACCCGGTAGATGGATGTTCACCAGTCCCTGAGTAGGATTCGGGAAGATGGTGATCCCTGCCGCATCCGTATCCAGTACCTGGGAAGACACGCTGATGTTCACAGAATAATCCTCCGTTTCCCCGTAGACATAGTCAAAGCAGGGATCGGTGGGCGAGGGCTCATTCTCGAGATGATAGACTCCCCGGATGCGCAACCGCGTAACACCAAGATGCGCTGTGTTGGGTACGGTGAATTGGATCATCTGCATCTCATAGGGGGCCGTGGTGGTGAATTCGCCCAGCTTTTCATCACTGCTGAAGCTGTTGTTCTGATCGTGATCGATCCACGCAGCGAAATTATCCGTCTGGTATGCTCCGCTTTCGATGAAGAGGCTGTAACTGTTGTTGCGGTAGATAGTGGTGGACATGGCCGTAAGGTCATTGTAGCTGGCACCACCCGTGCTGCCACTATTGGTGTTGGACAGGGTGTTCAGCATCACCGTATTGATATAATCACCGTCAGTGGTCCCTTCTTGCGAAGTGGGGATGCAATAACCGCCACCTCCAGAGCTGGTGATCATTATCCCATAATCCTCCGTCTCGCCATAGGTATAATTGAAACAGGGATCTGCCGGAGCAGGTTCCCCCTGGTCCAGGTAAACGCCCCTTACACGCAACACGGTAGTACCAGTGAGGGCTCCAACTGGTACGGTGAAATCGATGGTGCCTGTTTCGCCGCTCATGGTCGTGCTGAATTCCCCGAGCTTCTCGCCACTGCTGAGCGTTCCATTTTGGTCAAAGTCTATCCACGCCGCATAACTGTTCGGTGCGTAATTCCCGCCCTGTATGGTGATCGTGTGGGTGCTTCCCTGCTGGAGACTGGCATTGTATAGGCCTGTGTAGTCGTTATAGGTGGGACCACCCACTCCACCACTGTTGGTATTTACAATGGTACCGAGTGTGACGGAATTGATGAAATCGCCTTCACCGGTGCCAACCTCGGATGTGGGTATGCACAATGTGCCTGGGTTGGGATCCCCACACGCGGTGGAATTCAACAGACTGGCGCGGACACCCTGCAGGATACTGCGCATATAACTGCTCTGTTGGTTGGTGTACATCACCGAGCAATTGCTGTAATCCATGAAGTTCTCATACTGTGTGAGCACGCCGCACTTCATCAGGCTGGTGTTCGCGCAGGAAAAGGTCGGCGTATCGGTGTTTGGGGTATCGGTGAAGCCGTCGTCAGTGCCGCAGCCCCCATCGCCCCAGGGGTGCTCCAGGCCCAGATAATGGCCTATCTCATGGGTGGCGGTGCGCGCACCAGCGGGCAGCCCGTATTGATAGTCGATCACCAATCCATCGATGTTGGTGCCCACCACTCCGCCCACCGGCAGGTAGGCATAGCCCAGTGTGATCTGGCCACCCGTGGCACCGCTGGAGATGTCGCAGATCCAGATGTTGAGGTATTGGGAAGGGTTCCAGGCGGAAATGCCCAGTGGGGGCGATTTCATCGCATCCGTTTGTGTATCCGGATCGAACCAGGTGTCCGACGTGGGTGTGCGGGTGATCCCGGTGGTGGGGTTGCCCAGAGGATCCACCTGCGCAAGGCAGAATTGGATGTCGGGGTTCCCTATGCTGGAATTGAAAGTGGGCCTTACCCCGCTGATATCTGGATTGCTCTGGGAGAAATCCGCGTTCATTTGATCGATCATTGCCTGTATGGCGGAACTCGGCACATTCTCGGCTGGGGTATTGTACACCACATGCACCACCACGGTCACGGTGAGTGTCTGCCCGGCACGGGGATCAATGGCCAGGTCTGGCAGCGCTTTCCTGATGTCGGGCTTCAAGCCCTGCTGTTGAAGAAAACGTTCCGTGATCCGCGTGGCCGTGCAGCGGGAATGATCATGGTCCTGCGCCTTGGAAATGGCAGCGGACAGCAACAATACCGAGAAGAGGAGGGGTCTGGTCATGGCGCCGCGAATTTATCCGCGAGCCCAATAGCAGCAGGGTTTTCAAAGAATTAATTACCCACCCCCACAGGGATCCTGATCAAGGCCGTGAGAGCATGGTGATGGCCGCTGCCGGATCAGGCGCCCCGAATACGCTATTGCCCGCTACGAGCACATCGGCCCCTGCATCCACAAGTTCTTTTGCATTCCCGGTGCATACGCCACCATCGATCTCTATCAAGGCCTGCGATCCGGTCCGTTCCCGAAGCTCCTTCAACTGGGCGATCTTTTCGAAGGTGCGCTTAATGAATTTCTGACCGCCGAAACCGGGGTTCACGCTCATCACGCATACCAGGTCCATCTCTTCAAGAAGATCCTCCATCAGTGCTACGTTGGTGTGCGGATTCAGTGCCACGCCTGCTTTCATGCCTGCTGCCCGGATGGCCTGGACCGTACGATGAAGATGTGTGCAGGCTTCGTAATGCACCGTGAGAACATCCGCTCCCGCATCGCGGAAGGCGCCGATGTATTTATCCGGCTCCAAGATCATCAGGTGCACGTCGAAGGTCTTGGTGGTGAGTGGGCGTATGGCCTTTATCACCGGTAACCCAAAGCTGATGTTGGGCACGAACACGCCATCCATTACATCCAGATGCAGCCATGGGGCCTCACTGTCATCCACCAAACGCACAGCATCCTGCAGGTTGGCGAAGTCGGCGGAAAGGAGGGAGGGTGCGATGATGTGGGCCATGGACGGCAAATGTACCGGTCGCCATGAATGAGCGAGCGGCACATGGGGATGCGCCGCTCTACGAAAGACCTGGGGAAAGACCCTAACCCAGGTACGCACGCAGCACAACGCTGCGGCTCGTGTGTTTCAAACGTTTGATCGCCTTTTCCTTGATCTGGCGCACACGCTCACGTGTAAGGTCGAACTTCTGGCCTATCTCCTCCAGCGTGTGTGGCTGGTTCCCGTTCAAGCCGAAATAGAACCGGATGACATCCGCTTCGCGGCCGGAAAGAGAATCCAGTGAGCGCTCGATCTCGTTGCGCAGGCTGTCCGTCATCAAGGTCTCCAACGGGCTGGGCGTGGCCTCGTTCTTCATCACGTCCATCATGGTGCCACTATCGTCGCCTTCGCGCAACGGCGCATCCATGCTCACATGCCTGCTGGTGTTGCTCATGCTGCTCTTCACTTCATCAAGGGTCATCTCCAGCATGTCCGCGAGTTCGTGTGCGGTAGGTGGCCGTTCGTATTCCTGCTCCAGCTTCGCGAACGCCTTGTTGATCTTGTTGATCGATCCGATCTTGTTCAGCGGAAGCCTTACGATCCGCGCCTGCTCGGCGAGACTTTGCAGGATCTGCTGGCGGATCCACCACACCGCATAGCTGATGAATTTGAAGCCGCGCGTCTCATCGAAACGCTTGGCCGCCTTGATCAATCCGAGGTTGCCTTCGCTGATCAGATCGGGAAGCGAAAGTCCCTGGCCCTGGTACTGTTTGGCCACGGAGACCACGAAACGCAGATTGGCTTTGGCCAGTTTTTCCAAGGCTTCATCATCGCCCTGCTTGATCTTCACAGCGAGTTCCACTTCCTCCTCGGCAGTGATCAATTTCACCCGCCCTATCTCCTGCAAATACTTGTCAAGAGAGGGGGTATCCCTATTGGTCACCTGCTTGGTGATCTTCAACTGCCGCATTCTTGCCATTATCGCGCTGTGTTTTTAGCGAAGAGTGCCGGTTGAACGGGCTGGCGATGTTGAAGGTTACCCGCAGGCCGATCGGCGCAGGCAACGGCGGTGGATCGGAAAAGGGCGGCATTTCATGAGGAGCAGAATGAGAAAAGCCGCCATGATGGCGGCTTCTAGTGGTGATGCGATCGATCGGAATTTGGAAAACCTCGGAAACAAAACCTCTGCTGGGTCTAACGAAGTGGACCCTGCAGTTTCCGATCACTCCAGAGGTCCAGTCTAGATGGGAACACAGGACCATGTAATGCTGGCGGGCAGCATCTATGGTCGTATCACCAATTTCTCGATGTGTTCAACCTGCCCTACGCGCAGCAATTCCACGATATATACACCAGCGGCTATGCCACGTGTGTCCCATACCAGCTGGCCTTGTGCGCCTGCGGCCTGCATGTTATGGATGATCCGTCCCTGCGCATCGCGGATCTGCAGTTGCACAGTGCCTGCATGGCCCGGCAGCGAATACCCCAGCCATAACCGCCCCTCATTGGGATTAGGCCATAAATGCAGCACGGGCTGGGCTTCTTCCTGCTCCTCCACATCTGTGGTGATCTCCTGCACATTGAGCCGGGTAATGAAGCGTTGCTCAGGGTAATTCGTAAGCCCATTGTCGTAGCCGCTGTAGGAACCGCAGACGTACATCTGGGTTGAATCAAGATTGAATATCGGTCGCAGTAAAGCCGCATTGGTGATAGTAGAGAATGTGAAAGGGCCGACACCCTGGCCATCGAAAGGAGCCAGTAATTGGCCTGTGGTATCGATCATGCAAATACCCTTACGCAATTGACCATTGACCTTCTTGAATTGGCCTGTGATGATCAGTGTACCGTTGCGCCAGCGTGTGATACCATGCGCGGTGGCTCCGAATGGGGTGCTCAAGCCTTCACCTGCTGTGAATTGCGCGATCAAAAAGTCAGGATCCAGATCCCCATTGGGAAGGAAACGTACCAGTCTTAGCGTATCATCGGGTGCCTCAGTCCTAATGAAATTACCAGCAACATACACACGTCCATCTTCCAAGGGCAGATAATCATATGTCGCCCCCCAATCCACACCAGTCCTGAACGTGGTATCCACACTTCCATTGGCATTCACCCGAAAGATCTTGTCTATCTCTTGCCCATCGAACTGGTCGCATGTGGTATTGCAGATGAACTGGCCATTGGGCAGTTCCTTGAAACGGTACACCGCACACTGCCCGCCCGTGCGGTGGGTGCGGGTGGTATCCAGGCATCCGGTTGGGGTAAGCCACATCAGTTGGTGTCGGCCCACGAAGCCCCGAATACTATCATGCAGCTGGTGGTTGCCGCTGATCAGCACACTGCCATCAGGGTACACATGATAGTCGCCGCCTTGCAGGGAGTTGAAGTAGCGGCAGGGGAAAAGGTTTGGTGAACCGAAAGTGGGATCCACCGCTCCATTCAGCATCATGCGCCGCAAAGTTTGCGCATGACCTACATACATCCGGTCCTGCCATCTTGTAAGCTTTCCTCCACCAGCTCCCGTATTTTGGAATGATGGATCATGCATTCCAGTATTTTGAAAGCGCATCATATAACGATCCGTTAGTTCCCCGGGCAGGCGCATTCTTCCGGAGGCTATCACGGTTCCATCCTCATTCAGCAGGAGCGAATTCACATTCTGTTGCACCAGTTGCGTTTGGAAGGTTGGGTCCACCGTGAAATTCCATTGGGCACAGGCAACAATGGCCACCCCGAGGGTGGCCATTGAGCTTGTTATGCGGTTCCTGCCATTCATCTAAGGTTGGATCACCAATTTCCCAGTATGCTCAAGTAGCCCATTGCGTAGTAGCTCTATGGTGTAGATGCCTGGTGCCTTACCTCGCGTATCCCACATCAGTTGGCCTTTCTCGCCTGCAGCCTGCATAGTGTGGATCATGCGCCCCTGTGCATCGCGTATGGATACCTGCAAGTCACCGCTGTTGCCGGGCAAGTGGTAGTTGAAAGATGCCCATGTGGTGGCCGGATTGGGGTGTATTTTGAGGAACGCCGAATGTTCACCATTTCCTTCCAGGTACGTAACCATAAGGGATTTCGGAGTGGGCGAACCGCCGGTGTAAGGTGATCGGCATATACGGTACTGTGCGCACAACAGATTACTTGCCCAAACAGCTGGCCGGTCATAATGCTCACCCACCAATTGCTCCAACTGGTGTACATCCTGGGCATTCAAACGGTATTCATCCCGTCCCGCTCCATAAGCATTGGCTAAAACGCTCACGTAGCTATGCATACGCTGGCGTTCGGTCTGCTCCTTGCCGCGCAGTTCCCGCTCCTGGGGCATGGCGTCCAACAAGGCCAAAGCATCACTGTAGCGCCTTTGGTGCAACAGCAAGCCGGTCTCCGCATAGCGCGCTGCATTGGTGCGCACCTGCTGCCATATCCAGCGCAGGCTGTCCGGATGGCTGCGCACACTATCGGTCCTGTACAGATCCAGTAGATGATTCGCCGCTTGCGTCATGCGGGTATGCTTGCCTGCCATCTGGGCTTCCAAAGCGAATCGGTAAGTGCGCGTATCCCAACTGGACCGGATAGCGGCAACGGCATAGGTGGGCAGCGGATCGAAGGCTTCAAATTCCGCCCATTTCAAAAATCCATCCTTTTGGGTAGCCTCGGGATTGGCCACACATATCTCTGTCTTTATGGCGACCGGCACACCTAGTTTGTTGATCAATTCCTGCAAGGATTGCACGCTCAAATAGGGACTGCGGGCAAGAAGGTAGTTTCGAAGATCCCAAATGTCCTGTGGCCATGTACTGATTATTTCCTGTACCACTTCATCTGTATTTCCCCCATCGATAAGTTGCTCGTACTGGTAGCGCAATGTGCCGTATTCATATTTGCTGGTACTAAGAATTGGTTTTAGCACCGCCACCGTGATAGTTCCGCCACCCGGCACCAAACCACCTGGCCCATCGCCGCAAGCGTTGCCCGTGCCGGTAATGGCCAATGGTTGCACATCTGTGGGATGGTTCATGGGCTGTTGGTCGGTGAAGGCGGGGTCGTAGTAGTAAGTGATGTTCGGTACCGCTACAGTGTTCTTGTCAAAGTCCCAGATGGTGTTCTGATCGAATTTGTTGCCAGCGGCCAAGGCAGGGTTGCCCTGGATCCCACGAATGGTATGGAATGCTTCATTCGCTTCATCTCCATTGGCCTTCCTGCTCATCAAGTTCGTGGCATTGCCATTGTTGGTATTGCATTGGAACTGCAGACCAATGGAGTTGGGGTTGCCGCCGTTCACATCGGCGCTGATCCCTTCTCCTGCGAAGCCGATCGTAAGATCACTGGCGGTGTTCTTGAATACGACTTCATTATGATCTTCCGTGTAGCCTACAACTACCCCTTCGAGCAATGAATTCACTGGTGCGGTGCCGGATCTTGCGATGGTGTTATCGCTTATGTTGAGACCCCAGCTTCGGGTGGTGAAGATTCCGCGATGATGACCATCAAAATGCATGTCCTCAATGCCTTCCAGGGAAACTCCGAACCATTTGCCCATTTCGATGGTATTATGGCGTACCGTAATACCGGTTTCACCACTTACATATACTCCACAGATGTTATCTGTGAAGGTATTCCCTACCACTGTAGTGAACGGTCCGCCATAGATGGGGGTGGCATGAATCGCATGATCCAGATTGCGGAAGATATTGGGTTCTCCTGTGATCAACAGTGGATCAGAGTTCGGCACAACATTGATCTCCGCATGGACCGCTTTGATGCCATGGCCCATTTCAATGCTGCTCCCGAAACTCGTTCTTTCATTAGTGAAAGTGTTACCAGTGAATAGGGCTCGCATACCACCGATACCGAAGAGATCGACGTGGGTTTTCGGAAACTCATCGGGATAATTCAACAGCCTCGTTGTACGGAAGGTGGTATTCTTGATCTTGGGGTACATGCTTGCCGCCCATGAACTCGGTCCATTCCCATTCTCAAACCAAAAGAGGCCAGCATGACGCGCTCTAATATCGATTTGATTGTTCTCAAAGAGACACTCATCGCTATTGATTATCCCTCCGGATAAGAAACCATTCTGAGACACTTGCATGGGCGAACAATCCACACCCACAAGAGCATTTCTAACGATGCCCCCACTATAAATGTTTACCGTACCTGATGTATACGGATTAAAGTCCCATTGATAATAGGAATTTGCGAGGACGATGATCCCATCCCACATTCCAGGACCTTGACAATCATCGCTAGTGAGGGTTGCGTTCCGTATATTGAGGACTGCACCAGGTTGGACGATGATATTGGTCAGGACGTTGGTCTGTCGCGTATCAGCGAACCGGATCGTTGCATTTTCGATCATAAGATCCGCTCCAGGTTGCACAACCACAGATCCACGAACAGACATATTCTGGTCCCAAATGACCGATCCCGTTATTGAATGAACTGTCTGATCCAAGGTATAGCTGCAGGGAGGATTCGTGCCGAAAACACCGAGCGATAGATTCCAGTAGGAACCGCTTGGCGTCACCTCAAGTTTGGTGGCACGTACCATGTACTCTTCACCTTCAATATAAGTCAACTGAGGTAAGTCATTTGTGCCATCGAAGGTGATGGAAGTGCTTGGATGGAAGTCTGGATTCAGAAGCACGGGCACATCATCGACGATCTTGTAAACATGGTAGCCTCCACCAATGAGATCTGGTGCAGCTTCCCAGGTAAGATGCAGATAACCATTAGCATTGGCCGAAACCAGTGCTGAAGGCGTGGCCACATAATGCATGCGGAGGGTGGGATCTCCCATAAATGCCATGTGAACATTGGAAGGGACCCCTGGTAAATAGTCATCAGTGGTGGGCAGGAGGTCACTCGCGAAAGGGAGATATCCTTGTTCCTCAATATTCATGTTCGGGCTATTGTTCATTGATTGCCTAATACTCCGGGCGATCGGCTCTCCGATGCCCATGTTATGGAAATACCAATGAGGGTTTCCGGACCAAACATTGGTTAGGGCATTCCCAGTAGCGATCTTGGCTCGTAAAAAGTTGTCAGGTGTCTGCCAACGAAGAATATGACTGCTGGTAGATAAATTGAATACTCCACCATTGCTCAATCCATCTGATAGGTCCTCCGTTGACCCTCCAGTATAAGATCCGGTTCCATCAGGGTACCCACCGCTCAACCCATGCGTCCATAAATAGCTACCCTCATTGTTCAAATTAGGTACACCATTCAGATCTACATAGAATAGAAAATTCGTCAACCCGCCCCATGATACTAAAGCTTGATAAATGTCGGTATCGGGAAGATCTGGTGGCCCTGAATAGATCGCAGTATTACCTGTGAGCGGCGCGAAGGACCGGTACCCAGAACCAGCAAGCGTATAATCAAAAAGATCATCGAAAACGATGGAGCGCGTCTTGGGCATGATCAAGGTGGACCGGAAGCCATGGGCACGTTGAATATAGCTGGCTGTCAGATCGGCCTCAGTCAGCGGATCAGGTCCACTTGCAAAGGCTGTCATATCCGAGAAATCGATCCGCCCCACGGGTATTTCGATCTCACTAGGTAAAAGTGCCATATTAAAAATTCCATCATATGCGCATGCGTCAGTACATTCCTGGCATATGGGTGGACCAGGACAATTATTTAGATCCATGCAATCAGCGCAATCATACAGTGTCCATACCCCATCAAGATCTCCATAATAAGCATCACATGGCCAAAGTCTATTGTACATTCCTGATCCTTCAGATGCATGTCCATCAGGGTTGATACCGACATTATGGTTCAATGGCACAGGGATCCGGCCCAATAGGATGATAGCTTTTACGTCATTACCCTGCGCGGCAGAAATGATCTGTGCCTTTACTGCGGCTGGCGTATCATTCGCATTAATGGAAAGAGTTGGCAAAGGCTTGTATCCATCTGCACGGAGATCCTCCCTCAATTGATCAAGAGAAGCCGTCGGTAGGGCTGATGCTAGCGTGCTCTCGACCAGGAGAAGCACGTTCCCCATGAAATGATCATTGTTGGTCGACCATTCTGATGCAGGCACATCTTTTCCAGCACAGATGTATCCATAACCAATGACATTCGGACCATCACGCCGAACAACTTTATATTCATAGATCTGGTCATCTACAGCATCGGTGTAGATGAAAGGTGAGGCTGTAACATTGGTCGCAGTGCCCCAGCTTGGATCACTATCATTCCGGAGTCTTCGGTAGACATCGTAAGAGGTCGTTCCTGGTTGCGCTGGCGCATTCAATTCAATTCCTGTGGAAGTGATCGTGGCGGAGAGGGGTACACTCTCGAGGTAGCTTGGCGTGTTGTTCTGGGCAATTGCCCCCAAACTTCCGCATGCAAGAAATATGATCGAGAATGGAATGACATGGAGTCGCATAGGAGGCGAGGTTTGAGGGTTGGAGGAACCGAATCACAGGTTCCGCAAAGTATGCATAGTTTTCTTTCGTGAGGTTCGTAACTTATTAACACCTTTTAATTCAGCTTCGTGTGAGAGTAGTAAGGTTATTGATCCAAAACACCTGTCGGTCAAAAACAACAAAAGCCGCCCTCGCAGGCGGCTTTTGAATTCATTCGTTGATCCGATATTCCGATCAGTTATCCCTTCTCGGTCCACGGTCGCGGCTGAACTCCCTGCGTGGGCGATCATCGCGGCGCTCGCGGCGATCCCCGCCATCACCGTTGTCGGCACGCTCCACGTAACCTTCGGGCTTGGGTAGCAACACGCGGCGGCTCAGCTTCAGTTTTCCGCTGCGCGGATCCTTGCCGGTCACCTGGAATTCCACGATGTCGCCTTCCTTCAGCACATCCTCCACGCGCTCGATCCGTTTCCAGTCGAGTTCGCTCACGTGCAGCAGTCCGTCGGTGCCGGGCAGTACTTCCACGAAGGCGCCATAAGGCATGATCGTTTTCACCTTGCCTTTGTAGGTGGCGCCCACTTCCGCCTGCGGCGGGTTGGCGATCGCGTTCACACGGGCGAGGGCCGCATCGATGCTGGTCTTGTTCTCGCTCATGATCTCCACCACGCCGCGGCCGTCCACTTCGTCGATCGAGATGTGCGCGCCCGTTTCGGCCTGGATCTCCTGGATCACACGGCCACCGGGTCCGATCACCGCACCGATGGAT